>NZ_BAAHWX010000002.1:0-336390 GCF_054784995.1 Paucilactobacillus salsurae | reverse complement strand
CCTGATTTAATGCTTTCCATGGTTCAAATAAGTTATTAATCACGATTAATGATTTATTTGAGCTGTGGAAGGTAAACGCGGTTCTGAATGTCTCTTAAAACCTGTCTCAAATATTGACTTCAATCCAAAAATCATCGGTAACGGCTGGGAAACAGATCTCAATGATGTTCAAATCAAAATTTCATTGCCAACCCAACCTGTCAAGAAACTACAAGCATGGACACACGGTCCATCAAACGGTCATACAACAGTTAATCGTCAAAAAGGCACCGTAATGATGAAGATTGCTTCACTGGATGCTCATCAATTTGTAGAAAGCCATATGATTTTTCCAACAACTGTGACGTCTACTAACACTTATGTCATTAACAAAAAACGTCTGAAAGCTGTACAAAATCAAGAAAGAAAATTTGCCAAAAGTACCAACAACCGCCGATTAAGAAAACAACTAATTTCGGTAGGTAGCTTTTTGATTATTTTTATCATCAGTCTTTGGTTTATCATTAGCCAACTGGTCTGGTTTCATCGTCATAAACGAGACAAAGTCATTAAGACGCCTCATGTGCACAATTTTGAAATTCCAAGTGAAGATGCTGTCACCAGCCAATCTTTGCTGAATCATAATCGACCTAACACACATGCTTTCACGGCTTATTTATTAGAATTAGCAGCAAATAAATTAATTACAATTGTGCCGGAAGGAAAAACTTTTAGATTAACTCAAACTACAAAATATACTAAACCAAAAATCGGTGGCAAACTATTAACTGATTTATTTGAAACGGTGGGAACCTTGATTGATTCTAAAGACGGCTTATATAGTGTTACGCTAACAGAATTAAAAAAATTTGCTCCAGTTGGTTCTGGCAAAAATGATCTTCAAGATCATTTTAAATCTTGGCAATATCAAATCTATAATCACGCTGAGTCACTCGGCTATTTTGACAAACAAAACGGCAAAATAAAAAACAAAGCAATTCTATTATTGATTTTCGGCCCGTTGCTTTCAATTTTTACATTTGTGGCCAGTCTATTTTTAATCACGATTAATGCTGGATTTATCGTACTGGGATGGTTACTCAGTATTTTGCTGTTAGGTTTCAGTGTGATAATAGGAATTTCGAAGTTAATCAATCTGTCACCCTACACACAAACTGGTGAAGATGAAATCGGCAAAATTCGTAACTTTAAATACATGCTCAAAGATATTGGTGAATTTGATCGTTCACAGGTGGGCGATTTAATTTTATGGGAAGAAATTCTACCCTATGCCGTTTCGTTCAATTTAGCTAAACGTGTCATTCAAGCAATGAATACGAACTTTACGGTCGACGAATTAAGTTCAGGCGGGTATGGTTACTACCCAATTTTCTTTGACAGTGAAACCGCAGATATGAACTTTGCTTCTGATTTTGCTAATTCCTTCAACAGTGGTGCTGGCACTGACATGAATGGTAATGACGCTAGTTCTTCAGGTAGTAGTGGCGGCTTCAGTGGCGGCGATTCCGGTGGCTTCGGCGGTAGCTCAGGTGGTGGTGCCTTTTAATGACAGTATATTTCTAAAATAATTAAAAAAATGGATCGTGAAAGTTCACGATCCATTTATTTTACTTTTTTTCTAACACCGTCACACTTTCAATGTGCGTTGTCTGTGGAAATTGATCAACAGGCGTAATTGCATCTTTAACTTGATATCCTTGATCCGCAAATAATTGAATGTCCCGCACTAGCGTCGCCGGATTACAACTCACATAGACTACCTTCCCAGGTCCCATTTGGGCTGCTGCTTCAATTAATTCATTCGTTAGTCCTTTACGTGGTGGGTCAACAATAATCACATCTGGTTTCAGGCCATCTGCTTGCCAAGTTGCCATTTGTTCTTCAGCTTTGCCAACGACAAACTTAACATTATCAATACCGTTATGCTTAGCATTCTTTTTGGCATCGTGAATCGCATCCTCAACAATTTCGACACCATAGACTTGTTTGGCATGTTTAGCAACAGCCAGTGAAATTGTGCCAATACCACAATAGGCATCAATCACTGCCTGGTCACCAGTTAAGCCTGCTTTTTCGATAGCTAATTGATATAATTTTTCTGTTTGTTGGGGGTTAACCTGATAAAACGAACGTGGTGAAATGATGAAATCTAATCCCAGCAATTGATCGGTAATCGTCTCACTGCCCCATAACAACACATTTTTTTCACCCAACAACACATTGGTGTTTGGTGTATTAATATTTTGCACAATGCTTTTCACTTCAGGTAATTGTGCGGTAATACCAGCCACAATTTGGTCAGACATCGGCAAACGTTTGTGGCGGGTTACAATCACAATCATCATCTCATGACTGTAATAACTTCGTCTTACCATGACAGTCTTGACCACACCCTGATTAGATTGTTCATCGTACGGTTCGATGTGGTACTTACGCAATAAGTCGCGAACCACAATAATGGCCTCATCAATTTTAGGATCTTGAATATAGAAATCTTCAATTGGAACTAATTGATGACTACCGCGTTTATAAAAACCGGTCTGCAATTGACCACGAACTTCACGGACAGGAACTTGAGCTTTGTTCCGGTAGTGATATGGTGTTTCCATCCCAATCGTCTCACTGACTGGAATTTCTAAGTGTGCCTTTTGTAATAGTTCAGCAATCTGGTGTTGCTTAAACTGTAATTGGGCAGAATAACTCAAATGTTGTAATGGCGCAATGCCTGTTTGCGTATATTCTTTATTTTTCACTTCTACTCGATCTGGGCTTGTGGTGTTCCACTTAATTACACGGCCAAATGCGTAATTGGCAGTCACCTTAGTGACCTTAAAATCGACTTCTTCACCCGGTAGCGCATTGGTTAAAAAGATCGGAAAAGTGTCAATTTTGATGACACCCATTCCTTGATATGTTAAATCAATGACTTTGCCCGAATATGATTCATTTTTGTGTACTGGTTGATTTCTTTTCAATATATTTTTTCCTCAATTTTTCTGTGTAACGACAAATGAGTCTGGTACAAAATTAGATTGTTACCAGACTCATTATAGGTAAGTTTTTGGTGAATGCAAATTTTTGAGTGTTGAACGTTCTCTACAATTTATCCACCGCTTTAACAAATTTTTCTTCTGCTTTTTTAACATCCTCATCAATCCCAGTAACGGCACTGTCTGGCATGTCATCAACGTTAGCAAACGTTTCGATGTGTTGTTTAAGATCTTCAAACACCATTGGCGCATCGCCACCATATTCACCGTCGAGATTGATCATTAAGCGGTCGTTAGCAGCCATGGCTTCTACCTTGGCGACCTTTTTATAGATCACTTTTGGATCGTCAATGTGTTTGCCACCATTTAACACCTTGGTAATCAAACGCATCATTTCAATTAGATTAGCTTCCTTCACGATAATCATTGTGAATTTACCATCATCTAATGACGCATCCGGCACGATTTGTTCAAAGCCACCCACGGAATTGGTTAAGGCAATCAAAAACATGGAGGCCTTACCATTAAATTCTTCACCATCGTACTTAATGTGCATCGTGACTGGTTTGATTTGTGGCAATAACTCAGCGCCCTTGGCGACATAGGCTAAGTAACCAAATAACGACTTCATTTGTGAAGGCACGTCATACGTCAGTTCAGTCAATGAACCACCGGCAGCAATATTGATAAAATAATTATCGTTCGCTTTTCCAATGTCCATTTTGATTGTTTGGCCCTTTAAAATAACCTTAGCTGCTGCAATCGGGTCTTCACGTGGAATTCGAAGTGCCCGTGCATAGTCATTAGTTGTTCCTGCGGGAATAATTGCCATCTTAGGACGTTTCGGTAATCCAGCAAGACCATTAACCACTTCATTAAGTGTGCCGTCCCCACCAGCAGCCACGATTAAATCAAAGCCTTCTTTCGCGGCTCTGGTCGCCTCATTTTTGGCTGAATCAGGTTCAGGCGTTGTGGCATAAGCACTTGTTTCATACCCGGCTTGTTCATAAACAGCCATAATATCGACTAAATCACTTTTTAAGGCTTCGCGCCCTGAAGTTGGATTATAAATTATGCGCGCACGTTTTTGCATGCGAAATCCTCCATTAAATTAAAGTGCTTCAAGTGACTTAACAAGGAGGTCATTGACGACCTGTGGATTAGCTTGTCCATGAGTTTGTTTCATAATTTGACCAACGAGATAGCCTTTAGCACGGTCTTTACCGTTCTTAAAGTCCTCAACAGATTGGGCATTATCGGCTAAAATACCGTCAATAATTGGTTGTAATTGAGCAGGATCTGATAATTGGACCAAGCCCTTTTCCTTCACAAACTTATCTGGATCTTCACCATCAGTAATGGCCTTAAAGACCTTCTTAGCCATCTTAGTTGAGATAGTACCATCGCTAATTAACTTAATCATGGCAGCTAAATGTTCTGGTGTCAATTTTGTTTGCGTCAAATCAACTTGGTTATCGTTCAGGTAAGCATTCACGTCACCTTGAAGATAATTAGAAGCCATTTTGGCATCGGCACCTTGGGCCACAACTGCTTCAAAGAAATCTGACATTTCTTTAGTTTGCGTTAAAACCATAGCGTCATAATCAGTTAAGCCCAGATCGTTAATATAACGTTTACGACGATCACCAGGCATTTCAGGCATGTGATGCTTGATTTCATCAATCCAATCATTACTAATTTCAAGGACTGGTAGATCAGGTTCAGGGAAGTAACGATAATCGTCAGAACCTTCCTTAACACGCATTAAAATTGTTTGACCAGTTGTTTCGTCGTATCGACGTGTTTCTTGTTCAATCTTACCGCCAGACATTAAGACACGTTGTTGACGTTGTTCTTCAAAGGCCAAGCCTTTACGAACATAGTTAAACGAGTTCAAGTTCTTTAATTCAGTCTTGGTCCCATATTTATCTGAACCAACTGGGCGAATTGAAATGTTAACGTCAACCCGCATTGAACCTTCTTCCATTTTCACGTCAGACACACCAGTAAATTGAATTCGTTGACGCAAAGCTTCGAGATAAGCATAGGCTTCATCTGGTGAAGCAATATCAGGTTTTGACACAATTTCAATCAACGGTGTTCCCTGACGGTTCAAATCGACAAATGAATATCCACTTGGACTATGCGTATTTTTCCCGGCGTCTTCTTCAATATGCATTTCTGCAATTCCGACTTTTTTCTTTTCGCCATCAACTTCAATTTCAATCCAACCATCATGTGCTAATGGTGTTTCTGATTGAGAAATTTGATAGGCCTTTGGATTATCGGGATAGAAGTAGTTTTTCCGGTCGAAATGAGGATGTTGTTCGATTTCAGCGTGCAGTGCAACTGCCGCCTTAATACCATCTTCAACAACGCCTTTATTAGTGTTTGGTAACACACCAGGATAACCCCAATCAATGACGTTAGTGTTAGCATTTGGATCTGAGCCAAATTGCACTGGTGATGGACTAAAAATTTTAGAATTTGTTTTTAATTCAACGTGGACCTCGAGCCCAATTGTTGTTTCAAAGTTCATTAGTTTTGGCCCCCGATCTTTGGTGTTTGTTTATGAAAATCAGTTGATCGTTCAAACGTGTAAGCTGCTTTATACATTGTTTCTTCGTCAAATGGTTTTCCAATAATTTGCAATCCAACTGGCATGTTATTTGAGAAGCCTGCAGGAATTGACATTCCTGGTAGACCCGCCATATTAACTGGCACTGTCAAAACATCATTCATGTACATTGCTTTAGGATCTGAAATAGTTGAACCAATCTTGTAAGCAACTGTTGGGCCAGCAGGTCCCATGATTAAGTCGTGATCTGCAAACACCTTTTCAAAGTCTTGACGAATCAATGTTCGAATTTGGCTTGCTTTTTTAAAGTAGGCATCGTAAAAACCAGCTGATAGTGAGAATGTTCCTAACATGATTCTGCGTTTAACTTCATCCCCGAAGCCTTCAGTTCTGGAGCGTACATAAACATCTTCCAGATTCTCAACATCCTTAGCACGAACACCATAACGAATACCATCAAAGCGTTGAAGGTTTGATGAAGCTTCTGAAGAAGAGATAATGTAATAAGCGGCAACGCCGTATTTAGTATGTGGTAATGAAACTTCATCCACAATTGCACCTAATGATTCGTAGTGTTTCAAGGCAGCTTGAATCGTTTGCTTGACGCCTTCATCCACACCATCATCTAGATATTCTTTTGGTACAGCAATGCGTAAGCCCTTCACGTTTGTGTCTTCATTTAATTGAGCGGCAAAATCAGGTACTGCTTGTTTTGATGACGTTAAATCATGCTCATCGTGACCACTAATCAGTGAAGTCAATAATGCATTGTCCTTCACACTTTGAGTTAACCAGCCAACTTGATCCAAACTAGAACCAAAGGCAATGATGCCCCAACGTGACACACGGCCATATGTGGGCTTCATTCCAACAACACCGTTATATGATGCTGGTAAGCGAATTGAGCCACCAGTATCTGTTCCTAATGCTGCTAAGACTTCACCAGCTGCAACTGCAGCAGCTGAACCACCTGATGAACCACCAGGAACACGAGTTAAGTCCCAGGCATTATGGGTTGTTTGGTAAGCTGAGTTTTCAGTTGACCCACCCATCGCAAATTCATCTAAGTTTAATTTACCGGCATCGATAAAGTTTTGGGCTTTTAGTTTTCCAATGACTGTCGCGTCATAAATTGGCTTAAAGTTATCTAAAATTTTTGAAGCAGCCGTGGTGCGAATATCTTTGGTGACAATATTGTCCTTCACGCCCAATGGAATACCGGCTACTAATTGATCAGCGTTAATGCCTTGTTCATCTAATTGAGCAGCTTGTTTAAGAGCTTCGTCTTTATTCAATGTTAAAAAGGCCTCGACCTGGTCGTCGCGGTTTTCAATATTGTCGTATGTTGCCTTTGTTAACTCCGTTGCACTAATTTTTTTATTGACTAAATCGTCATGCAAGTTTGTTAAATCTGTTTCGTAAAAATCCATTACTCGCCATCCCCGCTTTCGTCAATAATTGCTGGTACTTTAATATAACCGTCTTCTGTATCTGGCGCGTTATTTAACAATGCTTCACGTTGATGGCTATTTACTGCAACATCTTCACGCATTGCATTGACTTGATCAGTTGCAGATGTCATAGGTTCAACACCTGTAGTATCAACTGGATCAATTGTTTCAAACATATCAATAATACTTTCTAATTGGCTGGTAAATTTACCTAACTGTTGATCGTCAAATTGTAATTTTGCAAGTGACGCAACATGTTTTACTTGTTGTTCATTAATTTTGTCTGACATTCTCTCAACCTCTTTTCGGGAATTCATACTTACAACCTATTATTGTATCACAAGCGGATTGTAATTAGCTTTTTTCAATGGAATTTATTGGAATTTGTGATTGTTTTTGTGGCTGGGTGGAAATTGTTTGGATTGTTAAGTTGTTGATGCGGTTTTGTTTATTACTGAAACGTGCTCCAAACAACAGTTTTCTGCGGTTAACAACAAAAAATGAATCATCACACATAACCCGTGTGATAATTCATTTTTTATCGTTAATCCTCAAAAACTACCCGTTGTTTTCCACACTCTATTTTTGAAACGTGTTCCGAGCACCAGCTTCCTGCGGTTAACAACAAAAAATGAATCATCACACACAGACCGTGCGATAATTCATTTTTTATCGTTAATCCTCAGAAGCTAACCGGTGCTCTCCACACTCTAATAGCTGTCAAACACATGACTACTAAACTTCTTCTGTCCTGAATCTCGGTAGACAAACGCCTGCATTTCTTGTGACGATTGAATCTTGATGTCAATTGGGATTCCGCTTGGTAGGTATTTTTGTGCAGCTTGGCCAATATATTGCGTGAAACTAGAAATTTCAGTTTGGCTATAGAACTGTGTAGTAACCGTAATATGCATTCCCGTCAGCGAGCCATTTTGGTACTGAGCTTGTGCTGTGACACCACTTAAATTAGGGAAGAATGATTGGACTTGGGTTTTAAAATTATCAAACGTGTTGTTGTCTGATTGACCTGCGCTATTACTACCTGAGCTGTCCGAAGCCTTTGGAAAGACCTTGTTTTTGATATCTAATGTCTTCCAACCTGCTAGATTGCTGCCTTTGTTGACGTTGTATTGGAAGAACGTTCCACCAACTAAGCTGTCATTTTTGGCTTGTTTATATAGTGCAATGGTAATTGGCACATTCTTTAATGCTTTTTCCTTACGCAAACGTTGCAATATTTTTTGAGCAGCTTGTTGCCCATATTGTTTCATTTCCGCATCACTAATTTTTTGTTCGAATTGTGGCCCATCTTTTTTCTTTTGATAATAATCAACAGAATTCAAACCAATTCCGATTGTAATGCCATGCAATTTAAGATCGCTACCATTTTGTTTCATAAAATCTTGTTCTTCAATTTGTTGAATATAGATTGGATTGCGAGTACCGTTTGTTTTACCTTTTTTAGGATTTAGCCCTGTCGGATTACTCTTTGATTGACGGTCTAGCCAATTACCAACCGTTGAACTATCAACATATTGACCTTCTTGAAAGACATAGCTCTTGGTTGAATAAACTTTTTTAGAAACGTTCAACAGTCCCGTTTCAAAGCTTTTTAAGTTAAAGGCATTATCATTTTGGGCCACATTAACGCCCCGTGACTTACTCGTTTCATACTTACCATTTTTGATGACTCCTTGATAAGTACTCCCATTGGAGTTCCCTGTTGTTGTATATTTAGTTGATTTCTTTGAACTAGAGCCAAATCCACATGAGGCTAACAACAAGGTTGTCACCATTAGAATGATACCAGTCCTAAACTTTTTCCACTTCATTATTGAAGGTCCTCCTTCATCATTTGAGAAAACTGTGTCTCATCCCAAATTTCAATTCCTAATTCTTGTGCTTTCGTGAGTTTACTACCCGCGTCTTGACCTGCAATCACAAAATCAGTTTTCTTGGAAACCGACCCGGTTACTTGCGCGCCTTGTTGTTCCAGCCAATTTTTGGCATCTGTGCGTGATAACTGTTCTAGCTTACCAGTTAAGACTACACGTTTATTTGCTAACGGACCATCTGTTACTGGTTCAGTAGCACCTAAGTAATCAGTATTAACGCCTGATTGTTGTAATTCTTGTACTAATTGTTGAACCTGCTGATTACCAAAATAGGTCACCACGCTGTCCGCAATTGTTGGTCCAATGGCATCAACATTGGCAATCGTCTCGCTATCTGCCGTCATAATTGCTTCAATTGTGCCAAAGTGTTGGGCAATCAGTCGTGCGGCTTTGGCACCAACATGGCGAATACCCAATCCAAATAATAATCGTTCCAATGAATTATGACGACTATTGTCGATTGCTGTCAAGAGATTATTAGCTGATTTCTCCCCAAATTTATCTAAAGTTAATAATTGGTCCATCGTTAACGCATATAATCCCGCTACATCATGAATCATTTCACGACCAAACAACTGATTAACAATTTTTGGCCCCAGACCATCAATATTCATCGCATTACGAGAGGCAAAGTGCGCCAGTCCTTCTTTAATTTGAGCAGGACACATTGGATTGATACAACGCAGAGCTACTTCATCATCCAGATGAACCAGTTTCGAACCACATTCTGGACACGCTGTTGGAATTTCGTAAGCAACACTATCTGCAGCCCGATCTTTTAACTCTACTGATGAAATTTCAGGGATAATGTCGCCTGCTTTATGCAGATAAACAGAATCGCCAATGCGGACATCTTTTTCTATCAAGTAGTCCGGGTTATGCAAAGAGGCTCTAGCTACTGTTGTACCTGCTAGTAATACCGGATCCATGACGGCTGTCGGAGTCACCGTTCCAGTTCTACCGACAGTCCATTCAATATCGCGAATCACAGTTTTTGCTTCCTCAGGCGGAAACTTATACGCGATTTCCCATCTTGGTACTTTAACTGTATTGCCAAGTTCAACTTGTGTTGCCAGATCATTGACCTTTTCAACAATACCATCAATTCCATATTCTAGATCATTACGTTGTTGGGTGTATTTATCAATGTACGCTTCAATTTCTGTCTTTGAATTCACTACTTGATAATTGGGGTTCACATTAAAGCCCAACTCCTTTAATTTAGCAAGCGCATCACTTTGAGTTGTGACACCAAGTGTTTGAAAATCAGGAACGTAATACATAAATGTACTCAAATGTCTGCTAGCAGTCACTTTGGCGTCTAGTTGTCGTAAACTACCAGCCGCAGCATTCCGGGGATTTGCAAAAACAGGTTGCCCCTGTTCTTCTCGTTTAGCATTCAGTTTGGCAAACGCTGCTTTTGGCATATAGCATTCACCACGCACCTCAATTGACAAAGGTAGTGATAATTTTTGCGGTACAGAATCAATGACAGCTAAGTTTTTAGTTATGTCTTCGCCAATAACCCCATTACCACGCGTCGATCCTTGCACTAACTGACCATTTTCATAAACCAACGAAATGGCTAGACCATCAATTTTAAGTTCCAAATTAAACTCAAAATCAGGCAAGCCATTTTTAACCAGTCGCTCGTTAAAATCATCCAATTCGACAGCTGAAAAAACGTCGCCCATCGAAAGCATCGGGTTGGTATGTTCCACTTTATTAAAGTCACCAGAGGTTGCGCCACCAACTTGTTGCGTTGGTGAATCTGGTGTGACTAATTGTGGAAATGCAGTTTCCAACGCCAATAGACGTTGATAGGCGCGATCATACACGTAGTCTTCTACACTAGGATTATCTTGTTGATAATATTCTTGGCCCCATTGTGTGACCTGGGCCTTAATTTGATTGACAGCCTGCTGCGCTTCTTCAACGGTCATCTGTTCAATTGGTTTGTCCATGTTATCCATCATTTCACCTTATTATTAATCAAATTAATCGTTTGCCTTTTCAATTGGTGCAAAACTAGCCAATAGTCGTTTAATACCTTGTTCCTTAAAAGCAATATCTAATTCCATATCATCGCCAGTACCATTGACTTTGACAACTGTGCCAGTGCCCCATTTTTTATGGGCCACTTTGTCACCAGCCTTCCAGCTTTGCTTTTCAGCGCCTGTACCGTTAAATTGCTGAACCGGATTAGCTGGACGATGGTAAGTTGTTGCTTGACTGCGATCAAATGGTGTTTGACGTGAGTGCGGCATTGCCGCCACATTTTCGTTTTCAATTTTAATTAAATCAGGATTGATTTCTTCGACAAAACGAGACGCCGGATTAGCCTGTCGACGACCATAGAGCATTCTTGAATAGGCATTTGAAATGTACAACTTGCGCTTTGCACGAGTGATTCCTACATATGCCAGACGCCGTTCTTCTTCTAATTCATCATCTTCCATGATGGCTCTGGATAATGGGAAGATGCCTTCTTCTAAGCCCATTAAAAAGACAACTGGAAATTCAAGTCCTTTAGCAGCATGCAACGTCATTAAAGTGACTGCAGGTGCTTGTTCGTCGACATCATCTTGGTCAGATACTAAGGCTAAATCTGCTAGAAAATCAGTAACTCGATCAGAATTTGTTTCTTCTTCGTCTTCTTGACCATCATCAAACTCCTTAGTCACTGACATAAATTCTTCTAAGTTTTCTAGCCGTGATTGAGCTTCCAGCGTTTTGCTAGTTTTAAGCGCTAGTTCATAACCCGTTTTTTCTAAAATTTGTTGTGTTAACTCTGTGACAGATAAAAATTCCACCATTTTGGTGAGATCGCCGATTAAGCGGGCAAAATCCTCTAACGCATTTCGCGCACGTGAAGAGATTTCATTATTAATTGACACATTTTCAGCTGCTTCCAACATGGTCCACCCATGATCTTGAGCAAACACTCGGAGTTTATCAATACTAGTTGACCCGATGCCTCGTTTTGGTTCATTGACAACCCGTTCAAAACTCATCGAATCAGCCGGATTGACCAGTAGCGTCAGGTATGAAAGAATGTCACGAATTTCTTTACGGTCATAAAATTTATGCCCACCGACCATTGTGTACGGTACATTAGCTTTTAAAAATGTTTCTTCAATCACACGTGACTGCGCGTTAGTACGGTATAAAACAGCAAAATCATTATAGTTAAGATGATTATCTTTAATCTCATCGCGAATCTTTTGTACCACAAAGTGCGCCTCATCGTTTTCACTTTGAGCACGGTAATATGAAATTTTGTCCCCCTCACCATTTTCCGTCCACAATTTCTTATCTTTACGGTAAATATTGTTTTCAATGACTTCGTTAGCAGCATCTAAAATTGTTTGAGTTGAACGGTAATTTTGTTCCAACATCACGGTTTTGGCGTCTGGATAATCATGTTCAAAATTCAAAATATTTTCCATATTGGCACCACGCCAACCATAAATACTTTGATCTGCATCCCCGACCACACATAAATTTTTAAAGCGCTGTGCTAATAAATTAACCAGTTTGTATTGGGCATCATTGGTATCTTGATATTCATCGACTAAAATATATTGAAATTTCTTTTGGTAATAGGCTAAGATTTCATCATTTTGTTCAAACAATTCAATCGTGACCATAATCAAATCATCAAAATCAAGGGCTTGATTATTGCGTAATTCTAATTGATAGCTTTTATACACCTGCGCCACAATATTTTCAAACGGGCTAGCAGCTACTTTTGCATACTCAGCGGGTGTTTGAAGGGCATTTTTAGCATTTGAAATAGCACTTAATAACGAACGCGGGTCAAATTTCTTGGTGTCGATATTTAAATCGGCACAGATTCGTTTGATTAATGTTCGTTGTTCGCTCGTGTCAGCAATCGTGAATGCTCTGTTGTACCCAACTGCTTCGATATCACGACGTAAAATACGTACACACAGGGCATGGAATGTTGATACCCAAACATCGCGGGCATTTTCACCTAACAAATTCCCCACCCGTTCGCGCATTTCTTTTGCCGCTTTATTGGTAAATGTAATCGCCAGAATATTCCAAGGATTGACGTCTTGTTCTTCAATTAGATAGGCAATGCGATGAGTTAACACACGCGTTTTACCAGATCCCGCACCGGCCATCACTAATAATGGCCCCTGGGTGGTTAAAACTGCCTCTTGTTGCTTATCATTCATGCCTTTTAATAATGCTTGTTGCCCCACTTTTATTCAATCCTCTCTAAAATTCAATCACTTAATATTATACCAAAATTACAGTTATTTTTCTGGATATTGGCCATAAAATATGGCGTCATGTCGATAACGATCATGACGCCAAATTGTGGCACCTATTATGCATTTTCACTGTCTGTTGCGGTAGACCAAACTTCAGTATTGTCCACTTGTAATTGCATTTTCTCTAAACTATCACCAGTGACTAAAACATGGCCATAAATTGGACTCTTATTTTCATCAGTCCGTGGATAATAAACAAATTGCCAATTGTTTTTTAAAACCCATTGTCGTTTTAAATCATCCAATTGTGTTTCATCAATATTCATCAACAAAACTGGTTGAATTTGACCAACTTCATGCAATTCAATACCAGCAATTGCGCGGATATGTTCTAGATATTGATCGACATTCAGACTTGCATCAAAAACAGCTGCTTGCCTAGTCAGTCCAAGTGTAATGCCTTTAACATATAACGAACCAGTCTCAGTCAGATAAAAGCCAATTTCGAAAACACCCACATATGGTAAAGTGCTTGCGACCGCATTGCCTATTCGTTCAATTTCAGCTTTTACGTCAGTTGGCACTTGCGCTGGTGATTGAACTTCCTCAATTCGATCTCCTTCAAATTGAACTTCAGTAATTGGAAAGAGTTTCATGCCTTGCGTCCCCTTACCAATTGTCAAAGAAAATTCACGTTGATGGGAGATATAAGATTCCAACACATACGTGCCGGCATCTATAAAATCTGCCGCTTTAGCAATATCAACTTGCCGATCAATTTTCATTGATCGTTCGCCAATACCACGTTGAATCGGCTTAAGCATTGCTGGATAACCAATGGAATCAATTGATTGGTAGATATCATCTAAACCAACCACCGTTACATATGGCGCAATATTGACATTAATTTGATCAAAGAAAGCCCGTTCTAACAAGCGATCCTGAATAATTTCCAACGCTTCCTTACCTTGTGGAACATAAGCAAAGCGGCTTAAAAATTCAATCATGGCTGAATCAACCAGTGCGTTCACGTACACAATTGCATCACAGCTTTGAGCAAATTCTTTTAACTTATCACGATCATTAAAGCCACCAATCACCGTAAAATCAGCCTGTTTAATAGCTGTATCCACTTGATTTGCATCATACATACCGACTTTAAATCCTGCACTCTTAGCCGCAATGGCTAATTTAGCCCCCAGGTACCCACTCCCGATGATGCCTAATGTATTGCCTGGATATAATACTTGCTTACTAACTGTTGCCACAACTTTCACCTCATTAAATTTGCCTTACTTAGTTATCTTCATCCATAAATGTTACTTGACCATTGTCTAACGACTTAATTCGTGCCAAAGATTCAAGCTTAATATTTTGATCTTTAATTTGCTGGGCGCCGGGTTGAAAACTCTTTTCAATCACAATTCCCACACCAGCGACTTGTATGCCCGCTTGCTTAGCGATATCTAACAATCCAAATACAGCTTGACCATTTGCCAAAAAATCATCAACGATTAAGACCGTATCATCTTGATCAATATACTTCTTGGAAATGGTGATTTGATTTTCGGTCTGCTTAGTAAATGAAAACACGGAAGATGTATATAGGTCGTCAGTTAACGTTAAACTCTTGTGTTTACGAGCAAAAATCACTGGCACATGCATCTGTAAGCCAGTCATGATGGCTGGTGCAATTCCTGACGATTCAACGGTTAAAATTTTGGTAATATGATCATCTTGGAACTTATGGGCAAAGGCTTGCCCAATTGAAAACATGAGATCTGGGTCAATTTGATGATTTAAAAATTGATCAACTTTTAAAACATCCCCAGATAATACGATACCATCTTGTTTAATGCGTTCTTCTAACTGTCTCATCACGTTCTCCTATCGTTATTGATCATATTTATTAAGATGATACTCATCAATTAAATTAATGAGTTTCGTGGCGTAGTTGGGGTCAGTGGCATAGCCCGCACGTTGTAAAGCAATAGCTGCATCTTTATAATTCGTTGCTTGAATTACTGACGCGTACAGATTGGGATTGCTGGTTGTGCCATTCACCATTAACAACGTATGTGCTTGAATCGAATCATCCCAACTGGGATAAACGGCAAACCGACCATGAATGACAATCCATTGCCCATTCTCATACTCTTTGGTATTCAATACTTTACTAGCTGTCGTATCGGTACTCTTGACGCCAAAGAGATTATTATATTTGGACGCCAGTGTGGAACTGCCCCAATCCGATTCCAAAATTGCTTGGGCAATTGTGATGGAAGACAATACATTATGCTGACGCATCATGGATTGGGCTCCGGGAGCGACTGAATTGATAAACTGTTGCTTAGCATCCGGTTTACGTTGTTCAATCAACTGCCGTTGGCGAATCTGATGTAATTCATTGACACCATAACCAACTAAAAAAAGGGCCATGATGACTAATAAAATATGTCCCCACCGCCATTTTCCTTTCAGTAAGAAAAAATTCGTGCGGCGTGATTTACGTCTTTTGCGGCGTGCCAAACTGTCACTCTCCCACTACTTTATGCACCATTGTACACTGAATTACATGAATTTGCAGTGTCAATTTTCTTGAATTTTTTTAAAAGTTAAGCCAAATTCCCAAACCCATGAATACGGTGAAAAATAACGTCATCATGATGGAGTTTTGGACAGATAAACCAAAGGTCTCTTTTTTAACCTGGACTGCAAAAAACTTGCGAACGTTCTTCCACACGAGCGGAATACTTAGCAACGCCAGAATCGTCAATTTTGGTAATAATCCAATCAAAGCAGCAATCACTAAACAAGCGTAGCCTAAAACATATGACCAGGCAAAAACCTTTAACATCGTTGGTTTGCCAAGGTAATAAACAGCCGTTCTGCGGTCATTCACTTTATCTTCTTGTTCATCGCAGATATTGTTAGCAAGCATGATATTCGAAATTGCAAAAACAGCAATTCCAGAAGATAATAGCACAGATAAAATGAATTCAAGATTAATTACTTGCTTCGTATAACAGTTAATATATGCTGCAATAAAGAAGATAAAGAAACCCATTGTAATACCTGAAAATGGTTCGCCAAATGGCGTAGTTGAAATTGGCCGCGGACCAGCGGCATAAAAATAACCAACTGCAAAACAGACTAGGCCGATGAACAGTAGTGACCAGCCAATCTGGGTCACCAAATAAATACCGATTAACGCTGAAATTCCAAACAATGTGAACGTAATAGTTCTTGCTAGTGGAATTGAAATGTTATGCACACCGACAACGTTTGTTTGTGATTTAAATTCTTCTTCGTCCTCAGAATTCAAAAAATCTTGGTAGTTATCGTTCGCATTCACGGCCATTTGCAAGACATTAGCTGCAATGAAAAACAAAATTGAATAGAGTAGATTGAACGTGTGATAATGGTAATAGGCATATAGAATGCCTAAAACAAACGGAAAAACTGATGCAATTAACGAATATATTTCAATAAATTCTAAAAAAACTTTTGGTTTCACAAGATCTCCTCCAAATTGGAATATGATTGACAATAGTAACAGTTATTTGTATGGTTAAATGTATAAATTCTCATTTCGGGGTATGAACATGGCACATCAAATTTGGCAAAAATTTCCAGTTATCGCTGATCAATTAGATGACCTAAGAACTTATTTATTAGGACTCATTGATTTATCAAATAAGCCTATCCAATCAAAAATTGTAGAGCTTCTCAGCGCCGGTGGCAAGCTTTTACGACCTGGATATTTTTATTTGTTTGCTGAACTGGGCAATACCGACAATCAAACACAATTACGTGCTGGTGCGGCATCAATAGAATTATTGCATGTTGCCACTTTAATTCATGATGACGTTGTCGACGAATCACCATTACGCTGCAATGTGGTTACTATTCATACACAGTACGGAAAGAAAAATGCAGTCTATGCGGGTGATTTTTTATTCACCTTATACTTCAACCAAATTATTAAAGCAGCTAATACCCTTGATGATGTTGCTAGTAACGCGCAGGTCATGCATGACATTTTAAACGGTGAGTTGAATCAAATGCAGTTGAATTATAAATTTGACGTCACCATTGATGAATATCTTCATGAAATTGATGGTAAGACTGCTAAATTATTTGAATTAGCATGTGTTCAAGGAGCCCGTTTGAGTGGTTGTGATGCAGAAATCATGACGCTAGCCACGAAAATCGGCCATAATATTGGGATTGCTTACCAGATTCAAGATGATATTTTGGATTATGCTGGTAATAGGCATCATACACAAAAACCAATTCTGGAAGACGTTGCTGAAGGTGTTTATTCACTGCCTTTAATTTTAGCATTACAAACAGAACAAAGGTTGCTAAACCCATATCTTAAGAAAAAACAAAAGATGACTAAGACCGATATTTTAGCAGTTCAAAAAATTGTGCTTGAATCTGGTGGCGTTACAAAAGCCCAACAACTTTCTGCAGAATACACAAACGAAGCCTTAGCGTTAATTCACCAACTTCCTGCTGGTCAGAGCCAAGAAATTTTAACGCAATTAACAAGTTCATTATTAACTAGAAATGCATAAAGAGTCTGGAACATAAAGTTCCAGGCCCTTTTTTGCTGGTCATGCTTGACCGGTATCTAAGCGATAAAGATTTTGGAATCTGGTATTTGTTGCTAACAATTCAGCTGGCGTACCGTTCATGTCTAATTGACCATGTTCCACGAAATACACACGATCGACAGATTGAATGCCAACTAAATGGTGCGTTACCCAAATAATGGTTTTATCTTTTAAAACATCGAAAATGGTTTTCAACAGGTCATGCTCCGTAATCGGATCTAGTGCGACCGTTGGTTCATCCAAAATCACGATGGGGGTATCTTGCAATAAGATACGGGCCAACGCTAACCGTTGTTGTTCACCACCTGAAAAACGCGAACCCGCTTCTTGAACCTGTGTATTAATGCCATCTGGCAAGGTACTGATCAGTTGGGTTAGTTCAACTTGGTCCAATGCTTTCAAGACCTGTTCTTCAGTTGCGTCTAAATTACCGAGGCGTAAGTTATTCAAAATAGTGGTATCAAACAAATATGGTTGTTGATCTAACACGGCAAATAGTTTTGAACGGTCATCTTGCAGATTTTCGATATCAACATCATTTAATTTAATGGCACCATTCGTTGGACGTTCATCACCTAAGATTAATTTCAACAGTGTACTCTTACCCGTTCCACTAGGACCTAAAATAGCAATCTTTTGTCCTTTAGTGATATTCATATCGATATCACTAAGTACTGTTCGATTGGCTTCAGAATAGCCAAATGAAACATGATCAATTGTCAGTTCTTGAAAATCTTCAGTTAAATGTTCCTGTGGTACCGTCTGTGAACTAGTTTGTGGCAATTGATTCACACGCTTAATAGATTCACGATATAAAGGCCATTCAGTTACACCTTGAGCAATTGATGTAAATGCTTGATCTAATGGGAAAATGCATAATACAAATGCTGCAATCCAGTTAGCTTGTTCCTGGCTTCCAACTAAATGCGTCCCGGCCCAACCAAGCGTCAAAATGGCAACTAAGCCAATCACAATTTGACTGAGATAGTCTCGTAACCATTGGAAGTTTTTATCCTTAATGCGTAAATCAAAAATTTGATTACTTTGGTTCAAATGTTTGGTCATAAAATCGTCTTGACGACCAGAAATCATCCAATCACTTAAGCCTAAAACTGAATCTGTCAGTGTTGTGTATAAATCAGTTTCGATTTCTTTTTGGCGAAATTCATTGGCACCGTTAATAAGGACAGATACCAATGGCATTACAAACATTAGCACGCCCATAATTAGTAAAATTAAAAGGGCAAAGGGCCAGTTAATCACGCCCAGGCCGATGACGATAAACAAATACACCATAAAGCCAGTCACTATCGGAAAAACCGTCGTTAAATACAAGTTTTCGATGTGTTCAATGTCATCGGCTAAAATCGTTAATAAACTACCTGTTTGATGTTTTTGTTTGATGGCTACTGCAGTTTGTTCGACAGAGTCATACAACCGTTTCCGAAAATTAGAAACAATTCGTAAAACCCAATTGTGGGCTGTTAACCGTTCAGCGTAACGAAAGACAGGACGCGCAATCCCGAAAGCACGTGTCAACACTATGGCTGGATAGATTAGTAATATGTTAAAAGGATGTGTGGCTGATTTACTAATCAAGTAGCCGGAAGTAAACATCAATGCCGAGCCACTAAAAAGCATCATAAATCCTAAAAACAAAACTAAGATAAGTAGCATCTTGTACTTACGAAGATATGGCATCACCCAAGTATCATGTTTAAAAATCGACATTACTGCTCACCTCCCATGTCACTAATCAGTTGCCGATAGGCACCCTCTTGATTGGCTAGATCCTGTGGTGTTCCATGTTGAACTAGTCGCCCATGATCAAGTACTAAAACATAATCCATTTGATTAAGCCAGTGCAATCGATGGGTCGCAAAGAAAACAAGATGTTCGGCAAAAACTGGCATCATTGTTTGCTTTAATTCTGCTTCCGTCTCAATATCCAGATGAGCAGTTGTCTCATCAAATAATAAAATTTTACGGTTCTGGTCAAGAAAGGCACGTGCTAAGGCAATTCGTTGCGCTTGTCCACCACTAACCCCACGGTTACCTTCCCCAATCTTGGTTTGTAAGCCATCAGGGAGTGTTTCTAACCAGTCGGCTAGCCCAGCTTGTTTAGCAGCTAATTCAATTTGTTCTAGCGACGCCTCTGGTGTATAAAAAGCGATGTTTTGGGCAATTGTTTCATGAAACAGATACGGTGATTGTGGGATATAAATAAAGTTCTTCTTCCACTCGTCTTGTTCCAAGTGTGGCAATTTCTGATCATTAATTTTGATAAATCCTGCGCCTTTTTGTGGCGATAAAAAGCCACCTAACGCATCAATTAATGTGGTCTTTCCAGAACCTGAACGGCCAATCAACCCAATCTTTTGGTAACCTTTAGCCGTAAAGCTAATGTCTTCAAGTGTTGCATCAACCGTTTGATTTGGATCCTTGTTTAGTTTGTCATAGGCCACATTCACATGGCTGAATTCTAATGTATCTTCGTTGGTCCAACCATTGATCAGCGGTTTTAATTGGCTGCGATCTTCAACTTCGGGTAGCTCTAATACGTCGTAAATGGCTGTCAGTGCATTCTTACCATCTAATGTTGCATGATAGTCATTAGCAAAGTTTCGAATTGGTAAAAAGTATTCTGGCGCTAAAATCAAGATGGTCAGCGCTGGTAACAGCAAGACACTACCCTTAATAAGGCCAAAACCCAGCATAACAGCGACAACGGCAATCGATAACGTTGTAAAAAAGTCTAAAGCAAATGTGGATAAGACCG
Source organism: Paucilactobacillus salsurae (assembly GCF_054784995.1). Classification (NCBI taxonomy): domain Bacteria; kingdom Bacillati; phylum Bacillota; class Bacilli; order Lactobacillales; family Lactobacillaceae; genus Paucilactobacillus; species Paucilactobacillus salsurae. The sequence goes on along the minus strand of NZ_BAAHWX010000002.1, from coordinate 315,831 downwards.
CAATTGTTAACACCGAAAGAGTTTCTTTACGATAATCTTCGCTCACACTAAAAACATTATTCGAGTACTTTTTAGACAAGCCTAATTGTTTTAAAGTCGGTAAGCCACGTAAGGTATCAACAAAATTATTTGATAGCCGCTGATATCCTTCATATTGTCGGTCAGCTTTAGCCTGCGCGGCGTAGCCTAGTATAATCATGAAGATGATGCTAATTGGATAAATGAGCAGTAAAAATACACCTTGTTGCCAACGTAAAAACGTTATATAAACCAGAAGGATCCAAGGGATAATCATCATATCGAAAATTTTAATCACAACTAGTTGTAAATAATTTTGCACCTGGTCGATGCCGTCGATAGCCATCGTCACTGTACTCCCAGTGCCGCGTCCACTCACTGCATTAGGACCTAATTTAAATAGTTTGCCCATTAATTGTTCGCGCAAACCACGCACCGTTTGATCTACAAATGGTGCAATCGTCTTATTCTTTAGCATCGTTAACAAATGACGAATCAAAAAAACGACCGCAAATAAAATTGTGGTCGTTGTAATACTCGTCAAAGGTTGACGTTTCCAAAGACCGACGATGCTTTGTGCAAGAAATCGACCCTGAAACAGGATCATAAATGCTTGAACAAAGACCAGAAATCCCAAAATACCAAAAACTTTTTTTGCTCCAGGTAATTTGAAAATTCGTCGATCGATCATAAGCTAGCTCTCCTTTGTCTGTAGCCGTTGACGGAAGACCCAGTAACTCCAAATGAAGTATACAAGCACGATTGGCAAAATCGAAAGGGTCACGATTGTCATAATGTGCAATGTATATGGTGTTGATGAGGCGTCAGCTGCTAAGATACTAAATTTTGGATTATTCGCAATCATAACCCGTGGATATAATCCATTAAACAACAGTACGACAACACCTGCAAGGGTTAATCCTGTGGAGAAGAAAGATAGTTTTTCATGATCTAGGATCGTTCCAGCGTGAGCAATCACTGATAGAACAACAATTGCAGCTAAAATAATAAACGTTGAAACTGGTTTTGTAGTAAAGAAATCAGTGTAGAAATAAACTAACACAGCAAAAACAACTTCACCGGCATATAAAACCCAATATAAAGGTTTGGCATATGCTAAGGCACGTGAACGTAAGTCACCTGTTGTTTTAAGACGAATAAAGTTCAAGCCGTGCAATAAGCAAAGTAATGCAACGGCCACACCACCGACGATTGAGAAGAGATTAACATAGTCGGTAAAGCCGGCTGTGATATCTCCTGCCTTGTCCATTGGCATTCCTTTAACCATCGCTGTGAAAATCATTCCCAATAGGAATGGTGCACAGAAACTACCAATAGTAGCAGCCCATTCCCAAATGTTACGGCCTTGATCGGTGTGCATTCTTGAACGGAATTCAAATGCAACCCCTCTAAAGATTAATGCAATCAAGACGAAGAATAACATTAAATAGAAACCTGAGAATAGTGAAGCATACCACATTGGATATGAAGCAAACATGGCACCACCAGCAGTGATTAGCCAAACTTCGTTACCATCCCAGTGAGGTCCGATACTACTAATTAACATATCACGTTCTGACTCATCTTTAGCTAATCCCTTAATTGACATTCCGACACCAAAGTCGAAACCTTCAAGGAAGAAGAAAATACTGAAAAGTAAGCCGATAACTAAGAACCAAAAATTTTGTGTTAGGCTCATTTTACAAACGCCTCCTTTGCATATGGATCAATAACTTCTTGATCAAGTGAGGCAAGATCGTCTGGACCTTTCTTCAATTCACGATGTGATAACCAAATCATGACGAGTCCTAAACATGCAAACACTGCAAAATACGCAATATTTGTAAAGAGTAACGACCCGACAGAAACATTTGGTGAAACCGCATCTGCAATTGTGAGTAATCCGTAAACTACCCAAGGATAACGACCAAATTCTGTGACCATCCAACCGGTTGAGTTAGCAATGAATGGAAGCCACATCGTCAGTCCTAAGACATACAAGAACCAACGTTGATTTAAAATTGCTTTTGATTTTTGACGGTTAAAAATTAATCCGAGAATGGCAACCAATGCGAAGAATCCACCAGAAATAGCCATGATTCTAAAACTCCAGAACAATGTTTTTACAGGAGCATAGTAATTAATATCTTTACCGAACTTCTTGTCATACTTAGCATGTAATTCTTTGTTAATGGCGTTCATACCCTTAACTGAACCAGTTGTCTTGTGGTATGACAAAATTGAAAGTGCATGTGGTACATCAAGTGACCAGTTAGTCTTGTGATTCTTAGTGTCTAAACTAGCCATTGCTGCCCAAGGTGCTGATTTACCAGTTGTCTTGTAAACACCTTCCATTGCAGCAAACTTCATTGGTTGATCTTTAAGCACATATTGTGTTTGTAAATCACCTGAAGCAATGCTTCCAAGAGATGCAATTAAAGCAACAATCAGACTAACTTTGATTGACTTACGCCAAAAGTCTGTGTTTTCAGTCTTATTTTTCAATAAGCCCCAAGCAGACATTCCGGCAATCACAATTCCAGCAGTTAACCAAGCACCAAAGATCACGTGTGGAAATTCCATTTTTAATTGATAGTTGTTCACAACATCAAAGAAACTTACCATATTAACGCGTCCAGTGTTCTTGTTGATCATATAACCAACGGGGTTTTGCATAAAACTGTTGGCAGCTAAGATCCATAAAGCTGAAATCATTGTCCCAATCGAAGTTAACCAGATTGTGGCACAGTGAGCCCAGGCTGGGAGTTTATCCCAAGTAAAGATCCATAAACCGATAAATGTCGATTCCATGAAAAAGGCTGCCAGTGCTTCGATGGCAAGAGGTGCTCCGAAAATATCACCCATAAACCGTGAGTACTCTGACCAGTTCATACCAAATTGAAATTCTTGAATAAGTCCAGTTACGACCCCCACCGCGAAACTGAGTAAGAAAATCTTACCCCAGAAGATGGTCATTTGCTTATACAAGTCTTTCTTCTTAATAACATAAAGCGTTTCCATAATTGCGACGACAAAGCCTAGACCAATAGAAAATGGCACGAAGAAGAAATGAAAAATAGTTGTCATAGCAAATTGCCATCGTGCTAGGAAAACGATACTTAAACCGCTGCTAAACATTAATGTCCCTCCCTTTGTAACAAACTTTTAGTCATCACCTATTCAATAATAAGTAATTGTCTAACTGACTTCATTATATCGACTGATAAATGTTTTTACAATAGCTAGTTCATAAATATTCAAAGTTAATTGATTTTTTACTGTAACATCAGTAATCTAGGCCCCTTTGTTGATTAATAAATTGATCAAATCATCACTAGATAGTTTTCCAAAATAGTAACTAACGTCCAATTGACTAAAAACTTCCTCAATTGCTTTGCGTTCAAATTTCACGCCTTTTAAGCGTTGTTCAACTTCTGTAATAGGTCCTTGACCAAAGAAGTCACCATAGATTTTGATTTCACTAATTTTCCCATTTTCAACATTCAGGCGATAATCGACTGTTCCTGCTTCGAAATGTCGGCGATGTTGCACACTGAAAGCTGGCGACTTACCGTAAATCCAGTCCCAATTGTGATAATACGTGTCTAACAGTTCTTGAACGCCATCTTTGGTGGTTTGGTCAATCACATACCGGGAGGCCTGCGATAAATCATTTAACCCCAAAATTTCTTTTGCTAATTGATCTCGAAATTGTTCAATCGTTAACTGTTGATATTCTGGCTTAAAATGTGGCTTCAAATTAGTCACCCGGCTGTGAACCGATTTGATACCCTTAGATGCAATTTTATCCTTTGGTACATTTAAAGCATGTTCTATTTGAGTTAAATCAACATCATACATTAAAGTCCCATGTGCAAATAAGCGTCCATTTTGGCTATGCATGGCATTGCCAGAGAATTTTTGACCGTTGATTTGTAAATCATTACGACCACTTAGTTGGGCATCGGTTGCACCCATGTCATGAATTGCATTCAATACTGGTTGCGTGAACCGAGCAAAATTACCGACGGCATCCCCATCATCCTTAGTAATAAAACTAAAACTGACATTACCTAAATCATCAAATACTGCGCCACCGCCAGAAGTTCTCCGGGTAATGATAATATTGTGCTCATCCACGTATTGCTGATTAATTTCTTCATAAGCATTCTGATAGCGACCTAAAATAATACATGGTGAATTAATGTAAAAATACAAAATTGGTTCGGTTAAATCAGCATGTTCCATCAAGTAAGTCTCTAAAGCCAAATTGTAGCGAATATCTGTACTGTCACTCGTTAAATATTTCATACTCTTCACCTCAGGTTTATCATAGCGCAATCATTTTTAAACTACGAGATTTTTTTATAATAAAAAAGATTAAAAACCAACTGGTCTTTAATCTTGATTTTGGGCATGTTCTTTAAGACCAGCAACACTGTGGCGATAACCGTAACTAAAGTAAACAATTAAGCCAATGACCAGCCAGATGAAAAAGGCTGTCCACGTGAAGAGTCGTAATTCAAACATTAATGCGACACATAAAATAAATGAGATAATTGGTAATACTGGATAGAACGGCACTTTAAATGCTGTATCCAAATTTTTGAATTGCGGATCGCGTCTTAAGAAAACAATGCCAATTGACACCATCGCAAAGGCAAAGAGTGTCCCAATATTAACTAACTCTGCAATTTTATCAATCGGAATGATACAAGCAAAAATACTTGCCACCAGGCCGAATATCCACGTATTCGCAACTGGCACGTGAGTTTTTGGGTTTAATTTACTGAATGTTTTCGGCAATAAACCATCACGACTAATCGCAAACACTAATCGTGTCCCACCATAAGACATCACCAATAGCACCGTCGTCATACCGACAACCGCGCCAAGCGAAATAATCCCTGACACCCAGTCCTGATGGATAAAATGCAATGCGAAAGCAACCGGATCAGCCACGTTCAACTTGTTATATTTAACAATTCCAACTAAAACAGCTGAAAGGGCAATATATAATCCCGAAGCAACAACTAACGATGAAACAATGCCAATTGGCATATCACGCTTTGGATTTTTGACTTCTTCAGAAGCAGTTGAAACGGCATCAAAGCCAATATAGGCATAAAAAGCCACTGCGGCCCCAGAAACAATGCCTTTCATCCCAAATGGTAAGAATGGATGATAGTTGGCAGGTTTAACATAAAATGCCGCAATTAAGATGAATAACAAAATAACTGAAATTTTTAAAATGACCATCACAGCGTTAACTCGCGCTGACTCACGAACGCCACCAATGAGCAGCACCGCGATAATCATCGTAATCACAAATGCTGGCAGATCAAAGATCGCATGGGGCATGCCTGCCGTACCGTACGCCGCTTGTAATGCTGCAGGTAACTTCAAATGAAATCCAGCAAGAATATTTTGAAAATAGGCTGACCAACTGGCAGCGACTGAAGAAACCGCAAAAAGATATTCGGAAATTAAAGCCCAACCTAAAATCCATGCGATAAATTCGCCAAAAACGGCATATACATACGTATACGCACTTCCAGCTAATGGAATGGTGGACGAAAATTCAGAATAACAGAGGGCTGCTAGGGAACAAACGACTGCCGCCAATACAAATGACAACATGACTCCTGGTCCAGTATATTGGGCTGCAATAATTCCAGGTGTAATAAAAATTCCAGCACCCACAATTGCACCGACACCCATGGTCGTCAAACTAAATGCTGTCAACGATTTTTCGAGTCCCGTTTTCTTAAATAAATCCGTAGTAATATCCTTGCGAACAAATAAATGATGTTGCGCATCCTTGTTTGTCATGAAATACTCCTAATTAAAATATAATGAAACCGACATTTAATTTTAATATTGAATTGGGTTAAAGTCAATGAAATCTTAGATGACGCGTTTTTCTAACCTTATTTGTTTTTAATTTTCTAATAAACAAAGTAAAAATGCCTAACAAGGTTGATATTACCAAGTTAGACATTTCAAATTTATTTAATTGTGGCATCCATAATTGGATCATTTTGTGCAACGGTTGTTTTTGCTTGAATTAGTTTCAAATAACTAATATTTTGCATATTCGTGATGACAACCATCATTGTTGGTTTCTTACCTGCCTGTTTGATTGCTTCACGATCAGCGGTTGCTAAAAGATGTCCGTGTGTGACTTTTTGTCCTTCATGAACATTAATCGTAAACGGTTCACCCTTCAGTTCCACCGTATCGATTCCCATATGGAGTAAAATTTCAGTACCATTTGCTGTTTTAATGCCAATGGCATGTTTAGTCGGAAAGACCGTCATAATTTCACCGTCGACTGGTGAGACCACTTGATCATCAGTTGGTTCAACAGCATAGCCATCTCCAAGCATTTTTTGTGAGAAAGTCACATCATCAACATCTGAGATATCCATTAACTCACCTTGAGAAAAGCTATAAAAATGATCGGTATTACCAGAAAATTCACTTGTTTCATTAGTTTGAGTTTGAACAGTTGAATCCTCTGCTTGTGGTTGCGCAATAGGTGCATTGTTTTGATACAACTTAGCAAGCGCATCAGCCACAAATTGAACCTCTGTTCCGACCACAATGTGAATGTTATTTTGGTCAAGAACATTGACGCCCGCGGTTCCTGCCGCTTTAATGCCGTTTTGACTAGCCTTAGAAGTATCTTCCAGTTGTAATCTTAAACGAGTTGTACAATTATCAACCACTTTAATATTGTCATGCCCACCAATGGCAGCATAAATCTTCTTAGCTTCGATTGTATATTTATCATCATCAGTGTCAACGTCAACTGAAGCATCATTTGCTTCATCTGTTTCAACTTCTCGACCAGGTGTTAATAATTTAAATTTCTTAATTGCAAAATCAAATCCAAAGAAATAAATCACTGCCATTGCTAAGCCTTGAACTAAAAGCATGAACGGATGATTAGCTAGTGGCATGTGCCAACTTAACGTGTAGTCAACCAACCCCGCACTAAAGGTAAATCCGGCCGTCCAATGCATGAACGCTGCAAACGCAAGTGAAATTCCAGTAAATAGTGCATGAATGAGATACAGTGGCCATGCCACAAACATAAATGAAAACTCTAACGGTTCAGTCACACCGGTGAAAAATGATGCAAACGCACCGGCCATCATTAAACCAGCAACTTCTTTTTTGCGTTCTGGTCGTGCATTACGATAAATGGCATAGGCACCAGCTGGTAGACCAAACATCATCACTGGGAAGAAACCAGCTTGGTACATCCCTGTAATACCCTTTGTTCCCTTGCTTGCCCAGAAATTACCAATATCGTTGATACCGGCAGTGTTAAACCAAAAGACCTGGTTCAATGCTTGGTGGAGTCCGGTTGGAATTAATAGACGGTTAAAGAACCCGTAAAGACCGGCACCAACTGCACCAAGATTAACAAAGAATTTACCAACAGATACTAAGGCCTCATACACTGGTGGCCAAATAAAGAATAACAGAATTGTCACGAAGAACATGGCAACTGCTGCCATAATTGGCACTAATCTTTTACCACTAAAGAATGACAATGCCATTGGTAACCTGGTATTATGAAATCTGTTGTATAAAGCTGCGGCAATTAATCCGGAAATAATTCCGACGAGCACGTTACCACTAATTGCGGTAAATGCTGGATCGACGTTTGCCACTTTGATGCCTTTGAGTAACGCTACAGAATCTGGTGCTAAAACAGTCACTGGAATAAAGTAGGCAACCACCCCAGCTAACGCAGCAGCCCCATCTTTATCCTTTGACATTCCAATAGCTAAACCAACTGCAAATAATAGCGCTAACTGACCTAGAATTGCCGTCCCACTACTTTGTAAAAATTGAGCTAACGCCCAAGAAGCGGGCATATAATGCCCAATCCCCACTAGTAATGCAGCAGCAGGTAACACTGCAACTGGTAATTGTAACGAACGTCCCATTCGCTGCAAATACGTCTTCATATCATGTTCCTCCCAAAAAACTATTTTTTAATACGAATTAAATCATACCGTTTATTGTTGATGCTCGCAAACAACACGACACATTTTTGGCGTTTTGCAGTCATCGTTAAAATAGTGCTGTATCAATATTTGATAACTTTTCAACATAATCATAAAATCATCATTTATAGCTAATAATGGTATTACAACAAGCTTTAGCGCATAGAAATTGAACTTAATAATAACTTAAGAAAACGTTACCATTGTGATAATGATAACGTTTAGTCCGTGTATTTATTGGTAAATGATGCAATGCGTCGTTGATATTCCTTGGGATTCACCCAAAAACTTTCAGCATGCGTTGCTGTTGGCACAATCCATTTTTCTTTTGGACCCTGAGTGGCCTGATAATTTTCTTCAATCATCTCAACTGGCACATAGACGTCTTCTTGTCCATGAATAAAAAAGATGGGTAAATGATTCTTTTTTAATTGATCAACTGATGAGGCCTGTCTTAGTTGAAATCCTTGTCTGTATTGATTCAATAAACTCACAGTCGATACAAACGGATACTTGGGCAAATGAAATGTTCGTTTTAGAAGATAGCTCAATTCATCAATGATATCGGAATAGCCGCAATCAGCAATCAAACATTTCACTTGGTAAGGTAGCTTTTCCCCACTCAACATCTCAACCGTGGCACCGCCCATTGAAACACCAAACAAAACAATTTGTGAGTCGACCCCTAGTCGTGTGATTAATAGTTTAATCCATTTTAAATAATCAAGGCGATCTAACCAACCAAACGAAATATACTTTCCCGCCGATTGACCGTGACCACGATCATCTGGCAACAAAACGTTAAATCCTAATTGATGAAACATTTTGGCATAGTTAGCCATTGTTTCGCCGTTACCCTTATAACCATGAGCAATGATGACGCTTCGATTTGTTTTGGCTTTTGCCGGTAGATACGTCGCATTCAAGTGTTTGTCGTCAACCGTCTGATTTAACTTCCATGTATAGGTTTTTTGATCGTTTAACCATTTAACATAATCAAAATAAGCTTGTGCATATTTTTGTTTATCTGCAGAAGTTTCTGGCACTTTATCGACTCGTTTAAATGCAAATTGATATAACTTTTCTGAGGCACCAACTGTTCCTGCCGCTAATGCCAGTGGTGCTAAGATACCTAATGCTGTTTTCTTTTCCATTCTATCAATTCCTTATGCTTATAAAAAATATTAACTCATTGCTTTATTTTACACGCCTCCTGAGCAATCACAAGTTTTTTTGCTTGTCGCCATTGATTCTTTGGCAAATCTCATCTCTTTTGACTAATTTGTTTAATAGTGCATTATTGACACAGACAAGTGTTAAAATTAAAATTAAATGATAATTTAATTAGAAGGTAATACATAATGACAAATAAACATCATCTATTCGTTCGAAAAAACATAGCTACTGATCTCTATAAAAAAACGGGTCTTGAAAAATCTTTGACCGCCTTTAGCCTGATTACGATGGGCGTTGGCGCAATTGTGGGCGCCGGGATATTTATTACGCCAGGTATTATTGCGGCAAAGTATACGGGCCCAGGCGCCATGCTCGCGTTCGTGTTGGCCGCCGTCGTATGTTCATTCGCAGCGTTATGCTACTCAGAATTTTCTTCAACTATTCCGTTAGCTGGGAGTGCCTATACATATATTTACGCTGTTTTTGGTGAATTAATTGCCTGGGTGCTCGGCTGGGCACTTGTTTCAGAATATCTATTCTCCGTTTCTGCAGTTGCAGCCAGTTGGTCTGCCTACTTTCAAAACATTCTGACAGGTCTCAATATTCATATGCCTGTAGCATTAACCGCCGCATACGGCACTGCAGGAAAGCCAGGTGCAATTTTTGATTTACCTGCGTTCGTAATCATTATGATTATTTCAGCACTGTTAGTGGGTGGAATTCGTGAATCTGCTCGTGTTAATGCCATCATGGTAATTTTAAAAATTATTGTGATTATTCTATTTATTGTTGTTGGTGTCCTTTACGTTAAACCAGCCAATTATAGCCCGTTTTTACCCTTTGGAATGAAGGGCGTTGTTTCAGGTGCCGCCGTCGCATTCTACGCCTATATTGGCTTTGATGCCGTTTCAACTGCTTCTGAAGAAGTTAAGAATCCACAAAAGAACGTGCCGATTGGCATTATTGGTTCATTACTCCTAGCAACCGCCCTGTATATTGCATTATCAGCTGTATTGGTCGGCATTGTGAAATATACAAAACTAAACGTTGCTGATCCAGTTGCCTTTGCCTTGCACTTTATTCATCAAGATTGGATTTCTGGCATTGTTTCGTTAGGTGCCGTTATTGGAATGACCACAGTTTTAATTGTGTTTCTATATGGTGGCACGCGGCTGGTCTTTGCTATTAGTCGTGATGGTTTGCTTCCAGAAGTCTTTAGCAAGTTAGCACCTAAGACACACTCTCCTGTATTAAATACTTGGATTTTTGGTATTGTTGGTAGCTTCTTTGCTTGTATTATTCCAATCGATAAAATTACTGAATTAGTCAATATTGGAACACTCTTTGCTTTTGCGATGGTTTCAATCGGGATTGTCTTTCTTCGTCGTGATCCACAGTTTAGCAAACTTGATTCCGCGTTCCATGTTCCCTTCTACCCAGTGCTACCAATTATCTCATTTATTCTCTGTGTCATTCTTATGCTGGAACTAAAATTATTTACCTGGATTGCATTCTTCATTTGGCTTGTCATTGGGCTCGTTATTTACTTCTGTTATGGTTATCGTCATAGTAAGGCACGACAAAATCTTTAAGATCACAAAAAAAGAACTTCCTTTTAAAGGGAGTTCTTTTAAAATATCGATATATAAAATATATATTAACGTTTTGAGAATTGTGAAGCCTTACGAGCTTTCTTAAGACCTGGTTTCTTACGTTCCTTCATACGAGCGTCACGAGTTAATAAACCTGCACGCTTCAAAGGTCCACGGAAATCTGGGTCGACGTTAAGCAAAGCACGGGCAATTCCATGACGAGTTGCGCCAGCTTGACCAGAAAAACCTCCACCATTGACGTTAACTAAAACATCATAGTTACCAGTTGTTTCTGTTGCTCCAAATGGTTGTAATACAACTTCGCGTAAGTTTGCAAATGGAATATAGTCTTCGATTGATTTACCGTTCATAGTAATTTTACCTGAACCTGGTACTAAACGAACACGTGCCACTGAGTTCTTACGACGTCCTGTACCAATATATTGTACTTGAGCCAAATCAGTTTCCTCCTTAAATTAAGTTTGTAATGTCTAATACTTCTGGTTTTTGTGCTTCATGTTTGTGATTTGCATCAGCATAAACATGTAACTTCATTCCCATTTGACGACCTAAAGTTGTATGAGGAAGCATTCCCTTTACAGATAGTTCAATCAATTTGTCAGGATTTGTTGCACGTAAGTTACCAGCAGAGTTTTGCTTCAAACCGCCAGGATAATTTGAGTGACGATAGTACATTTTTTGGCTTGCCTTATTACCTGTTAATTTAACTTGAGCTGCATTAATCACAATTACATTATCACCCGTATCCACATTAGGGGTGTAAGTAGGTTTATTTTTACCACGTAAAATTGAGGCTACAACCGTCGAAAGGCGACCCATTGGTACATCAGTTGCGTCAACAATGTACCATTTGCGATCAACTTCGCCTGGTTTTGCTAAATAAGTTGTTCTCAAAATCATTTCCTCCATTTTTCTGAGTTTCTTTAATTTTATAAGTTTCCGGGGCTTATAAACTAGAAAAGAATAACCAACGACTAGTTTACTTTAATTTTGGTCACGCGTCAATCAATTTTTGTCGTCATAGCTGACTTTTACAAGATATAATCCACTAGCTGGTGCAGTACCTCTTGCTCGCGACCGATCTTTTGCACGCAAAACTTTGGGAATATCGTCAACAGGGCGTTTTTCTGACCCAATTTCTAACAAAACGGCTACCATAATTCGAACTTGATTATATAAAAAGCCACTACCTTCAAACTCAAAAATAATTTCATGATTTATTTTGTCTTCCACAACCTTAGCAGTGTATATCGTGCGGACGTTAGTCTTTGTTTGACTACCTGAGGCGACAAAACTAGTGAAATCATGTTCACCAACTAAATCTTGGATTGCCTGTTGCATCAGTGGCAGGTTCAACGAATATTTAAAGTGCCCCGTATAATTGCGTTTAAAAGGATTCACAAATTCGCCTTGTGAAACCCGATAGCGATACAATTTATGATGAGCATTAAAGCGGGCATGAAAATCAGGAGCAACCCGACAAGCCTGATTCACTAGAATATCGAGTGGCAAGATACTGTTCAAAGCTCTGCGTAATGAATCATCGCCCATTTGATAGGGTAAATCAAAATGAGCGACCTGAGCCAGTGCATGTACCCCAGCATCAGTTCTTCCTGAAGCCACTACAGAAATGGGCGGATTTGGTTTTTTGGCAATTTTATTGACGGCATTTTCCAAAGCCTGTTCTACAGTTCTTTCATGCGGTTGAACTTGAAAACCAGCAAAATTGGTTCCGTCGTATGCAAATTCAATTTTGTAACGATACATTTAACTAACCACTCTTAATATAAATAATAGAACGACAATCACTACAAACACACTAACGGCAATCGTATCACGACGATGCCACTGTAAAATGCGATATTTGGTCCTTTGATCACTATCTCGATAGCCTCTGGCTTCCATTGCAGTCGCTAAATCTTCAGCTCGTTTAAAAGCACTAATAAACAGCGGAATCATGATTGGAATCACTGATTTAATACGTTTAATCAACCCACCAGAGGCAAAATCAACGCCCCGCGCCCGTTGTGAATTCATAATTTTTTGAGTTTCATCAAGTAGTGTTGGTACAAATCGGAGCGCAATTGACAACATTAAGGCTAATTGAGCAACTGGCACCTTTACTTTTTTCAAGGGCGCTAACAGATATTCCACCGCATCAGCAATCATTAACGGCTGTGTTGTCAGCGTGAGGACCGTTGAAATACAAATGATTAAAACAAACCTAATAAAAATGAATAGTCCATTTTTTAAACCAAATTGCGTGATGCTTAAAATACCCCAGTGCCAATAAACATGACCACCTGAGCTAAAAATAATTTGTAGCAGAACAGTAAATAGAATAATCCAAATTAATGGTCGAACACCATCCCAAAAAAACTTCAAACTAACTCTGGTTAATAAAATGCTCGCAATAGTGACCAACGTTAATAACAGGTACGTTTGCCAATTATTTGCAAAAAAAATAAGAATAATAAATAAAATACTCAAACTCAGTTTATTGCGAGGATCCATTTTATGAATTAATGAGTTAGTTGGGACATAGCGACCGAATAATACTTTTGTAAACATTATTTGGCCTCCCCTATTTGTTGCATAATTTGTGTTGCCAATTGCTGTACAGTTAACGGAAATGGCTCAAATTGAAAACCTTTGTCAGACAAAGCTTGTGCAAACATTGTTGTCTTTGGAACATCTAGATGATTTTCTTTTAGTAGTTGTTGATTGGCGAAAATTTTTTCAGGTTGATCAGTGGCGACAATTTTGCCTTGATTCATAACCACTACTTGATCAGCGTATTTAGCAGCATCTTCCATTTGATGGGTCACTAAAATAATCGTCATGTTTTGTGTTTGATGTAATGCATTAAACAACGTCATCATTTCTTCTTGTCCAGTTGGATCAAGCCCAGCTGTAGGTTCATCTAATATCAACGTTGTAGGTTGCATGGCTAATACACCAGCAATTGCAACTCGGCGCATTTGACCGCCAGATAATTCAAATGGCGATTGTGCTTCAAACGAACTATCTAATCCTACTAGCCGTAGAGCGTTTCTAGCTGCACTTAATGCTTGATCATCATCAAATCCGATATTTTTAGGTCCAAACGAAACATCTTGAATAACTGTTTCTTCAAATAACTGACTTTCTGGAAATTGAAAAACAATGCCGATATGTTTTCTTAATTGAGCTAGTTCTTTAGAGCTGCTTTGTGAATCTATATTAATATCATCAACTGTCATCGAACCTGAGGTAGGTTGTAACAAGCCATCCATTTGCTGAATAAGCGTTGATTTACCGCTTCCTGTATGGCCAATGATGGCTGTGTAAGATCCATCAGTTATTTTCAAATTAACGTCTGTTAAAGCCTGAAAGGCAAAAGGCGTATTTTCTTGATAGACAAAATTTAGATTTTTGAATTCAATTGTTGCCATAACCATTCTACCATCCGTTCATTAGTCATATACTCATCTGGAAATTTCAAACCATCACGCTCAAGCTCGTTTTTTAGTTGCTGAGCATAAGGCGGATTGAGTCCCCATTTTTTTAGATTATTGCCTTGCGAAAAAATTAATTCCGGTTGATCTTGTGCAATAATTTCACCATTGTTTAGCACAACTATTTGTTCAGCTAGCGCAGCTTCTTCAATATCATGAGTAATTGAAATAATTGTTAACTGTGTTTGCTCTTTCAGTTTCTGTAGCACATCTAAAACCATGGCCCGCCCTTCTGGATCCAACATACTAGTGGCTTCATCAAGAATTAATATTTCTGGTTTTAAGGCAATTGCGCCTGCCAAAGCTACTCTTTGTTTTTGTCCACCGGATAATGACGAAGGTTCGCGATTTGCAAAGTTTTGCATCCCCACAGTTTCAAGTGCTGATTGCACTCGCTCAACCATTTCTTCACGGGGAATTTGTTGATTTTCAAGTCCAAAAGCCACATCATCAGCCACTGTTGCGCCAACAAATTGATTATCTGGATTTTGAAAAACCAATCCAATTTTTTCGCGAATATCCCAAACTGTCTGCTCACTTAGCTCCAAACCGTCAACTGTTATCTGTCCACTATCTGCAGCGATTAAACCGTCTATTGCACGTGCTAATGTACTTTTCCCGCTACCATTATGCCCAACAATAGCAGTCCAACTACCTGATTCAATTGACAATGAAACTTTTTTTAAAGCTGCCTTAGGTGCATCTTTATATGTAAATGTTAAATCTTTGATATCAATCAGAATCGATTTCATTTTAACGAACCCTTTCTTGCAATAGTGTAATAATACCATATCTGCGTTAAGACAAATAGTGAACTAGACCTAATTTTTGGCAAAAAAAAATCACTTACAATAATAGTGCACGACTGTTGTCGCATTCAAACTAGACTAGAGATTATAAAAATCTCACCATCGTTACGTTTTATACCATTATCATAGTGATTCTTTATTACATTGATTTAAAAACTAATCAACAAATTCCAAAATAACCATTTGTGCACCGTCTCCACGACGAGGCATTGTTTTCATAATGCGTGTATAACCACCATTACGATCAGCAAATTTAGGTGCCAATTCTTCAAATAGGTTTTGAAGTGCTGATTGAACACGGATATTATCTCCATCTTCCTTAACATCAGCAACAACATTGCGAATAAATGAAGCGGCTTGGCGACGGGCGTGTAAATCGCCACGCTTACCCAAAGTGATCATTTGGTCTGCTGTTTTTCGTACTTCTTTAGCACGAGCTTCAGTAGTTTCGATTCGACCGTTAACGATCAAATCAGTTGTTAAATCACGTAATAAAGCTTTACGTTGTGAACTTGTACGTCCTAATTTACGGTAACTCATGAACTTAGTACCCTCCTTTTTACTTAAATTCTAGTCTTCTTTACGAAGTGATAAACCTAAGTCGATTAATTTAGCTTTAACTTCATCCAATGACTTGCGGCCTAAGTTACGAACCTTCATCATATCAGCTTCTGATCGATCAGTTAATTCTTGGACAGTATTGATGCCCGCACGCTTAAGACAGTTATATGATCGAACTGACAAATCTAATTCTTCGATTGTCATTTCTAACATTTTTTCTTTATGCGTTTCTTCTTTTTCGACCATGATCTCAGCATTTTTAGCAGTATCTGTTAATTCAACAAACATTGATAAATGCTCAGTTAAAATTTTAGCAGCTAAACTAACTGATTCACTAGGTGTAATTGAGCCATCTGACCAAACATCAAGTGTCAGTTTATCATAATCATTTCGTTGCCCAACACGTGCATTCTCAACTGTGTAGTTTACGCGTTCAATTGGGGTATAGATGGAATCAACTGGTAAAACACCAATTGGTAAATCATCCATGACAGCTTTGTTATCATCAGCAGATACATAACCACGACCTTTATTGGCGGTCATTTGAATATGCAATTCTGCACCATCAGCAACAGTTGCAATGTGCAAGTCTGGATTTAAAACGGTAACGTCGCCATCAGTTTGAATATCACCTGCGGTAACTTCAGCAGGCCCTTTGACATCAATTTCCATTGTTTTATCTTCATCTGAATCAATTTTTAAAGATACTTGCTTCATATTCAAGATAACTTGGGTAACGTCTTCTGTAACGCCTTCCACAGTTGAAAATTCATGCAAAACTCCATCAATTTGAATACTTGTAATTGCAGCACCCGGAAGTGATGCAAGCAACACACGACGTAAAGAATTTCCGAGTGTCGTTCCATATCCACGTTCAAGTGGTTCTACGACAAATTTGCCATAGTTGTTACTTTCTTCAACTTTATGAATGTTTGGTTTCTCAAATTCGATCATTCTAATTTTTTACCCCTTTCAAAACGTGGTTCGTTATTAATACGAAATTACATTAGTATGAAGAACTTCTCCACGAGGAATGCACTGAATTAAACACGACGACGCTTTGGAGGACGAGAACCGTTATGAGGTACTGGTGTCACATCACGAATAGCGCTGACTTCTAGTCCAGTTGTTTGAAGTGCACGAATAGCAGCTTCACGACCAGAACCAGGTCCTTTAACTGCAACTTCAACAGTCTTCATTCCATGTTCCATTGATGCCTTAGCAGCAGCTTCTGAAGCTAATTGAGCAGCAAATGGGGTTGACTTACGACTTCCTTTAAAACCTAGTGAACCAGCAGATGACCAAGCCACAGCATTTCCTTGCATGTCAGTGATCATTACTAATGTATTGTTAAATGTCGAATGGATGTGTGCCACACCTGACTCGATATTCTTTTTAACTCGACGCTTACGAGTTCCTTTTCTTGTAGCCATAAAAATTACTTACCTCCTTTTCTATAATTTATTTTTTCTTTCCGGCAACGGAAACTGCTTTACCCTTACGAGTACGAGCATTGTTTTTAGTATGTTGTCCACGAACTGGTAAACCACGACGATGACGCATGCCACGATAAGAACCAATTTCTTGCAACCGTTTGATGTTTAATGATACTTCACGACGAAGATCACCTTCAACTTTATAGTTGTCAACAGCTGCACGAACTTTATCTTCTTGGTCTGGTGTTAAATCACGTACACGAATATCTTCAGATACGCCTGCTTCGGCCAAAATCTTTTGTGCACTAGTATTTCCAATTCCAAAAATGTATGTTAATCCGATGACAATTCGCTTATCACGGGGTAAATCCACACCTGCAATACGAGCCATTAGTCACTACACCTCCATTCTTTTATATTATTTACCTTGACGTTGTTTGTGCTTTGGATTTGCAGAGCAAATCACCATAACACGGCCATTACGTTTGATCACTTTGCAGTGTTCACACATTGGCTTTACTGATGGTCTTACTTTCATTTGAATAACCCTCCTAGAAAGTTATAATCAATAATTACTTAAAACGGTACGTTATTCGGCCCTTGGAAAGGTCATAAGGTGACATTTCAACAGTTACACGATCACCAGGTAAAATTTTAATGTAGTGCATTCGAATTTTGCCTGAAACGTGAGCTAAAATCTCATGTCCATTTTCAAGTTCCACTTTAAACATTGCATTGGGTAAAGTTTCAACAACTTTACCTTCAATTTCAATGACATCATCTTTTGCCACTGATAAGTTCCTCCTTTGTGAAATTCATAGAAAAGTGACATAAAAACGGTGGAAAAGTCTTCCACCTGCTCGATATTTAATTAAGCTAAACCTGGAATAGTTTACCATAATCATTATATCAATGCAAGACAAGCGTTTGTTGCCTATAGTGATGTCAAAACTTTTCGAACTTCTTGATAAACTTTATCAATATCTTGATCACCATCAATGGTGTGAAGAACATTTGCTTTTTGATAATAATCAACTAGTGGTGTGTTCATCTTAATATTAACATCCAGTCTGTTTTTAACAGTTTCTGGTTTATCATCTTCACGCTGGTAAAACTCATGACCGCCACACACATCACAGGTACCTTCAACCTTAGTTGGGTTATAGATCTTGTGATATGTGGCACCGCAATTTCTACAAATGTAACGTCCTGTTAAACGTTCAATTAGAACACTTGGCTCAACATGAATATTTAACACTGCATCAATCTTGCGATTTGTGTTTTTCAACATTTTATCAAGAGCTTCAGCCTGTGTTAGATTACGAGGAAACCCATCTAGCATAAATCCTGACTTTGTGTCTTCATTTGCTAATCGTTCTTCAACAATTCCATTGGTAACTTCATCAGGAACAAGATCACCTTTGTCGATAAATTTCTTTGCTTCCAATCCCATTGGTGTTTCATTTTTCATAGCTGCACGAAAAATATCACCAGTAGAAATGTGTGGAATATCAAATTCTTCAACAATTTTTTGTGCTTGTGTTCCTTTACCAGCACCTGGAAGACCCATTAGGATCAAATTCATTGTACTCACGTTTTATCCCCCTAAGTTTATTCTCTGATAAATCCGACATATTCGCGTTTCATCATCAATCCATTAAGTTGACGCATAACGTCCAATGCAATTTGGACAACAATCAAAAGACTTGTCCCACCTAAACCGATAGATTGACTTAAGTTCCAAATGTTACTTGCCAATAATGGAATAAGCGAAATAAATCCTAGGAAAAGTGATCCCACAGTACTTAATCTCATTAATAGTGAAGAAATAAATTTCTGTGTACCTTTACCAGGCCAAACACCTGGAATGTAACTTCCTTGCTTTTGCAAATTTTCAGAAAGTTTTTCTGGATTGACTTGAACGAAAGCATAGAAGAAAGTAAACAGAACTATCAATAAAATATAAAGTGAAGTACCTGGGATGGTCTGCATATTAAAGATATTAGTCATGACCTGGTACCAATGATCTGCTCCGTGACTTCGTTGGAAAGCCATCAAAATAGTTTGTGGGGTTGAGACAAACGATCCAGCAAAAATAACAGGGATAACACCAGCAACGTTAATCTTCAATGGAAGATAACTGCTTTCTGGTGCAGCACTTGTACGGCGAGTGTATTGAATTTGCAAACGTCGTTCGGCTTGCTGTACCCAGGTAACAAACGCCACAATAATCAATAGTGCAACGACTATTAGAGCAATGAATCCAATACCCATCCATAACTCGCTACCACTAGCACCAGTTATTTGATCTGACCACAATTGGTGAATACCCGAAGGCATTCTAGCAATAATACCGGCGAAGATCAGAACAGAAACACCGTTCCCAAGACCTTTTTCAGTAATCATATCACCCATCCATGTAGCCATCATGGTACCAGCTGTTAAAATGACACCAATCATTATATAAGTTTTCCAACCAGGATTATTAACTAACTTCAACGTGCTTAACGCATTAAAACCAGCCGTAATACCAATTGATTGGATAAATCCTAAAACGATTGTAAGCCAACGGGTCGCTTGATTCAGTTTTCTTCTACCAACGTCTCCTTGTTTCCCCCACTCAACAAACTTAGGCACAATATCCATTTGTAACAATTGCACCACAATTTGAGCCGTGATATATGGAGAAACACCCATTGCAAATAAGGAATAATTCTCAAGACCGCCCCCACTGAATGTATTCAGTATAGAAGCTAGTCCAGTTGAAGATATTTCTTGTAATGCAGCGGCGTTAATGCCGGGGACGGTGATATATGCACCAAGTCGGTACACGATCAAAACAAACAAAGTAAATAGTATCTTTTTACGGATATCTTTAACCTTGAATGCATTTTTGATAGTTGTGAACATTAGATCACCTCAGTTTTACCACCTGCAGCTTCAATAGCTTTTGTAGCTGAAGCTGAAAACTTATTTGCCTTAACAGTTAACTTCTTAGTCAATTCACCATTACCAAGAATTTTAACACCACTTTTTTCGTTTTTAACAATGCCCTTTTCAACTAATTGAGTAGGTGTTACTTCGCTGCCATCGTCAAATTGATCAAGAACTGACAAATTTACGACTGCAAATTCTTTACGGTTAATGTTTGTAAATCCGCGTTTTGGAATTCGACGGTACAATGGCATTTGGCCACCTTCAAATCCTAGACGTGTTTTACCACGGGCCTTTTGACCTTTTTGACCACGACCAGCAGTTTTACCATTACCGGCTGACGTACCACGACCGCGTCGCATACGTACTGAACGAGAACCTTCTGCAGGTTGTAATTCATGTAGTTTCATTTAGATTGGCACCTCCTTAGTATAATGTATTATTTAACTTCTTCGACTGATACTAAGTGAGCAATTTTAAAAATTGCACCACGTGTTGCTTCGTTATCAGGTTTTACAACAGAACTATTCACACGTCCGAGTCCAAGTGCTTTAACAATGGCACGTTGTGCAGGAAGACGGTGAGCAGCGCTATGAATTAAAGTAATTTTTACTTGAGCCATTACCTAGTCCTCCTATTGTGCTAAATGTTCTACAGAAACCCCACGTAATGCGGCAACTTCTTCTGCACTCTTTAATGCTTTTAAGCCTTCGAATGTTGCACGAACAACGTTTACGGGTGTATTTGATCCAAGACGCTTTGAAGTAACATCAGCGATTCCTGCTAATTCCATGACTGAACGAACTGCACCACCGGCAGCAACTCCAGAACCTTCAACAGCAGGTTTCAACATAATTCTTCCGCCACCGTATACTCCAATGACTTCATGAGGAATGGTTGTTCCAACAACTGGAACAGCAACCAAATTCTTCTTAGCATCTTCAACAGCCTTGCGAATAGCTTCTGGAACTTCTTGAGCTTTACCAGTACCGAAACCAACATGACCATTCTTATCACCAACAACTACCAAAGCAGCAAAACGTAGACGACGTCCACCTTTAACAACCTTTGTAATTCGGTTGATGGCAACAACATTATCTTCAAGATCTAACTTTGATGGGTCAATAAATGCCATTGTAAAATATTCCTCCTTTTCCTAAAATTTAAGTCCATTTTCACGTGCAGCTTCAGCCAAAGCTTGTACACGACCATGATACAAATAGCCACCACGATCAAATACAACTTCAGTAATCTTCTTTTCATTAGCACGTTTTGCAACTAACGCACCAACACCTGCAGCACGTTCTGTTTTATTATTTCCACTAACTTCACTGTCTAATGTGGAGGCACTTGCGAGCGTCACACCCTCTACGTCATCAATTAATTGAGCATAGATGTTTTTGTTTGAACGATAAACATTTAAGCGTGGGCGCTCAGCAGTACCAGAAATCTTTCCGCGAACACGCATATGACGGCGTTGGCGAACTTTATTCTTATCTGGTTTTGAAATCACAACAGTCACCTCTTTATTTAATTTAATCTTTTAATGATTATTTACCAGTCTTACCTTCCTTACGACGAACATATTCATCCTCGTAACGAATACCTTTACCTTTGTAAGGTTCTGGTGAACGAACAGCACGAATTTCAGCAGCTAAGTCACCGACTTCCTGCTTACTAATACCACTGATCTTAATTGTTGTATTATCAGGTACTTCAAGAGCTAAACCTTCTGGAGTATCAAATTCAACTGGATGTGAGTATCCAACTGAAAGAACAAGTTTTTTACCCTTTAATTGTGCACGATAACCAACACCAACTAATTTTAGTGTCTTTGAAAAACCATTAACAACACCTTCAACCATGTTGTTGAAGTTAGCACGCATTGTACCATGTAATGCACGCGTCTTATTATTGTTGTCTGGACGATCAAACTTAACTTCATTACCATCAACATTCATTGTGATAACTGGAGAAAAAGTTCTTGTTAATGAACCCTTTGGTCCTTTAACTGTGACATCGTCACCGTCGCGTTTAACTTCAACGCCTGCTGGCAATTCAACAACTTTATAACCAATACGACTCAATGTTTGTGCACCTCCTTTTTTTACTTATTGTTTACCAAACGTAAGCGAGTACTTCGCCACCGATTTTCTTTGATCGTGCTTCTTTATCAGTAACAACACCTTGTGATGTTGAGATGATTGCAATTCCTAATCCATTTAAAACCTTAGGAACAGCATCAGCTTTAACATATGAACGTAAACCGGGCTTTGAAATTCTCTTCAAACCAGTAATAACACGTTGATTGTCTTTGCCATATTTCAAAAAGACACGAATGATGCCTTGTTTATCATCATCAATATATTCAACATCGCGTACGAAACCTTCATTTTTTAAGATTTCAGCAATGTCTTTTTTCATTTTTGAAGCAGGTACTTCTAATGATTCGTGACGAACCATGTTCGCATTACGAATACGAGTTAGAAAATCTGCAATTGGATCACTCATAGACATTGATGTTTATCCTCCTTTTTGTCGAATTTTTTACCAGCTGGCCTTCTTCATACCAGGAATTTGACCTTTGTAGGCAAGTTCGCGTAAGCAAATCCGGCATAAATGGAATTTTTGATAGACTGAATGTGGACGTCCACAACGTTCACAACGAGTATACGCTTGTGTTGAAAACTTAGCGGGACGTTTGTTTTTAGCAATTTGTGATTTTTTTGCCAATGTGTGGAACCTCCTTATTTATTAAATGGCATTCCTAATTGTGCCAATAATTCACGTGATTCTTCATCTGATTCAGCAGTTGTAACAATCACGATATCTAAACCACGAACACGATTAACATTATCATAATCAATTTCTGGGAAAATTAATTGTTCTCTAACACCTAATGTGTAGTTACCACGGCCGTCAAAAGCTTTGCTGCTGACACCATGAAAATCACGAACACGAGGTAGAGAAACATTAATTAATTTGTCTAAGAAATCATACATTCTTTCGCCACGAAGTGTAACCTTCGCACCAATTGACATGCCTCCACGAAGACGGAAACCGGCAATTGACTTCTTAGCTTTTGTAACTAAAGGCTTTTGACCAGAAATTAAAGCTAATTCAGCAACTGCTTCGTCAAGGTTCTTTGCATTTGTCGTTGCATCACCAACACCCATGTTCAAGACAATTTTGTCAATTTTAGGTGTTTGCATGATAGATGTGTAATTAAATTTTTCCATTAGTGAAGGTGTGATTTCACTAGTGTATTTTTCTTTTAAACGATTTACCATGAAATATTGTTCCTCCTTTCTCATTAGTTAAGTGTCTTACCTGACTTTTTAGCAACTCGTACTTTGCTCCCACCAACAACTTCAAAACCGACTCTTGTTGGTTCATTAGTAGATGGATCAAGTAGCATTACGTTAGAAGCATTAATTGGCGCTTCTTCGTCGATTACGCCACCTTGTGGGTATTTGTTACTTGGCTTTTGATGTTTCTTAACCACGTTAACACCTTCGACAACCACACGATTAGCCTTAGCAATAGTAGACTTAACTGTGCCTTCTTTGCCTTTGTCTTTTCCGCTGATTACTCGAACTTTATCACCAGTTTTTAAAAACATGTTGACTGTGCACCTCCTTATTAATGTAGATGAAATTATAGAACTTCAGGAGCTAGTGAAATGATCTTCATAAAGTCATCATCACGTAGTTCACGAGCGATTGGGCCAAAGATACGTGTTCCTTGCGGACTCTTATCATCTTTAATAAGTACAGCGGCATTTTCATCAAATTTAATATATGAACCGTCTGTACGGCGTAGACCTGTCTTAGTTCTAACAACGACAGCTTTAACGACGTCACCTTTTTTGACAACGCCACCTGGTGTTGCTTGTTTTACAGTAGCAACAATAATGTCACCAATATTACCTGTTTTAACACGTGAGCCACCTAAAATCTTAATCACTAAGATTTCGCGGGCACCAGAGTTATCAGCAACTTTCAACCGACTTTCTTGTTGAATCACGGTTAATGTCCTCCTTCCATCTTCAAATCAGAATACGAATTTAAGTGATGATTTAGATAATAACGGCTTTTTCAACAATTGATACTAAACGGAAACGCTTCTTTGCTGATAGCGGGCGAGTTTCCATAATTTGAACAATATCGCCAGTTTTAGCTTCGTTATTTTCATCATGCGCATAAAATTTCTTTGAGTACTTAACTC
Organism: Paucilactobacillus salsurae; assembly: GCF_054784995.1. Taxonomy (NCBI): domain Bacteria; kingdom Bacillati; phylum Bacillota; class Bacilli; order Lactobacillales; family Lactobacillaceae; genus Paucilactobacillus; species Paucilactobacillus salsurae. The sequence continues at coordinate 291,536 of NZ_BAAHWX010000002.1, read as the reverse complement.
GCTTTTTATAAATAGGATCGTTTTTATATGTTTCAATCATAACAGTAATGGTTTTGTCCATCTTGTCTGAAACAACACGGCCTTGATATACTTTACGAGCGTTACGGTCTTCACTCATGCGTTAATCCTCCTTTTCGTATTCTATTTGTTACTTAATTCTTGTTGACGAAGAACAGTTTTTACTCGAGCAATATCTTTACGAACTTGCTTGAGGCTAGCTGTATTTTCAAGTTGACCTGTGGCCAATTGGAAACGTAAGTTAAATAATTGTTCTTTCAATTCTTTTTCTTTAGTTAACATTTCATCAGTGGTTAATCCGTTCAATTCTTGAACAAAATCTTTAGTTTTCATTTGATTGCCCACCTACTTCCTCACGTTTTATGATCTTAGTGCGGACAGGTAATTTGTGACTAGCTAAACGCAATGCTTCGCGAGCGACTTCTTCAGAAACGCCACCGACTTCGAACATTACCTTGCCACGCTTAACAGGTGCTACCCAACCTTCGGGAGTACCTTTCCCATTACCCATACGAACACCGACACCTTTTGCGGTATATGATTTGTGAGGGAAAATCTTAATCCAAACTTTCCCACCACGCTTCATGTAACGGTTCATAGCAACACGGGCAGCTTCAATTTGACGGTTTGAAATCCAATGCGAATCAAGCGCTTGAATACCATATTCGCCGAATGTGACAGTTTTGCCACCTTTAGCTTCGCCACGCATATGACCACGATGTTCACGACGGAACTTAACTCGTTTAGGTACTAGCATGTTTATTTCCCTCCTTGCTCTTTGGCGTTTTGCTTAGCGCCTTTCTTTTCTGGGAGAATTTCTCCACGGTAAATCCAAGTTTTAACACCTAAAGCACCATATGTTGTATGTGCTTCGTCCCATGAATAATCAATGTCGGCGCGAAGTGTATGAAGAGGAACTGTTCCTTCAGCATATGCTTCAACACGAGACATATCAGCACCATTCAAACGACCAGCAACTTGGGTTTTAATACCCTTGGCACCAGAACGCATTGTACGTTGCATTGCACCACGCATAGCGCGACGGAAAGCAACACGGTTTTCAAGTTGACGTGCAATACTTTCACCAACAAGGTGTGCATCTAAGTCAGGCTTTTTGATTTCCACAATGTTAATGTGAACACGTTTGCCTGTTAAATTGTTTAATTCTTTACGAAGCGCTTCTACTTCTGAACCACCCTTACCAATAACCATTCCTGGTTTGGCAGTGTGAATTGAAACGTTAACGCGATTAGCAGCACGTTCAATTTCAACGGTTGACACAGAGGCCTCAGCAAGTCGTTTTTCAATATATTTACGGATTCGTAAATCTTCATTCAAGAAAGCAGCAAAATTTTTTTCAGCATACCACTTTGCTTGCCAGTCACGAATGACACCAACACGAAATCCAGTTGGATTAATCTTTTGACCCACTTGTTATCCCTCCTGTTTTTCTGAAACAACCACTGTAATGTGACTTGTACGTTTATTAATTGGAGAAGCTGAACCCTTTGCACGAGGACGGAAACGTTTTAAAGTTGGTCCTTCGTTAGCAAATGTTTCGCTAACAACTAATGATTCACGATCTAAGTCAAAATTATTTTCAGCATTTGCAACAGCAGATTTTAAAACTTTTTCAACATCTGAAGACGCACCGCGTGGGGTGAACTTCAGAATTGCGAATGCCTCAGCGACACTTTTACCACGAATTGTATCAAGTACAAGACCAACTTTACGAGAAGAAATTCGAACAGTTGTCGCAGTAGCACGTGCTGATGTAATTGGTTCTGCCATAATTCACCCTCCTTTACTTACCAGTTTTTTTATCGTCACCAGAATGTCCACGGAATGTCCGTGTTGGCACGAATTCACCTAATTTATGTCCAACCATATCTTCTTGTACATAAACTGGTACATGTTTTCTTCCATCATAAACAGCAATTGTATAGCCGATAAAGCTAGGGAAAATTGTTGAGCGACGTGACCATGTCTTGATGACCGATTTTTTATCTTGATCAGCTTGAGCTTCGATCTTCTTTAGAAGATGAGCATCTGCAAAAGGTCCCTTTTTTAAACTACGACCCATTGTGTTACCTCCTCTCGGACTTACATTCAGTATTATTTATTAACGAGTATGTGGACCACGTTTACGACCACGAACAATAAATTTGCTTGAACGTGCTTTGTGTGAACGAGTCTTCTTACCAGCTGTCTTCTTACCCCAAGGTGAAAGAGGTGATGGACGACCAACTGGTGCTTTACCTTCACCACCACCATGAGGGTGATCGTTAGGGTTCATTACAGATCCACGAACATGTGGACGTTGACCAGAATAACGCTTACGACCGGCCTTACCAATATTGATCAATTCATGTTGTTCATTACCAACTGCTCCAATTGTTGCACGGCAAGTTGCTAATACCATGCGAACTTCACCAGACGAAAGACGTACTAAAACGTACTTATCTTCCTTACCAAGTAATTGTGCAGATGTTCCTGCTGAACGAGCCAGTTGACCACCTTTACCGGGCTTCAATTCAACGTTATGAATAACCGTACCAACTGGAATATTCGCTAATGGTAAAGTATTACCAACTTTAATATCAGCTTCAGGTCCTGATTGTACTTCCATACCTACTTCAAGGCCCTTAGGCGCAATGATGTATGATTTCGTTCCGTCAGCATAACCTAACAATGCAATGTTTGCAGTTCTGTTAGGATCATATTCAATCGCTTTAACAGTTGCAGGCACATCATCTTTGATACGTTTGAAGTCAATAATACGATATTGACGTTTTGTACCGCCACCACGATGGCGAACAGTGATGTGACCATAACTATTGCGGCCGGCTGTATGACTTTTTGGTGCTAATAATGATTTTTCAGGAGTTGTCTTTGTGATTTCTGAAAAATCAGAACCAGTCATATTACGACGACCGTTAGTGGTTGGTTTATATTTCCGAATTCCCACTGTTTTTTCCTCCTATAATTATCAATTAATTATTCTTCATTAAATAATTTAATTTCGTTTGAATCGGCAGATAAGGTCACAATAGCCTTACGACGCTTCTTTGTGTAACCAACATAGCGTCCTTGTCGCTTCAATTTACCACGAACATTCATGATGTTTACTTTAACAACTTTAACATCAAAGATTTCTTCGATGGCTTTTTTGACTTGTGTTTTTGTAGCATTAACATCAACGTCAAATGTGTATCGCTTGTCATCCATTGTTGCCATTGAAGCTTCAGTGACAACTGGACGTAAAATAATATCGCGTGCTTCCATTATGCCAGCACCTCCTCTACTTGAGAAAGAGCTGTTTGCGTAATAACTAATTTACCGTTATTTACGACATCCAAAACATTAACATTGCTTGCTGATACTACAGTAACATTTGGTAAGTTACGAGCAGATAATGCAACGTTTTGGGCATCTTCATCAAGTACTAATAAAGTTTTTTCAGTGGCTTTTAAGCCAGTTAAAACGGCTGAAAAATCCTTTGTTTTTGGTTGATCAAGCTTTAGTGCATCAACAACAACCAATTCTTTATCAATCACTTTTTGTGAAAGTGCAGACTTAATTGCAAGTTGACGAACTTTGCGAGGCAATTTGTAGGCATATGATCGTGGAGTTGGTCCGAAGACGATTCCACCACCACGCCATTGTGGTGAACGAATTGAACCTTGACGAGCACGGCCTGTGCCCTTTTGACGCCATGGTTTCTTACCACCACCACTAACAGCACTACGATTCTTTACAGCATGTGTTCCTTGACGCATAGCTGCACGTTGACGAATAACAGCATCGAAAATCGCATTTTCATTTGGTTCGATACCGAAAACGTCAGCGTTTAAATCGACAGTTCCGTTTGTGCTTCCATCTTGTTTATATAATGCAACACTTGTGGTCATTACTTAGTTCCTCCTTTCCTATGCTTTATTTTTTTGCTTACTTAAGTTTTTCTTAGTGTTTGCTTTTACTGAATTTTGGATTGTAATGTATGATTTGTTAGCACCAGGGACATTACCCTTAATTAACAGTACGCTATTTTCAGTGTCAACACGCACAATTTTCAAATTTTGCATTGTCACTGTATTGCCACCCATACGACCTGGCAATGGTTTACCTTTGAACACGCGGTTAATAATGGCACCGAGTGAACCAGGACGACGATGGTAACGAGAACCGTGAGCCATAGGTCCACGATGTTGACCATCCTTATGGATGTTACCTTGATATCCGTGTCCTTTTGTTACGCCTGTGACATCGACAGCTTCACCAGATTCAAACAGATCAGCCTTGATTTCGTCACCGACTTTGACGTCTTCTCCTAATTGCGCATCCCTGATTTCACTAATGAAGCGCTTAGGAGTAGTATTTGCTTTTGCTACATGACCTTGTTCGGGCTTGTTGCTGAGCACTTCACGCTTGTCATCAAAACCCAATTGAATTGAAGAATAACCATCATTTTCAACTGTTTTAACTTGTAAGACAACGTTAGGAGTAACATCAACAACTGTCACAGGAACTAATTCACCGTTTTCAGTGAACACCTGTGTCATTCCGACTTTTTTTCCTAAGATTCCTTTGGTCATGAGTACACCTCCAATATATTGTAATTAAATAGAAAAATTAAAGCTTAATTTCAATGTCGACACCACTTGGCAAGTCGAGTTTCATTAATGAATCAACTGTCTTAGGTGTTGGATCAACGATATCAATCAAACGCTTGTGTGTGCGCATTTCGAATTGCTCACGTGAATCCTTAAATTTATGTGGTGAACGAAGCACCGTATAAATTGTACGTTCCGTTGGTAGCGGAATAGGACCCGAAATTGAAGCACCAGTTCTCTTAGCAGTCTCGACGATCTTGTCAGCAGACTGATCCAAGATGCGATGCTCGTAAGCCTTCAAACGAATGCGAATCTTTTGTTTTGCCATTGTGTTCCCTCCTTCGTCAATATTTTAAATATGACTAGCTCCGTGAAAATTACCGCCACATCCTGTGGCAAAGCGGCCGGGTGTGTCGCAACCTTTCACATCAACGCTTGCACATGTTGAGCCGCAGCAGGGCATAGTACACCCTTGTTGCAGGCTCAAGCACTTATCTATGATACTAGAGAACAACGTTGATTACAAGCTTTTTCTCGCTTTTTTTCATAGAAAAATATTTCATTTATGTGACATTTTTTGCACAAAAAAAGTAGAAACCGAAGTTTCTACTTTTAAAAGATTAAAATTAATCTTCCTTAATGTTTGAACCACCATTTTTCTTGATGATTTCAGCTTGAATTGATTTTGGAACAGCTTCATAGTGATCAAATGCCATGGTAAATGTACCACGACCTTGTGATGCAGAACGAAGTGTCGTTGCGTAACCAAACATTTCAGAAAGTGGCACAAATGAATGAACTTGTTGTGCATTCCCACGTTCTTCCATTCCATCAATACGTCCACGACGAGCAGTAACTTGTCCCATAATATCACCCATGTATTCTTCAGGAATCACGATATCAACTTTCATGATTGGTTCAAGAATAACTGGCTCAGCTGACTTGGCAGCATTTCTCAATGCGATTGAAGCAGCAACTTTAAAGGCAGCTTCACTAGAATCGACTTCATGGTAACTACCATCGTATAACTTGGCTTTCAAATCGACTAACGGATATCCAGCAAGAACACCATTTTCCATTGATTCTTTCAAACCTTGTTCTACTGAAGGAATATATTCACGAGGAACAACTCCACCAACAATGGCATCTTCAAATTCGAATCCTTTACCTTCTTCATTAGGTTCGAATTCAATCCAAACATCACCATATTGACCTTTACCACCTGATTGACGCACAAATTTACCTTGAGCTTGTGTTGCCTTTGTAAAGGCTTCACGATAAGCAACTTGTGGCGCACCAACAGTGGCTTCAACGTTAAATTCACGTTTCATACGGTCGATGATAATATCCAAATGTAATTCACCCATTCCGGCAATTAAAGTTTCACCAGTTTCAGGGTTAGTTTCAGCCTTGAAAGTTGGATCTTCTTCAGCAAGCTTTTGAAGAGCGATATCCATCTTATCTTGGTCAGCCTTTGATTTAGGTTCAACGGCAACTTGGATAACTGGATCTGGGAATTCCATTGATTCCAATTGAAGTGGACGATCTGGTGATGTTAAAGAATCCCCGGTTGTCGTGTTCTTCAAACCAATGGCAGCTGCAATATCTCCAGAAAAGACTTCTGGGATTTCTTGACGGTGATTTGAGTGCATTTGTAGCAAACGACCAACACGTTCACGTTTGTCTTTAGTTGTGTTTAAAACGTATGACCCTGATTGAAGAGTACCAGTATAAACACGAATAAATGTTAAACGACCAACGAATGGGTCAGTTGCAATCTTAAATGCTAATGCGGCAAATGGTTCGTCATCATCAGCCTTTAATTCGATTTGTTCGCCTGAATCTGGATCTGTGGCATTGTATGGCTTAACATCAAGAGGTGATGGTAAGTAATCAATGACAGCATCCAACATCATTTGAACACCTTTGTTCTTGAATGCTGAACCTGCGAGAACAGGGAATAATTCAAGATTCAATGTTCCGCGACGAATAGCAGCTTTGATTTCTGGTTCAGAAATTTCTTCCCCACCAAGGTATTTTTCCATGATGTTATCGTCGATATCTGCTAATTCTTCGATCATAGTATCGCGACGCTTAGCAGCTTCTTCTTTATATTCTTCAGGAATGTCAACTGTATCCCAGTTAGCACCTAATTCATCTTCATCATAGATATCTGCTTTCATTTCAACAAGGTCAATGACACCTTGGAAATTGTCTTCAGCACCGATTGGCATTTGAATAGCCAATGGTGTTGCATTTAACCGGTCTTTGATTGTTTGAACTGAATAATCAAAGTTAGCGCCTAATTTATCCATCTTGTTAGCAAAGACGATACGTGGAACGTTGTAATCAGATGCTTGACGCCAAACAGTTTCTGTTTGTGGTTCAACACCAGCTTGGGCATCCAATACCGCAACGGCACCATCTAGCACACGCAATGAACGTTCAACTTCAACAGTAAAGTCCACGTGTCCTGGTGTATCAATGATGTTAATACGGTGGTCTTTCCATGCAGCAGTTGTTGCAGCAGATGTGATTGTGATCCCACGTTCTTGTTCTTGTTCCATCCAGTCCATTTGTGAAGCACCATCATGGGTTTCACCAATCTTATGAATCTTACCAGTATAGTACAAGATCCGTTCAGTAGTGGTAGTTTTACCGGCATCAATATGGGCCATGATTCCGATGTTACGAGTGTTATCAAGTGAATATTCTCGTTTATTAGCCATCTTAAAAATGTTTCTCCTTCCAAAAAGGGTTTCTTAATGAGTTTTTTTAAAAAAGTGACTACTATATGTTTTCATATAACAGTCACCAAAAGTTGTTGATTAATCTTTTTGTGATTACCAACGATAGTGAGCAAAAGCCCGGTTGGCATCTGCCATTTTATGTGTATCTTCACGTTTCTTAACAGATGCACCAGTATTGTTAGCAGCATCCATAATTTCACGTGCGAGTCGTTCTGTCATTGTGTGTTCCCCACGTGAACGTGAGAATTGTGTGATCCAACGAAGACCTAAAGTAGTTCGACGATCTGGACGAACTTCGATTGGTACTTGATAGTTTGATCCACCAACACGACGTGCCTTAACTTCAAGTACAGGCATAACGTTTTCCATGGCTTCTTGGAATACTTCAACAGGATCGTTGCCTGTTTCTTCCTTAATCATATCGAAAGCAGCATACAAAATTTTTGATGCTGTTCCTCGCTTACCATCAACCATCAAATGGTTAATTAAGCTTGTAACAAGTTTTGAATTGTACATTGGGTCTGGTAAAACTTCAGGCTTTTGTACATGTCCTTTACGTGGCATTTAAGCGATTCCTCCTATTCCTTTGGCTTCTTTGTTCCGTATTTAGAACGTGATTGGCGACGGTCTTCAACACCGGCTGTATCAAGTGTTCCACGAATAACATGGTAACGAACACCAGGTAAATCCTTAACACGTCCACCACGAATCAAAACAACACTATGTTCTTGTAGGTTGTGACCAATTCCTGGAATATAAGCAGTAACTTCGATCAAGTTTGAAAGACGCACACGAGCGTACTTACGAAGAGCTGAGTTAGGCTTCTTTGGTGTCATTGTACCGACACGAGTTGCAACTCCACGTTTTTGAGGTGAAGCATTGGCAACTGTTGCTTTTTTGTGGCTATTGTAGCCAAAGTTCAAAGCTGGTGACTTTGATTTAGAACTATGAGACTTACGTCCCTTGCGTACCAATTGATTAATTGTAGGCATTAAATTTGTTGCTCCCTTCATTTTTTCAAAATTCTAGTCCACACATCCAGGTGGTTCTTTTTAGGTTATAAAAAAAACACACAAAAGCCGTGTAGTTTGGGCTCTTGTCGACAACAGCACTATCTGTAACGACAGAACGACTAAGTTTTAAAAGCACCTTTAATAGAGTATCACGACAAAAACCTAGTGTCAATGATGAGTTGACCAGTTTTTTTAATAAAATTTTTTGTGACTTTTCCGTAACTATTATACAGGAGGTTTATTACTTTGAACTACTTATTTTTTATTTACGGATTGTGTTGGGGATCATTTCTAGGTGTTGTCATCGATAGAACTTACGTCCATCGATCAATCATTTATCCCCGTTCTGCTTGCGACCATTGCCACCAGTTTTTACGGTGGTGGCAACTAATTCCGATTTTAGGGTATTTTCTGCAACGTGGACACTGTCATTTTTGTCACAATAAAATTCCGCTTCAATCGACAGTTTATGAACTTTTATTTGGTGTCATCTTTTTATCCATCTATCAATCTGGCTGGTGTTACTTTTTTTGTGCTCTTTGCTTTTATTCCGGATTATTAATCTTATCTGCTACGGATATTAAGGAACATGCGATCTATACAATTCATTTACTATTTTTATTACCCGGATATTTGTTATGGCCATCTTTAATTACTTTAAAGATCACTGAGCTATTGTTGCTGATTGGCACAACAATTTTTTTGTTGACACTAGGAAAAATTACTCACGGCCTTGGAATTGGTGACATTGAAATTATTTTTATTTTACAACTTTTCACTGGTTTCACTATGATTATTCAGACTATTTTTATCGCTTGTACACTGGCTATTATATATATATTAAGCAAAAAACACTTTTCTCAACTAGCTTTTGTGCCCTTCATTGCGATCGCATTTCTCACTCAACAGTTGTACCAAAATTTTATGTAAAAAAATAACCTGATGCTAAAAAGCATCAGGTTGTTTTTATAAAGAAACTTATTTTTCTTGTTCCTTCATTTGTTGTTCGATATCACTGATTGAGTAGACACCGTCAGCACTCGATTCACCGACTTTTTTAGGAATAATATTCCGATAGTCAGCCATTCCAGTTCCGGCAGGAATAATCTTACCAATGATCACGTTTTCCTTTAATCCAACTAATGGATCATTTTTGCCACGAATAGCAGCATCTGTCAGAACACGTGTTGTTTCTTGGAATGAAGCAGCTGATAAGAAACTGTTTGTTTCCAAAGCAGCCTTTGTAATTCCTAAGATAACTGGACGACCCGTTGCTGGATTACCACCAGAAACAAGTGTCTTGTAGTTATCATCACGGAATTCATCAATATCCATTAATGCCCCTGGTAAGACATCAGTATCACCAGGATCCATGACACGCACTTTTCTGAGCATTTGACGAATCATAATCTCAACGTGCTTATCAAGGATTTCAACACCTTGCATACGATATACCTTTTGTACTTCAGCTAATAGATAGTTTTCAGTAGACAAAACGTCGCGAACTTGGAGAAGTTCCTTAGGATCAATTGATCCATCGTTTAAAGCAGCACCACGATGAACAAAATCGCCTTCAGCAATCTTCATCCGTGCCGTTAGAGGTAATGTGTATGTCCGTGTATCGGTTTCACCTTTAATAGTGATTTCCTTAGTTCTTTCGGCAGGGTTTTCTTCGATTGATTCAACCGTACCAGTAACCTCAGTAATCTCAGCTTTACCTTTAGGATTACGAGCTTCCACAATTTCTTGGATACGAGGAAGACCTTGGGTAATATCTTCGTTACCAGCCACACCACCAGTATGGAAGTTACGCATTGTTAACTGCGTACCTGGTTCACCGATTGATTGAGCCGCAACAGTACCAACTGCTTCACCAGCTTCAACTTGATCACCAGTAGCTGCATTACGTCCATAACAACGTTCGCAGACACCGTGTTTCGTGTTGCAAGTAAATGCTGAACGAATGGTAACTTCGGTAACGCCGGCATCAACAATTTCTTGAGCCATATCTTCATCAATCATGATGTTTTTACCAACGATTTCTTCGCCAGTAGTTGGGTTGTAAACTGATTTCATTGTATAACGACCAAGAATTCGGTCATACAATGGTTCAATCATTTCATTGCCTTCAGTAATGGCAGTAATTCTCAAACCACGATCAGTACCACAATCCTTTTCGCGAACGATAACATCTTGAGCCACATCAACGAGTCGACGAGTAAGATAACCAGAGTTGGCTGTCTTAAGCGCAGTATCAGTCATTCCTTTACGGGCACCGTGCGTAGAAATAAACATTTCCAACACAGTAAGACCTTCACGGAAGTTTGACAAGATTGGCAATTCCATGATCTTACCATTAGGAGCGGCCATCAAGCCACGCATTCCGGCAAGTTGCGTAAAGTTAGAGATGTTACCACGCGCTCCTGAATCTGACATCATGTTAATTGGGTTGTGGATATCCATACTTTCAACAAGTTTTTCTTGAACTTTGTCTTTAGCATCGTTCCAAACACCAATAACACGTTCATAACGTTCGTCATCAGTAATTAATCCACGACGGAATTGTTTGGTAATTGTAGCAACTTCTTTATGAGCATCGGCGATGATTTCTGGTTTTTCTTTCAAGTCGGTGATATCAGAAATACCAACTGTAATACCAGAAATGGTTGATTCGTAGTAACCCAAATCCTTCATTTTATCCAATAAGAGTGATGTAGCAGTTACTTTATACTTTTTGTAAACTGCAGCAATAATATCGGCTAAGAAGCCCTTCTTAAATGGTGAGATTAATGGTGCGTTTGAAAGATAAGCTTTCAAATCCTCACCGGCATCCAAGAAGTACTTTTCGTCAACACCACTATTTAAGTTTGCACTCGTTGGTTCATTTAAATAAGGGAAATCCTTAGGTAAAATGTCGTTAAAAATTAATTTACCAACAGTGGTTACCAAGATTTGACTCTTTTGTGCAGAAGTAAATGGCTTAGCTGGCATTGAAGAGACTGCGACACCAACACGCGTATGCAAGTGCACATAGTTATTTTGATAAGCCGTCCGGGCTTCGTTCAGATCTTTAAAGATCATCCCTTCGCCTTCACGGTTCTTTTCTTCAATAGTTAAGTAGTAGTTACCGATAACCATATCTTGAGATGGCGTAACAACTGGCTTCCCATCACGAGGTGCCAAAATGTGACCGGCGGCAAGCATTAACAAACGTGCTTCGGCTTGTGCTTCATCAGATAGTGGCACGTGAATAGCCATTTGATCACCGTCAAAATCGGCATTGTAGGCTTCACACACTAATGGGTGAACACGCATTGCTTTACCAGAAACTAAAACAGGTTCAAAGGCTTGAATTCCTAAGCGGTGAAGCGTAGGTGCCCGGTTTAGTAACACGGGATGTTCTTTAATAACATCTTCAAGAACATCGAACACATCATCATCTTTACGATCAATTTTGCGTTTAGCATTCTTAATGTTTGAGGCAAGTTCACGTTTAACCAATTCTTTCATAATGAATGGCTTAAACAATTCCATTGCCATTTGGACTGGCAGACCCATTTGGTTCATTCGTAGTGAAGGGCCCACATCGATAACTGAACGACCAGAGTAGTCAACACGCTTACCAAGTAAGTTTTGACGGAAACGTCCTTGCTTACCTTTTAATAAGTGAGAAAGGGACTTCAAAGGACGGTTACCTGGTCCAGCAACCGGACGACCACGACGACCATTATCGATCAACGCATCGACGGCTTCTTGTAACATCCGCTTTTCGTTTTGGACAATAATACCAGGGGCATTCAAGTCTAATAAACGCTTCAAACGATTATTACGGTTGATCACACGACGATATAAATCATTCAAATCAGAAGTGGCGAAACGGCCACCTTCCAATTGAACCATTGGACGTAAATCTGGTGGCATTACAGGAATAACATCCATGACCATCCAGTCAGGATTATTACCTGATTTCAAAAATGCTTCCAAAATATCCAAGCGGCGAACAGCACGTGTCCGCTTTTGACCAGAAGCTTCTTTCAATTCTTCTTTTAAGTCTTCGGCTTCTTTAGCTAAATCAACGTCTTCAAGAAGATGTTTAATTGCTTCAGCACCCATTGCGGCTGTGAAACGTGTCCCAAATTCAGCTTTCTTATCACGATATTCGCGTTCAGAAAGTAATTGTTTCTTTTCAAGTGGTGTATCACCAGCATCTAAAACAACGTATGATGCAAAGTAGATCACTTCTTCAAGTGAACGAGGGCTCATATCAAGAACTAGACCCATTCGACTAGGAATACCCTTGAAATACCAAATGTGTGTCACTGGTGCAGCGAGTTCAATATGACCCATCCGTTCACGGCGGACTTTAGAACGCGTAACTTCAACACCACAACGGTCACAAACAACACCCTTATAACGGATTCGTTTGTACTTACCGCAGGCACATTCCCAATCTTTTGTTGGTCCAAAAATACGCTCATCAAACAAGCCATCACGTTCAGGCTTTAAAGTTCGGTAGTTGATGGTTTCTGGTTTTTTTACTTCACCATATGACCAACTACGGATTTTGTCTGGTGATGCCAGACCGATTTGCATACTTTCAAATTTATTGACATCAATCAACGAATGATCCTCCTTTTGTTAGTTAATGATTCTTTAACTGCTAAATTAATCTTGTTTAGTTTCTTCTGGAGTTGTGGAAACTTCGGCGTCAGCAACTGGTTTTTCTTGTTGTGATGCTTGTTGTTCAGCGTATTTGCTTAATGCATCAACGTTAACAACATCGTCTCCGTCGTCATCCATATCACGAAGTTCAATTTCTTTTTCTTGATTGTCCAAGACCTTCATGTCCAATCCGAGTGCTTGCAATTCTTTGACTAACACACGGAATGATTCAGGAACCCCTGGCTTAGGAATTGGTTCGCCCTTAACAATCGCTTCGTAGGTTTTAACACGACCGACAACGTCATCTGACTTATATGTCAAGATTTCTTGAAGTGTGTAAGCAGCACCATAAGCTTCAAGTGCCCAAACTTCCATTTCACCAAAACGTTGGCCACCAAATTGTGCTTTACCACCAAGTGGTTGTTGTGTAACTAATGAGTAAGGTCCAATTGAACGAGCATGAATCTTATCATCCACCATGTGGGCAAGTTTCATATAATGCATAACACCCACGGCAATACGGTTATCAAATGCTTCACCGGTACGACCATCATATAAGACAGTCTTTCCATCTTCTGGTAAACCAGCTTCACGAACAGCATCCCAAACGTCATCGTCGGTTGCGCCATCAAAAACAGGACTAGCAACGTGGATGCCTAATTTACGAGCAGCCATCCCCAAATGCAATTCGATAACTTGACCGATATTCATACGAGAAGGCACACCCATTGGACTTAACATAATATCAATTGGAGTTCCATCTGGCATGTATGGCATATCTTCTTCAGGAATGACCACAGAAACGGTACCTTTGTTACCATGACGACCGGCCATCTTGTCACCAACTTGAAGCTTACGTTTTTGAGCAATATAGACACGAACCATCATGTTAACACCTGGTGATAATTCATCCCCGTTTTCACGAGTAAAGACTTTAACGTCTTGAATAATACCGCCACCACCATGAGGAACACGAAGTGATGTATCACGAACTTCACGTGACTTTTCACCAAAAATGGCATGAAGTAAACGTTCTTCAGCTGATAATTCTGTCACGCCCTTTGGTGTCACCTTACCAACCAAAATATCGCCATCTTCAACTTCAGCCCCAACACGAACGATTCCATCATCGTCAAGATCACGAAGGGCATCTTCACCAACGTTAGGAATTTCACGTGTCATTTCTTCGGGTCCAAGTTTTGTATCACGAGCTTCTGATTCATATGATTCGATATGAATTGAAGTATAAACGTCGTCTTTAACAAGACGTTCGTTAATCGCAATCGCATCTTCGAAGTTATATCCTTGCCAAGTCATAAAGGCAATCAATGGGTTTTGACCGAGCGCTAACTCGCCATTTTCCATTGAAGGACCATCAGCTAGGATTTCGTTCTTATCAACCTTATCGCCCAATTTAACAATTGGCCGTTGGTTGTAGTTTTTACCACCATTTGAACGACGGAATTTCATTAATTTGTAAGTATCTAATGTGCCATCTTCACGGCGGACACGAATTTCACGTGCATCGACGTATTCAACGGTACCATCATACTTAGCAATCAAGGCAACACCAGAGTCATGGGCTGCTTTATATTCAATCCCAGTTCCGACTAATGGTGAATGTGGGTTAAGCAGAGGAACAGCTTGACGTTGCATGTTGGCACCCATCAAGGCACGGTTAGAATCATCGTTTTCCAAGAAAGGAATACATGCAGTGGCAACTGAAACAACTTGCTTAGGCGAAACATCCATGTAGTCGATGTTCTCAATGCTAGTTTCAATATTCTCTGATGTTGAACGCGCCATAACTGTATCTTCAACAAATGAACCATCGTCATTTAATGGAGAGTTGGCTTGCGCAATAACATAGTTATCTTCTTCATCGGCAGTCAAATAATCGATTTTGTCAGTAACCTTGTGTGTCGTCCATGAAACACGACGATATGGTGTTTCAATGAAACCATACTTGTTAACACGTGCGTAACTTGACAAACTGTTAATTAAACCGATGTTAGGACCTTCGGGTGTTTCAATAGGACACATCCGACCATAGTGAGTATAGTGCACATCACGCACTTCATAACCGGCACGGTCACGCGTTAAACCACCAGGTCCAAGGGCTGAAAGACGACGTTTGTGTGTCAATTCGCCAAGTGGATTGGTTTGATCCATGAATTGTGACAATTGTGATGAACCAAAGAATTCTTTGATTGATGCCACTACGGGACGAATATTAATTAATTGTTGTGGTGTGACTGTTGCAGAGTCTTGAATTGACATTCTTTCACGAACAACACGTTCCATTCGTGACAAGCCAATTCTAAATTGATTTTGCAATAATTCACCAACTGAACGGATACGACGGTTACCCAAATGATCAATATCATCGGTAACGCCAATGCCTTCTTGTAAATTAAAGAAATAATTCATTGAAGCTAAAATGTCAGCTGGTTGGATATGTTTTAACTTAAGGTCAATATGACCATTACCAATCATTGGCACTTCGCGTTCAGGATCAACCTTTGAATAAACCATAATCTTTTGTAAGATCACTGGTTCAGTCACAACGGCCTCTTCAGAAGGACTGTAAGTGATTGTCTTAAAGTCTTCGCGATCAAGATACGGTGCCAGATCATGCATGACTTCTTTGGTAATTGTGTCACCTTTTTGAGCAACCACTTCACCAGTATCTGGATCAGCTAATGTTTCAGCTAAAGTTTGGTTCAACAAACGCGTCTTTAAATTGAGCTTCTTATTGGTCTTGTAACGACCCACTGGTGCCATGTCGTAACGTTTAGGATCAAAAAAGCGCGCAGTTAAAAGACTTCTTGATGAATCCGCTGTTTTAGGTTCACCAGGACGCAAACGTTCGTAAATATCTTTTAATGATTCTTCAACACGAGAGTCTTCTGTGTTTTTGTGAATATCTTTATCTAAAGTAAGTGCTAATGACTCACTTTGACCAAACATATCAATAATTTCATCATCTGAGCCAAAACCAAGGGCGCGAATTAATTCAGACAATGGCACTTTTCTAGTACGATCAATTCGTACATAGGCAATGTCTTTAGCATCGGTTTCGTATTCCAACCATGCACCACGATTAGGAATAAATGTGGCACCATAGTTAGTACGACCGTTTTTATCAACTTCTTCATTGAAGTAAATACCAGGTGAACGAACTAATTGAGAAACAATAACTCGTTCTGCCCCATTAATAATGAAGGTTCCTTGGTCAGTCATTAATGGAAAATCACCAAAGAACACATCTTGTGACTTAATTTCACCAGTTTCATGGTTCGTTAACCGAAGGGTCACATACAAAGGTGCTGAATAATTGGCGTCATGTTCACGCGCCTCATCCACTGTGTATTTGGGTTCCAATAATTGATAATCAACAAACTCTAACGAAAGATTTCCTTGAAAGTCATCAATTGGCATAATGTCATCAAACATTTCACGCAAACCTTCATCCAAAAACCATTGGTAAGAATCACTTTGGATTTCAATCAGGTTTGGCAAATCAAGAACTTCTTTAATCCGTGAGTAACTACGACGAGTACGGTGTTTTCCGTACTTTACTAAATGTCCGGCCAAGCTGTTCACCTCTCTATTATACTTGTAAGATCATCTCAAAAGTTTAAATATTACATTTGTGTTACAAATGCTAAAAATCTCAACTTTTGGGCAAAAAAAATCCAAAAACAGCAATTTGTGTTTTTGGTTTTTATGAAGAATCGCGTGGACAATAGATCACACGACTCAAATGAACTTACTGTTACATACGCATAATATACTATAATTTTTTATCGTATAAGTCAAGTGTAACGAAGTCACATTATGATTTAGTTTTCTTTAGCGATGCCATACATAATAAATTTCAACAGTAATTTAGTCTGATCAACATCTGATAATGAGTCACCGCCAATGCGATGGAAGCTGGTAAAAATCGGACTAAGACTAGAAATAAAGAATTCAGCTGCTTCGCCAGGTAAAATTTCAGCCTTTAAATTAACTTCTGGTAACTTGAAGTAGCTAGCAATAGGGTCAACGTAGTCCATTTTAAAAATCATGGCCAGTTTACGTTGATTACCGGGCTTTAAATCTTTAAAACTACCATGAATTAACGTGAAAACGTTATTGGTATGAATTTTAGTAAGAACTTGTGTAATCTGTGTTAATCGGTCAATTGGTAATAAGTCATTCTTGCGCATAACTTTATTGATCCCATTTCTGACTTCGCCACCGACTTGAGAAATTACTTCCAAAAAAATAACTTCTTTATCGCTGAAATGATGATAGAGTGCTGGTTGTGTAATTCCTATCTCACTAGCAATATCTCTGGTTGATGTCCCTTGATAACCCTTTTTTAAAAATTGTTTTCTGGCTGTCGTCAAAATTGCTGTTCTTGTCTTCTCAAGTTGTTCTGCACGTTTCATCTATTATGCCCCTAACTCACGCTTGTTTTTTTCTTAACAAACTGATTATCACCTGAAATGTGACTTTTGACAAGTTTTAATTACACTTTCAACAAAAAAAGTACCATTGCTGATGCCGATTCATCAACAATGGTACTTAAACTAAGTTAGTTAGAAACTGTAATTTCGTGCATCTTTTTAGTATCGTCTGCTACCTTAATGGTAATCGAGCCAGCTTTGGCACCAATGGTAACCTCGTCTTGAACCTTGATTAATCCTGATAACATTGCTTCACTAAGTCGGTCTTCAATTTCGGTTTGTAATGCTCGACGAATTGGTCGTGCACCATATTCAGGATCAAAACCAGCTTTGGCAACAACATCAATTGCTGCAGCAGTGATTTTTAAGTTGATTCCCTGTTCCTCAACACGTGTCACAATTTGCTTAGTCATCAACTTCACAATTTCGTGTAATTCTTCCTTATTAAGCGAATGGAAAATAACTGTTTCATCAATTCGATTCAAAAATTCTGGTCGGAAGTGCAATTTCAACTGTTCTTTAATTGCACCAGACATTGCATTGTAGTCGTTCATAGGACTCTTGGCACCAAATCCAACTTCTTTTTCATCACGCAATGTTGTTGCACCCAGGTTAGATGTCATAATTAAAATTGTATTGCGAAAATCAACATGGCGGCCTTTGGCATCTGTCAAATAGCCATCATCTAACACTTGCAATAACAGGTTAAAGACATCTGGATGGGCTTTTTCAGCTTCATCTAGCAAGACAACTGAATAAGGATGTTGTCTGACCTTTTCGGTTAACTGTCCACCCTCATCATATCCGACATAGCCAGGAGCGGCACCGATTAAGCGACTTGTACTGTATTTTTCCATATACTCAGACATATCAACACGAATCATATTATCTTCAGAGCCAAACATCGCTTCAGCCAATGCTTTTGCTAATTCAGTCTTTCCAACACCGGTTGGCCCCAAGAACATAAACGAACCAATTGGACGATTAGGATCTTTCAACCCACTTCGCGCCCGTCGAATCGCACGAGCAACTGCTGAGACCGCTTCAGATTGGCCTACAACCCGACGATGAAGGATCTTTTCTAAGTTAACTAATCGATCACTTTCTGTCTTCCGTAATTGTGTGAGTGGCACACCAGTCCATTCAGCAACCACTTGGGCTACGTCTTCATCACTAACTTTTAAACTATAGCCTTCATTTTGCTGTTGTTTTTTGGCATTCTTTTTATCAATGCGTTCTTTTAGTTTTAATTCTTCATCACGTAATTGGGCAGCTTCATCAAAGTTTTGGTTCTCAATTGCCTGCTCTTTACGTGTCCTAAGGTCTTCTAGCTTAGTCAATTGTGTTGACTTGGGTGATTTCTTGTCTTGTGCATCAATACGAACTTTTGCAGCCGCTTCATCCATCAAATCGATGGCTTTATCAGGCAAGAAACGATCACTAATATAGCGCGTGGATAATTTGACTGCTGCTTCAATTGCGGCATCAGTTATTTCAACATGGTGGTGTTCTTCATAACGAGGTTTTAAACCTTTTAGAATTTCAATTGATTCATCTTGAGTAGGTTCATTAACTTGAACAGTTGCAAATCGCCGTTCGAGTGCAGCATCAGATTCAATATACTTTTGATATTCATCTAACGTGGTAGCACCAATTGTTTGCAATTCACCTCGAGCTAACGCAGGCTTTAAGATGTTTGATGCGTCAATAGCCCCTTCAGCACCACCAGCACCTATCAACGTGTGTAATTCATCAATAAATAAAATCACTTGGCCATCGTTATAAATTTCATCAATCACCTTTTTTAGACGATCTTCAAATTCACCGCGATACTTGGTTCCGGCAACTAATGAACCCATATCAAGCATCATCAGACGTTTTTGGGCAAGATCATCTGGAACGTCTCCAGCCACAATTCTTTGTGCAAGGCCCTCTGCAATTGCGGTCTTACCAACACCCGGTTCGCCAACAAGAACAGGATTATTTTTAGTGCGTCGACTTAAAATTTGAATCACTCGACGAACTTCTTGATTACGACCCACCACTGGGTCCATTTTATTTTCACGAGCACTTTGAGTTAAGTCCCGTGCTAATGAATCGAGTGTTGGAGTACCTTCAACTTGTTGCTGTTTACCTCGGTTTGCTTGGCGCTTTTTAGGTGTTTCAGTGATTCCCAAACGACGCATAACCACTTTACGTGCTTGATTTAAATCAACGTTTAAACTTAACAAAATGCGCGATGACAGCACACTTTCGTCTGAAAGGAGTGCTAATAACAAGTGCTCAGTGCCAATTTTAATCGCTCCCAAACGTTTTGCCTCATCACCAGCAATTGATAGAACTTCTTTTGCCTTTGGTGAATACGGTAAATAGGTATCCTTGTCAGCATTTTTAAGTGTTCCATAGCCTGTGAATCTTTCGATTTCTTCACGAATGTCATCTTCAGTAATTGAAAATTGACGTAATACTTTATTGGCAATCCCATTTTCTTCAATACTTAAAGCTAGCAACAAATGTTCGGTACCAATGGCTTGATGTTTAAAGTACTTTGCTTGTTCCTGAGCTAATACCAACACATTTTTGGCACTTGGTGTAAATAGGTTATCCATTGGAAATCCCCTCTTTCTCAGCTTTCAAAGCGTAACCGGTTTAACAAGGAAACTAACACATGAGCACGCAATGCGTTTTCTAGTTGGCGATCCTTGATTGCTAGTGTTTTTTTATCAATCATGACGGCCATTAAGTCCGCTTCACGACGCGTAATAACTTCTTCATCATAAAGTGTCTGAATAATAGAAATTGCATCTCGTTGGCTGATTGAATCACCGATAACCTGAATTAATGTATTTAATACATCAACATCATCAAGTAAATTGACTCGCTCGATTCTAATATAACCACCACCACCACGCTTACTTTCCACAACATAACCATTTTGGATCGTAAAGCGCGTCTTGATCACATAATTAATCTGTGATGGCACGACATCAAACAAATCAGCAATTTCTGATCGGCGAATTTCGACTTGTTCTGAATCAGCCAAAATACTCTTTAAATACTGTTCAATAATGTCTGAGATATTCTGACTTTCCATTGCGTGATCTCCATTCTTTGACTAATGTTGACTAATATTATACAAACTCTCATAAATATTGCAAACATTTCACTTCAACCAGTACATCCATCATACAACAAAAGGACCAAACTTTAACAGTTTGATCCTCGATTACTTTGAAAATAGTTTATTCTTTTTCTTTGTTATCAGTGGAGCGGTTTGCAATTAAATCTAATACGTAAGCGATACCGCCAAGAATTGCGGTAAAGGCGGTCATTGCAACAATCATCAAAATAGCACTGTAACTAGCACCGTTGATTAATTTATCAAAACCGTGAATAGCATATGTCATTGGTAACACAGATGCTACGCTTTGATAGAAACCAGATAACATTGCATTTGGAAAGACCTGGCCTGTAATCACAATTTGTAAGAGTGCCAATAACACTGCAAACAAGACGCCGACACGGCCAAACATATGATACAAAATCATACAAATTCCTGTGAACAATGCTGATGTCACAATGGTAAAGAATGCTAATCCTAACCAATTTTGAACAGTGACACCCATCACCCCAACCACGACTAAGGCAATCAACGATTGTACTAATGCTGTCGTGGCGATTGCTGCTAGAGGTTCATCCTTGAGTGCAGCTTGTTTTTTGTTTGGAATAAATAATCCTAACTGTGTGACAACTGCACCGATGAATAGTGCAAATGCTAGTACCAATGGTGCAAAGACGTTCTTCAAGTTTTCATTTGCAGCTACATCTTTTTCACGACTACTTACAGGTGTCGCAAAATGGTTGACGTTGCCAGTTCCGGCATTCACATCCCCAATTTGTTGTGCACCATCAACTAGTTTAGTATTCAATGTTGTCACACCATCAGTCGCAGTAACTAATCCAGCTTGCACTTGATCAGAACCATCAGCTAATTGAGAAGTACCACTCTTAATTTGGCTGGAGCCATCTGAAATTTGACGAGAGCCACTAACTAATTGATTACCACCTGATTTCAATTGACTGCCACCTTGTGTGATTTGATTTGAACCACTAACCAATTGGGCCACACCACCAATTAATGCAGGAGCTGAGTCAGACAATTGCTTGTTACCACTGGCCACTTGGTTAGCACCTGATTGCAACGCTGCTTTGTTGGCTTCTAGTTGCTTACCACCTGAAACAATTTGGCTCTCACCTGTAA
Source organism: Paucilactobacillus salsurae (assembly GCF_054784995.1). Taxonomy (NCBI): domain Bacteria; kingdom Bacillati; phylum Bacillota; class Bacilli; order Lactobacillales; family Lactobacillaceae; genus Paucilactobacillus; species Paucilactobacillus salsurae. Next base: position 269,762 of record NZ_BAAHWX010000002.1, on the reverse strand, counting down.
ACAGTTGTTTGATCCCATCAATTAGCGAAGGTGTTTGATCTGCCAGTTGGGCATTACCATCAGCAACCTGGTTAGCACCGTCACTTAATTTATCAAGATTCGTATCAGCTACCAATTGTAGATGATCTAAGCCATCTTTTAGATCTTGTGTACTGCTGGCAACACTATTTAACTCATTGATTGTATCGTCTGAAAGTAACGGTGTTGTTTCATTCAAAAGATTGGTTGATTCAGTTTGTAAATTCTGCAAATCGTCAATCATTCCTTGTGCAGTATCCTGGTCTAACGTAAAGCCGCTCAATGCATCATTTGCTTGCGTTTTAACTGTTTGCAAGGCATTTGCTTCAGTTACAGCCGTTGACCCTAAGGTTGAAGTTGAGGTCACACTAGCCTGAGCTTTTGTTTTCAAGTCAGCCAAGTTAGGCGTGTCTGCAGGTAACGCATTAACAGCATCCAAAACAGCTTTAGCCTTTGAATTGGCATCAGTCTGTTTACTTTTGACTGCGTCTGAGTTAGGAATAAAATTCAATATTCCTAATTGACCCTTCATTTGTTGTACCTTGCTTAAGAGTGGCAACATACTATTTAGTGTATCTAACCCACTTTGAAGGTTATTCATATCAGTTTGTACCTGCGTCGTATCGGTTTGTGCTTGTTTCATCAATTTAGTCATATCTGAAACACTGGCGATGATCTTATCGTTAGCAGATACACCGGCTTTAATTTGTTGAATACCGGCGTCAAGACCGACATCATCAGGATTCCCATCATCAATACCATAGCGAAAATTGTGAATTCCTTGAGCTAAGCTTTGTGAGCCGGCAGCTAGTGCTGTCGTGCCGTCGCCTAGACTTCCGGTACTTTGATTCATTGTCGTTAACCCACCGAGTACTTTTTGGTTAGCGGCATTCATATCTGAAACACCGTTTGTATACTGATTAACGCCGTCAGCAAGTGATTTTGAACCAGTTGCTAACTGTGAAGTTCCGCTGACAAGTGGCTGAGCCTTTGCTTGTAATTCAGTCAAGCCAGCATTCATTTGCTGATTAGCACTGACCAATGAATCAACACCACTTTTATAAGTGTTTAACCCACTGTCTAACGTCTTAGTACCAGCATCAAAAGTTACCATTTTGGTGGCTAAGACATTTAAATTACGAGCAACCTGCTCATTACCATCTTTTAATTGCAACATTCCTTTATCTAATGTTGTTGTCCCGGTAGCGGCTTGCTTGGTACCATCACCGAGCTTTTTCAGGCCAGATAATAATGTTTCACTGTAAGCTTTTTGTAAATCTGTTTTGACTTTAGCCTGAACAGTATCTGCGACTGTGGTTGTCACCATTGAAGATAAGAAGTTATCACGAGGTGATTTATGAAGCTTAATCAAACTCACTTTGGGATTCTTATCCAATACCGTTCCTGCATTTTTGGAAAAATCTTTTGGCAATTCAATTTCTAAATATGCCTGACCACTAGCTAATTGTTTTTTTGCTGTTTTTTCACTTACAAATTCCCAATTTACTTGATGATCTTTTTTTAATGTTGAAACCACCTGTTTACCAACATTAATTGTTTTTCCATTACTGACTGCAGCTTGGTCCTTATTAACCACTGCTACTGGAACGTTCTTAGTTGCGGATTTTTGCTCATATTGAATAAAATTAAAAATAGCAATTAACAAAACCGCAGGAATTAAGCAAGCAAGCACAACATACGAAATGCGCTTGCTCTTTGCACTCCAGATATTTTGAAGCATTATGATCCTCCATTCTATAAAAATTGAATTTTCATTCAAAAATAGTTAATGTCATGAATTAAAAAATAAGGTTAATGTCATGAACCATTTATCAGATTATGCTAACTTAAGTTGAATGTCAACCCTTGACAATGAACGTTATTAGTTGCTCTTAAATAATAGTTTCTATCATCAACAAAGACTCAGCATTATTATTTCAGGGATTCTAAAACTAAATATTTTCATCTTTGTTTCGAGTTATTTTTTATTTTAACATTCTTCATCTTGAATGATTAATCAAGTCAATGTTTTTCACATTGTTTTTTCACAATCAATCATTAAAAAACATATATAAAAACTAATTTGTTGACACAAATGCAATAACGTTGCATAATGAAAGCGCTTGATTAGTTATTATTTTTTTAATTGAAACTTGTGAAATTACATTTGGAGGTAAAACAATGGCATACAAAACAGTAAATCCATATACGAATGAAGTTGTTAAAGAATATGATGACGCTACAGCTAATGAAATTGAAGCAACATTACAAAATGCGCACAAGTTGTTTAAGCAATGGGAATCTGAAGCACCAGCAACTCGAAAAGATCAGTTGCATGATATTGCTAGATTAATGCGTGAAAATAATGAAGACCTTGCCAAAACCATGGTTACGGACATGGGAAAGCTTTATCGTGAAGCGCTTGGTGAAGTTGAATTGTGTGCAATGATTGCCGATTATTTTGCCGATCACAGTGCAGACCTACTCCAGCCCACTAAATTAGATACAATGGCTACTGGGACTGCTCAGATTAAAAAACATCCATTAGGTGTTTTGATGATGGTTGAACCATGGAATTTCCCTTACTACCAAATCATGCGTGTTTTTGCACCTAACTTTATGGCTGGAAATCCTATGATTTTGAAACATGCTGCCATTACACCTGGTAGTGCTTTAGCATTCGAAAAAATCGTTAAGTTATCAAGTGCACCTGATGCTAGTTTAACCAACTTATTCCTAAATTATGATCAAGTATCAGATGTGATTGCTGACAAACGTGTCCAAGGTGTTGCTTTGACTGGTTCCGAACGCGGTGGTAAGAGCGTTGCTAAGGAAGCCGGTGCTAATCTTAAAAAGAGCACAATGGAACTTGGTGGAACAGATGCATTTGTCGTTTTAGATGATGCTGATATTGATGCTGTTACCGAAATTGCCTGGCGTGCGCGTCTTTACAATGCAGGTCAAGTATGTACTTCGTCAAAACGTTTCATTGTGTCCGCTAATTTATATGACGAATTTTTGGCAAAATTAAAAGAAAATTTTGCCAATGTTAAACCTGGTGACCCAATGGCCAATGAAACAACCCTTGCCCCAATGAACTCTCAAAAGGCAAAGGACAAACTGCAAAAACAAGTTGATGAAGCTATCGCCAACGGTGCCAACTTATACTATGGCAATGAACCAATCGACTTACCAGGTCAATTTTTCCAGCCAACTATTTTAACCGACGTGAAGCCTGATAATCCTGCATATTCAAAAGAAATGTTTGGACCAGTTGCACAAGTTTACAAGGTTAATAGTGATCAAGAAGCAATTGATTTAGCTAATGATTCCGATCTTGGCCTTGGTGGAATCGTCTTTTCTAAGGACGTGCAACGGGGTGAAGATGTTGCGAGTCAAATTGAAACCGGAATGGTATTTGTAAATAACTTTATGGTTACTCTTCCAGAACTACCATTTGGTGGTATTAAAACTTCAGGTTACGGTCGCGAAATGAGTGCCTTAGGTCTGAATGCCTTTGTTAATGAACAGTTAATTGTGACAACAGATAAACCAAATATGGATAATTTAGCCGGTGGCCTGGTTGCCACTGACCCTGAATAGACAAAAAAGGCTGCCTTTAAGGCAGTCTTTTTTTGACATCAACAACTATCGGGAATACACGATTCGAACGTGCGACCTCAGCGTCCCGAACGCTGTGCTCTACCAAGCTGAGCTAATTCCCGAAAATAAAAAATGCACCCAGTAGGAGTCGAACCTACAACCTTCTGATTCGTAGTCAGACACTCTATCCAGTTGCGCTATGGGTGCATAATAAAAGCGGAAGACGGGATTCGAACCCGCGACCCCCACCATGGCAAGGTGATGTTCTACCACTGAACTACTTCCGCAATTAAACTATTCGGTTATGCCAAGTAATTACCTGACTTAATAATGATAATGTACTATAAATTACCTGTCAATAGTTTTCATACTAAAAAGCCTAACTAATGCTAAGTTAACATTAATTAGGCTTCTTTTTAATGAGCATATTTGGCATTCATTCTCGTCTCAAAACTTTGCATGATGAACGATAATATTTGCGTTAAGACCAAGTAGATAACACCAGCTACCAGCAGCGGCGGTACGAAATCATACAAGGTACCTCCTACTCCAAGTGCCTGAGCAGTAACCTCTTGCACTCCAATATAGAATAGTACGGAGGATTCCTTAATCAGGGTAATGAATTCGTTTCCTAACGCTGGTAAAATATTACGCACAGCTTGCGGTAGAATAATCGAAAACATAGCCTGACGACGACTTAACCCAAGGGATAGACCAGCTTCTGTTTGACCATCGGCAATCGAAATAATTCCGGATCTAAAGATTTCTGCTGTATACGCTCCTGAATTAATTCCCAAGGCTAACGCACCTGGAATCGTACGATCCAGCCCAGACCCTAATAGCTGAATTTGAGGAATTGGTAATACCTTAGATAACGTATAATAAATCAGCATAACTTGGATCATCGACGGTGTACCACGGACAATAGCAATGTAGAGACGTGCAATCCATTGAAAAAGGGAAACCTTTGACAATCGCAACATCACAATTAATAGTCCCAGCACAATTCCTAAAAACACACCGATAATCGAAATAATAATCGTTAATGCCGTACCATCAAGAAATAGTGGGTAGTATTTTCCTAAAAAATCAAACATCTAACAACCTCTTTTATTTTGCAGTACCATATTTAACTTGAATATTTTCTGCTTTGTTGAGCAACTTATCCATCTCTCCACTCTTTTGTAGCTTTTCAATTGTCTTATTAACTTTCTTCATCAACTTCTTATCACCTTTACGTCCAGCAACGTTAATGTAACTTTGTGATTTAGGTGTATTTAACTTAACTTTAGCAATGGCGTACTTATCTGGATAGGTTTTGAGGTAGTTATCTGCAATTTCACTTTCAACTACCACGCCATCCAATTTCCCTGCTTGCAATTCGGTGGTGAGACTAGTTACCATTCCTTCAGTAACAATATTACCTTTCGTTTGCTTTTTGGCAATTTGTTCTTGAGTTGAAGATTGTTGCGCACCAATTTGCATCCCCTTGGTGGAAGCAATCGTGTTATATTTGTTAGCATCCGATTTCTTAACTAACAGATAATTCTTAACAGTGTAATAGCTCTTTGAAAATGATACTTGTTTCTTTCGTTCTGGCGTAGATGTCATTCCAGAAAGAATCAGATCTACTTTGTTACCTTTTAAATCAGATATAAGTGATGAGAATTCTGTGTTTTCAATTTTCAATTTAACACCCATCTCATCGGCAATTTTTTGCGCGATCAGCATATCATACCCAGTAATTTGTTTTTTACCATCTTTGACAATTGGAAATTCAAATGGTGCATAATCAGCACTTGTACCAACAACTAAGGTCTTTTTATCTTGAATCTTCTTAACACTATTGTCGGCACTCTTGTTGCCACATCCTGCTAATCCAATGGAAAGGACCATCACTAATCCTAGAGCGACTAACCAACTTTTCTTAATTATTTTTTCCATGCGATTTCCTCCGTTATATATGCATTTAAATTCAATAAATATCACAAAATATGCAAATTAATCACAATATTCATTTTATTAGTGTATATTTTTGCATTTATTTTATGTTGAATACATCTTAAATGATATTTAAACAAAAATCAACAAAAAAATGAATCTTTTTGCATAAAAATTCTAAAACACGGTTAAATTAGGGTATTTATTGAATATTTTCTTAATGAAAGTAATAAAAAAGCTTGTGAACGATAAGTTCACAAGCTTTTTTCAGTGCCGACTAGAGGATTCGAACCTCCGACCCCCTGTTTACAAGACAGATGCTCTGCCAACTGAGCTAAGTCGGCATTAATTATGCGGATGAAGGGATTCGAACCCCCACATCACAAGGATACTAGAACCTAAATCTAGCGCGTCTGCCAGTTCCGCCACATCCGCAAATATAATGTCTATTTATTTCTATTCTCCATATTAATATGGAATGGAGGATACAGGGCTCGAACCTGTGACCCTCTGCTTGTAAGGCAGACGCTCTCCCAACTGAGCTAATCCTCCAAATGACAATTAATAACCTTTAAAACAACTATTTAACTTTATCATCAGGTTTTTTAATTGTCAACAATCAATTGGTGCTATATCAAGCGTTTTTAATGAATTGATAATTCACTGAGTCGCTCATCAACTGCTGCTAAAACCGCATCAGCTGCACTGGCATCTTCGACGAAATTAAATTCATCCCCATTGATCGTCATTTTAGGGCTTTGATCATACGCATCATACCAATCCATGTACCTTTGATTTAAATTATGATAATACTCATACAAGCTAGGATCATTTTCAATTTGTTCAAATGAGCGACCACGTTTTTTGATTCTTTCTAACATTGTCTCAAATGACACTTGAATATGAATCAACAAGTCTGGTGCTTTTTGATGTGGTTCATTGGGTAATTCTTCCATCATATTTTTCAAAAGAGAATCATAAATGGATACTTCTGTATCAGTCGCGCGGCCTAAGTCAGCATTTAAATGAAATAATAAAGAATCCTCAAAAATGGACCGATCAAGGACATCTGTATCATTAGCAAATGATTGTTTTATTTCATCCAATCGTTTGTTTAAAAAGTAAATTTGCAATAGAAAAGCATATTTCTTGGGATCTTGATAAAACAATGGCAAAATTTCGTTGTCATCGACTGACTCATAAAATGCTTTACTGCCCAAATGGTCAGCTAATAATTTGGTAAAACTGGTTTTTCCAGCGCCAATCGTTCCTGATAAAACAATCATTTGATTTCCCCCACTACTTGAGTTAACTTTGAACGTCCAAAAAATATTGTACCATCTGGAAGCTCTGAAATAAATTACTGATGTATTACAAAATAAAAATGATAGTTGTGTGGCTGGCAACTACCATTTTCATTCTTGTTTTAGTTTTTTTGCTCGTAGCTTTCTCCGCGGGTTCTTGGTGTTAGATCCACATCCTCCAGTGCAATAACGTGTGTTTTATACCTGATTTTGTAGTATAAAAATAAAATTACAAACAAAGGAATACTCATATAAGTAATTCCAATTGCTTGCCAATCCATTTTCGCAAATGCACCAAGATCTTGTCCCACAATAACAAGTATACATAAGAACAAAGCAAATAGTGGGCCAAATGGAAACAGCGCGGCCTTATAATGCAGTTCCGAAAGAGAATGTCCTTGTCTAATGAATGCTTTTCTAAATCGATAATGAGAAATAGCAATTCCGAGCCAAGCAATAAAGCCAGTCAATCCGCTAGCTGCAATCAAAAATTGATAAATTTGTGGTCCGAAGATACCCGTTAAAAATGTAAATGCACCGATAATAGTTGTTCCAATTAAAGCAAAAAAGGGAATTCCTCGAACATTGGTAATACCAAATATTTTAGGCGCGTAACCTTCCAGTGAAAGTGAATAAAGCATTCTTGTTGATGCATACATCCCCGAATTTGCAGCTGAAATGACAGACGTTAAAATAACAGCATTCATCACACTAGCAGCAGCAGCCAAACCTGCTCTTTTAAATACTAATGTGAACGGACTAATAGCAATGTCTGTTGCTGATGATCCAAGTAAATATTTACTTGTATAAGGTAATACACAAGCAATGACAAAAATTGCTAGGATATAAAATAATAAAATTCGCCAGAATGTTGAGTGAATAGCTTTAGGAATGCTCTTTTCCGGCGTTTCTGATTCTCCAGCTGTGATACCAATCAACTCAGTTCCTTGAAAAGAAAATCCAGCAACTACAAAAACACTTAAAATTGGTGGAATTCCACCAACAAATGGAGCTGACTTTAAAGTCAGATTATGGAAGCCAATGGCTGATCCGCCTAAAATTCCAACGATTGTTAGTAAACCAACAGCTAAAAAGATAATAACAGTTACAACTTTAATAATTGCCATCCAGTATTCAGCTTCCCCAAACGTACTAACAGACAGAGCGTTAATTGCAAAAACAAACAACATGGCAATCGCGCTAAATATCCATCCCGGAATATGTGGTAACCAAAAATTCATCACAATACCAGCAGTTGTTACGTCAACAGCAATAGTAATAGCCCAGTTAAACCAGTAGTTCCACCCCATTGCAAACCCAAATGCTGGATCCACAAATTTTGTTGAATATGCCGCAAATGACCCAGTCAATGGCATGTATGTAGCCATTTCACCTAAACTCGTCATTAAAAAATATACCATGATACCGATGCCAATATAGGCAACTAAGGCTCCACCAGGTCCAGCCGTCGAAATTGCAGATCCACTAGCTACAAACAATCCAGTTCCAATAGACCCTCCTAATGCAATCATTGACAAATGTCTTGTTTTCAATGATCGCTTAACGTCGTGGTGCTCTTGCACTTGCTCTTTTTCCATATACTTTACCCCTACCTATATTTTATTCATCAAGTCGCGCTATAATTAAACATTTTTTATTTTAGTCATAAAAAAAGATCTTTTTGTTTAATCACGCTAAACAAAAAGACCCCATTAATTATTCGGTCAAATCGTTGATAGCGCCCCGCAGTTCTGCAACTGCGACAGTCTCTAGCTTGTTCAACTAGAGCCCAACAAATTAAAGAAATAAGCTTTAATTCATTTCGGCACGCCACCCTTTTTAATTTACTACGATGCTTATTCATCTAGTAAAAAATACTAATGAGTCGTGCAACCTCTTCTTCGATGTACCTGTAAATTATACACTATCTATTTGAAACGACAACCATTATACCAATTCTTTTAAAAAATCATTTTATTTTCGAAAAATGTAAAATTATCAATCCATCTTCTTTTTTTTCGATCACAAAGTTTATTTTTTTCAAAACCTTTAAAGATTGTATGTTGCTTATTTCAGTTTGCGCGTATATTTTTAAATAATGGGTACTTGAAAGAACTTCTGGTAGTAATATTTTCAATGCATCGGGCATAATATGTTTGCCCCATTGATCTGGCCGTAAGCAGTATCCTAATTCCAAAGCACTACTCGATACAATACCTTCCTTTTCGTACCAGGGATAAAATCCGATCATTCCTATTAGATCATTTTTATGAAAAATAACGTAAATTAAAGGGTTATTCATCCAGAGTTGAAAAATGACAGCTCGTTCTGCGGGATTATTGGGTAACGAAATTTTTGCCATTTTTTTCATTTTTTCATCTTGAAATAATAAACTCAATTTTTCAAAGTGAACAACGCTTAACTTTTTTAAGTTAAAATTATTTTTTTTATATTCTGTATGCACTATAATTAACCTCAATGAATTTTTTAAGGAGTATCAACATGAAAGTTATTCAGCAGAATTTATCAAATAGTAACTACACGACAACAGCAACACTTACTGGTTATATTAAAGAACCCGATGCTCATGCTCACCAAACCGCTCTTCCAGCTCTAATTTTTGTACCTGGTGGTTCTTATACCCATATCCCTGAGCAGCAAGCGGAAAGCATTGCGTTGGCTTTTAGTGCTTCAGGTTACCAGGTATTTATTCTTAAGTATAGTTTTACGGGTGAAAAAGAACCACTACTGCCTGCACCTTTGATTGAATTAGCACTCAGCTTTCAATTAATTCAATCCAATAGTGAAGAATGGTTTATTAATCAACAAAAAATCGCTACAATGGGCTTTTCAGTAGGCGGACACATTGTCGCACTTTTTAATGATTATTGGAGCAGTCAGTGGCTTAATACGCTAAGCCACACTAATGCGGAAATTATTAAACCTGCTGCAGTAATCTTAGGTTACCCAGTAATTGATTTCAACTTAGGATTTCCAAACGATTCAAAAAAAATTGCTAGTTGGACCAATGATACTGAAAAAATGGCTGCTGATCATCACGTTTCTGAAATGAACGTCCCTACTTTTGTTTGGGTTACTGAAGATGATCCGTTAGTTCCTTCTGAAAATGCACTTGCGTACGTCAACGCACTTTCGCAAAATCATGTACCTTATGAATATCATGTTTTTGCACACGGACCTCATGGGTTGGCACTTGCTGACGAGCGGACGGCATGGAATCCAGATTCAGATAATTCTCATGTCGCACATTGGTTTCAACTGGCAACGGAATGGTTAAAAACAGTACTTTAAATAATCACAAATCAAAAAGGAAACGACTCAGCCTACTGCTGTCTCGTTCCCTTTTATTATTGTTCGTCCGGCATGACAATAGCAGCAACAATATACAGCAACACACCCGGAACAAATGCTGTAAAAAGTGTAATAGCTGAGTATCCAATGCGTACCAACGTTTTGTCCCATCCTAAATATTGTGCAAATCCACCTAACACTCCCGAAAGTATTTTTTCGCTTGATTTTGTAAGATTCATACTTCTTTGCTCCATTCTGATTTTAAATAATTGAATTAGATAAAAATGTCCACCGTTTAAAAATAGGGGCCAGAAAAACATACAGCCAGGAAGTCACTTGCAGCCACGTATACGCAAGTAACATGGCACCAATAACATCACTAGGATAATGAGCAAATAAATATACCCTTGAGATTGCTAAAACAATCAAATAAATTACTAATAAAATCTGGCAAACAATTCGCCCTAATCGATGTTTAATATTTGGGATTACAAATATAAATAAAATAGCAATGATTAGGAACATTCCAAACACGTGACCACTAGGAAAACTGAATCCATCATCACCAGATAAATGTTGAACTGGTCGGGCTCGTTTAACAATATCTTTCACAACATAAGCAACAATGTCACCACTACCAAGTGTTAAAATTGCCCACAGAGCTGGAATCTTATATTTGAAGCCCCATAGAAAAAAAGCAATTATCAACACGTATACAATTGCTAATTTTGGTTCACCTAGAAAAGTAACTAGTGACATTAGCATGGTCTTAAGAGGTGTTTGAGTTGACGTAAAAAATCCTTGTAATAACGAATCAGCCAATTGAAATGCCACAGAATTAGCAATAATCAAGATCATAATCACCGCAAAAATAATGCCAGTAATCAAAAATCGCTTTATCCGCCCAGAATCTTGTTCAATATACATAATTGTTCCTCCAAAATTTGATCATTTTTAGTATAGCATACTCATTTAAATTTAATTTGGCGTTTCAATAGGACTCGTCGGATTGATTGGGAAATTTGATGGTATAATTCGCCTAAAACAAATCCCATCGCAATCGATCCTGCAATTACAACTACTTGAACGAAAAAAGACCAAGCTAATTGACTATTGCCAATAGCAAAATTTCGAATCATTTGATAGGCCTGCCCCCCCGGGACAAAGGACACTAAACTCGGTATATTAAAAATAACCATGGGCGACTTTTTAAATTGGGCAGCATACACACTTAAAATATTAATGAGTAACGCAGCAAATAAATTACCAAATGCTATTCCAACACCCAATTGTGAAATTATGCAGTAAAAAACCCATGACGTTGCACCAATCAATCCCGAAATATTAAACGAGTTGCGGGGTATATTCATTATGATACCAAAGCAAATTGTAGCGACATATGCCATTACGCCTTGCAACAACAGTGTAATTATATTCATTGTTTTTCTCCTATTATCTTATCACTTATATAAAGTTCAAAACACAAACAATCGCACTACCAATTGCAACTGTTGACAGCAAAGCTTCAAATGCTCTTGCTGGACCGCTGATTAAATTCCCTGTAACTAAATCGCGAACGGCATTCGTGATTGGCACTCCGGGAACCAATGGCATAATGGCACCAATAATAATATTGTCAAATGATGCCCCTATATGAAGATCTACAAAAATGGCCGCTAATATTCCAATACATAAAGAAGCAATAAATTCACTTAAAAATTGCACTTTAAAATATCGATTAAAATAGCTTAAAATGGCATACCCTATTCCACCTGCAATGAAACCGGCAGGCGCGTCGACATAATCTTTTGTAAAAACAATTAATAAAACTGCACTAAGCATCGCAGCGGCCAACAACCGTAGCCAAATTGGAAAACTAAGAGCTTCATCAACCGTTTCTAGTTTTGTTATTAACTCATCTAAATCAATTTGATTTTGTGCAAACGATCGCGAAAGAGAATTCACCATGGTTACTTTTTGCAAATCAATTGTTCGACGTGTGATGCTAACCACCTGAGCATTTGGATAGTTATCAACAGACATTACTACCCCAGTTACTGTCATAAAAATTTGAGGGGATTTAATTCCAGCATTATATGCAATTCGCTGCATTGTATCCAAAACACGCGACATTTCTGATCCATTTTCGATTAATATTCTTCCCGCTAATAAGCAGGCATTAATAACCTTAGTTTGTGAACTCATGGCGGTTTTCTCCTTCAGTATGTAATCTGAAACATTATGTACCAAAAAGTGGTCAATTGGCAACCATATTTGGGCGAATTTCACTAAAAATAAAAAAAGCTTCAGTGAATACTCACTGAAGCCAAATCAAGGAATGATTTAATTATTGTTTGTTAACGTTAACGGCTTGTGGTCCACGGTCGCTTTCTTCAACGTCGAAAGTAACTGCTTGACCTTCGTCAAGAGTCTTGAAACCGTCGCCTTGGATAGCTGAGAAATGTACGAATACATCGTTGCCATCTTCGCGAGTAATAAAACCAAAACCTTTATCTGCGTTAAACCATTTAACTGTTCCTTGTTCCATGTTGGAAATCCTCCTGTGCAAATTGCACGTCAATATTTATTTGTAATTCATGTTTCGGTGCAAATTGGGGATATTTCAAGCAATGAAACGATCGGACCAAAATTACCTTTTACCTAAACTACAAGAATTAATATAACATAGATTCAATAAAAATGATATCAATTTAAAGATTTATTTACGATTTATCACTTCGTATGAAAATATTGTGGGCCGCTTTGTAAGAAACGTTTAGTTGCTGATGGTCATCTTGTCTGATAATTTGAATTGGTCCTTCAAACGGCACATGTTCAATAATCTTCACCTTATCATTCACATTGAGCCCAATTTCGTGCAAGTACGTCAATAATTCATGATTATCAATAAACCGCTCAATTATCACGTGTTGACCATCTTCACCTTGCGCTAATGAGAGATGACTGATATCTTCAAAATGACCATTTTTATCTGGAATGACACCACCATGAGGGCAATATTTGGGGTGTTGTAAAAAGTCATCTAAGGCATTGATAAGCCGCTCACTAGTTTGATGTTCCAAAACCTCTGCTTCAGGATGTACATCTGGTAAATCATACTTTAATTTGTTAACTAAAAAATCTTCCCACAAACGATGTTTTCTCACTAATTGTGTAGCAACCTGAAGGCCAGCATCCGTTAATGAAATCCCAGCATATGGTTCGTGAACCACCAATTTTTCTTCTACTAATTTAGTGACCATTTCGGTAACAGAGCCCGCTGCCACCCCTAAACTTAAAGCAATTTCTTTATTAGCAACCTTACGCTGTACGCCACCCAATTCAAAAATGATTTTTAAATAATCTTCTTTCATTGGCGTCATCAACTTCACCTCGAACAATTCAATAATTTTTTTTGTCTGATAATATTACTAATATTTCTTTAAATCACATTGCATTCGAATAATCGATAGCATATCATAACAGTTAAGAATTCGGAATGCCTAAAAATATTTTTTGCATTACTTTTAAATTTAATTTTACACTTTGATTCATTAGAAAGGAAATTTTTATGCACTCAACTGAAGTTTCTGGCAAACGATTTACATGGGTTACCATCCTCAATTTACTCATCACCATCTTTGAAATCGTTGGTGGCCTAATATCTGGAAGCTTAGCGCTGTTATCAGATGCCTTCCATAACTTGGGGGACTCGATCTCAATTTTAATGGGATATGTTGCCCAAGTAATCGGCAAGAGGCCTGAAAGCCAATCTTCAACATTCGGTTACAAAAGAGCCGAAATTATTTCCGCTTTTTTGAATGCCCTATTTTTAATCGTTATTTCTGTTTTCCTGATTGTTGAAGCAATTAAACGACTGAATCATCCACAAACGATTGACGGCCCAATTATGCTTGTGGTAGCTGTAATAGGTCTATTGGCTAATTTTGTTTCTGCCATTCTCTTACGTTCTGGCAGTCACTCTAATTTAAATATCAGGGCCACTTACCTTCATATACTAAGTGATGCGCTATCGTCTGTGGGTGTTATCATTGGCGGCTTAATTATCACATTTACTAAGATTACCTGGGTAGACCCAGTAATTACCATTTTGGTCGCAATTTATATTTGTTTTGAGGCCTATCCAATTATCGTTAAAGCTGTCAAAATTTTGATGCAATCATCACCTAATATTGACTATAGTATGATCTGCCAAGATTTACGTGAAATACCCGGGATTGTTTCTGTTCATCATATTCATGCGTGGATGATGGATGAAAATCAAATTGTTTTTTCCATGCATATCAATGTTTCTGATATGTTGATTAGCGACCTTGAGCCTATTTACACCACTATTGAAGATCTGTTAAAAGATAAATACCATATCAATCATGTTACTATTCAAGCAGAGGTCCAACGTGGGCTTGATGAGCAGTTATTTAATATTGATGGCCATCGCCGTCAAGATCATCCTGAATCACATTAAAAAGAACAATCTCGTGACGAGATTGTTCTTTTTTATCTAACTTCTGAGATTAGAATAGTTGACCGACATAATAGTGAATAAACATTGTTAAAAAACCGATCAAAATGTTACGAATAATTGCAGTTCTTACGAGCCCATTTCCAAGTTTAGAACTGATAAATCCGGTTAAACCAACAGAAAACGTAACCGCGATAATTGTCGCAAACATTTTCCATCCTGCCGGGGCCAACGTCATGGCAAATAATGGAAAGATACCTCCTGATGCTGCAGAAAACATTGACGAAAAGGCAGCATCCCATGGATTTAAATAATGGCCCAATTCAATCCCATACTTAATTTTCACAACTGTTTCTAATGGTTTCTTTTCCAATAAATCATTAGCAATTTTTAGTGACGTAGCTTCAGAAACCCCTTCATTAACATAATAATCCTTCACAGCTTCTACTTCACTGGCAAAATCTGTTTTTAATAACCGCTGTTCTTTGGCAACAGCTGCTTTTTCAGTATCTTTTTGCGTACTAACAGATGCATATTCACCAGAAGCCATTGAAAAGGCACAAGCTAATAAATCTGATAATCCAGCAATAAAAATGGTAAATTGGTTGGTAGTCGCCGCTGCAACACTAAATAGCACACCGACAACGGTTAAAATACCATCATTAGATCCTAAAACACCTGCTCGTAAGGTGTTTAATTTTTCTTCTAGTGTTTTTTTGGATTGTTTTTTTTGTTTGCTAACATCCATAATATGACCTCACTTATGCAAATAATCTCCCAATTAAAAAGGTAACAATCATCGTTAATAATCCAGCAATCACATTACGTAAAACAGATTGTCGTCGATTAGAATCTCCTAACACAGCGGCAAAATACCCCGTTAATGATAAGCCAATGACTACGGCAATGATGGTTGCAACGACCTTAATTTTTTCAGGGAAAAAGGTGATCGAAACCAACGGTAAAATTGAACCAGTTGGAAAGGAAATCATCGAGGCAATAGCCGCTTCATAGGGGCTCGTAAATTCATGAATGCTAAATCCATATCGTTCCCTGACGGTAGCAGATAATGCATCCTTGCCCATCAATTCAGAAGTGGCGTCCTGAGCTAATTCAGGTGCAATTTCCTGATCTAAAAACCGCTGTTTAACAATGTTAAACTCTTCTTGATAATTTTCTTTCAATCGCGCTTGTTGCGTGATAATTGCCATTTTTTGTGAATCTTTTTGGGTACTGACTGAAACGTATTCGCCCATTGCCATTGAAATCGTACCAGCGAGCATTCCGGCTAAGCCAGAAATCAAAATCGCAAAGTTGTTACTATTAGCGCCTGCCACACCAACAACGATACCAGCAACCGATAAGATACCATCATTGGCACCCATCACACTTGCTCGTAAAACATTAATTCGTTGTGCCAGCGAAGATTGCTTTTTCATCATGTCATCTCCACGTACTAGTTTAGAATGATTACAATATAGAATTATACATCTTTTTTTTGATAAATCAACTTTTCCTGATGCTTTTTTTATTCAATTTAAAACGGATACTAGTAACAATTTTAAGTTACCAGCATCCGTTTTTTTAATCATTATTAATCGCGAATGATTGTGACTGAAATACCTGCATTTTTGGCCATATATGACGCTTGAGAACCAAATAATTTACGGCTATCCGATTTGCCAACTGATCCTACAACCAGTAAATCAGCGTGAAATTCAGGTAAAACATGGTTAATAATTCGTTCAGCCGGTTTGGCACCTTCGTCAATGATGGCCGTTATTTTTTGTGGATCAATCCCGTAGGCAATGGCTGCTTCCACATATTCATTAACCCGGGCTTCGAGTTGTTCGTGTGTGCTATGAATATAGTCTTTAGTCAATGCTTGATACACGTTAACGTCACCGGTCTCGAGAACTGACACAATCCCAATTTCAGACCCGTCTCGTTTTGCCTTATCGACCGCATAGTTAAAGGCTGCACGTGCGTCTGGTGCATCATCAACTCCCACTAAAATTTTATGAAATTCTTTTGGTTTAATTTCAATTGCCACGATGATTACCCTTCTTTCATTTCTTGTGCTTGATGCAATTCTAATCTTTTATTCCCTCGATATAAGTCTACAATTGCCCAGGTTAATAATGCAAGTACGGCGACCATCAATCCGTAGGCAATACCATTAGCCAGTTGAATCTCAGTTGCACTAGGTTTGGCACCAAAGAAACCTTGAATTGCGGCTGGCAAGCCAATCAAATTTAAAATCGTCAATGCAATCACCGAAAGCCAACCAAACACTTTAACAAGAAACGAATTTTTAAACCGTTCACCCATTTCTGCCTTACTATTGGTCATCATCAATAGCGGCAACATTGAAAACGGCAACGCAAATGCTAAGAACACTTGTGAATTATTCATTAAATTATTCAGCGCTGTATGTTCAGCAATGTCACTTTTACCACTTGTCATGACAACACAAATTAAAACCGGAATCACCGAAATAAGACGGGTCACCAAACGACGTAGCCACAGTGGCATTCTCATGTGAACAAAGCCTTCCATAATGACTTGACCTGAAAGTGTTCCTGTAATTGTCGAATTTTGACCGGAAGCTAATAACGCCACTGCAAATAAAATTGACAAAATTCCAGAATGAGCCACAGCAATTAATGTACCATTGCTTAAAGTCGATGTATCAGACAATGCTTGATACAAACCAAAGAACGATGGATCTTTAACGGCTCCTGATTTAAACACAGCAACACCCATAATCAAGAGCAGTGAGTTAACAAAAAATGCACAAGTTAACTGAATATTTGAATCCCAAGCTGAGAACTTGACTGCAGTGGCCACGTCTTCTTCGTCATCATGATCAATTTCACGTGTTTGTGAAATAGCAGAATGGAGGTATAAATTATGAGGCATCACCGTTGCACCAATAATGCCGAGTGCTCCAGATAATGGTGTATCTCCACCAATTTTGGGTGTTGAAGCAAATGTCTGACCAGTTGGTACTAATCCGGCAAAAACACCACCCCAATCAGGATCTGATAACGCTACTTGATAAACAAATACTAGTAGAATTACCAATATCAGACAAACCACAATTGCTTCAATTTTACGAAAACCAATCTTCGTCAATAATAACAATAACAACACATCAAAGACTGTAATAAATACAGCAACAACTAGTGGAATATTAAATAATAAATATAAGGCAATCGCTGCCCCAATAACTTCGGCAATATCCGTTGCCATAATTGCTAATTCCGTCAAAATCCAAAGAACAATCCCAAGCGTTTTACTCGTTCGTGCACGAATTGCTTGGGCTAAATCCATTTGTTCGACTATACCAAGTTTAGCTGCCATGTATTGCAAGAGCATCGCAATCAAACTTGACAAGAGGATTACTGACATCAATAAGTACTGAAAATTTTGACCACCTGTAATTGAGGTCGACCAGTTGCCGGGATCCATATAACCCACAGCTACTAAAGCACCTGGACCTGAATAAGCAAGTAATGTGCGCCAAAACCCCTTTCCTTTTGGTACCTTCACCGTTCCATTAATTTCTTCAAGTGAAGGACCATTCGCATATTCAATCAATTTGTGCTTCTTTTGTGCACCAATGCCATCCATGATCAAACTTCCTTTCTATTCAATTTTTATTCAAGTACTATGATACATCAAGTTAAAGAATTGTAAATATATTTTTTGGTATCCCTAACAAAATTAAAGTGTGAGTTACTGTTAACATGCCATTCATAAAAAAATCAAACTTCTTTAATTTCATCTTTACATTGGCAAATCGCTTGTAATGATTGACATCTGGCTTTCACAAAAAAATCACAATTCCTATCTTTAACATTCGGACAATCTTATCGTTAGACAACAAATTTAGATGCGAATATGATGAAGATAATGACATATTAATAAAAGTTAAAGGGGCCGATCATATGAAAACAGTCAGTGTTATCATTCCAGTCAAAAACAATGCACTTGCTCTCTCGCACCTACTTACCGACCTAAAAAAACAAACATATGCCAAAATCGAAGTTATTTTAATCGATAATAATTCTTTTGATCGTTCTTATCACCAAATGGTTGCTTTTAAAAAATTAAGCGGTCGTCCCACTATCATTATTCAAAACCGAATGAAACAAAATCAGTATCATTCATATAATCAAGGTATTGAACAGGCTCATGGTGACTTCATTATGTTTTTAACTGCGAACCAGAGATTATATCCACAGTATATTGCCAAGCTAGTTGCTAAAAAAGAAACTGAACATGTTACAGTTGCCGGATACAGATCAGCTAACCAAACACATATTCAAAAAGATAACTTATTGCCATTATTCCTGCAAAATCAGTTACCATCCTCTGTTCATAATTTACTCATCGATACAAATCTCATCAAAGAAAGCCGCTTTCTGCCTAACTTAAATCATGCGAGTCAGTTAGAATTTTTGGCTCAACTGTATCAAAAAATAAACCGAGTTGTCTTTTTATACCATGATCATCCGATGAACACCGTACCGGACGCATTAAATATGCTTCAAGCTGTTCAGATTATTGAAGCCAACATTGATCCAGTCAAATACGAATCGTACTTATGGCAATTTAAACATGCCAAGTTAGTGAATGTGTATCAGTTACTGCATCATTTACCACAGCGTCATAAATTCCTTTTCCAAGCTGAACTTAAAGCAGTTAAGCAAGAATTAAGTGCATTAGAAAAAAATTGCCTGTCGTTTTCAAGTAGCAAACGCATGAAAAGCTGGATCAATCGTCGATTCAATCTATCCTTTACGGTTTATCCTGAATTGCAAGTTGCAGAATAATAAAAAAGCCGAAATTCATTATCGAATTTCGGTTTTTAATTTAATTAGTTTGTGCTTCTTTAACTTCTTTTCGTGGTGCTTCATTGGTGTCGCCGTTGATAATTGTGACCATCGGAATAATCACAGGGCGGCGACCCGTTTGTGCGTATAATAGCTTTTGCAAACGACTCACAATAGTTCGATTAATTGAGCGTTCATCTACTTTTTTACGGTTTTTAAAGGTATTCAAAATGGCCCAAAAAACTTCGTGATTAGCTGCTTTGATTAATTCTTGTGATTCATGCATGTATACGAAGCCACGTGAGACAATGTCTGGGCCTGCTACAATCTGATGATCTTTCAAATCAACCACCGCAATCGCCGTTACAACACCTTCTTCAGAGAGCAATCGGCGTTCGCGAATTTCAGGATTACCGACACTGTCGTTAACATCCCGACCATCGATATACACGTCGCCGGCATCGATATGATCAGCCACACGCGCAGTATCTTTTGTTAAGGCCAAGACATCCCCATTAGCTAAAATAAAACTATTACTCAATGGCACACCTGTCATTTCGGCTAGCTTAGAGTGAATTTTTTGCATCCGATATTCACCATGAACTGGTGCAAAAAACTTAGGTTTCATTAACCGGAGCATGAATTCTTCATCTATTTGACCACCATGACCAGATGTATGGATATTATTCACATAACCATGAATGACATCAGCGCCAGCTTCATCCAATTTGTTAATCAATTGGTTAACACTCACGGTATTACCAGGAATAGGGTTACTTGAAAAGACAACCGTGTCCCCTGGTTGAATCGTAATTTGGCGATGCGTTCCCGCAGCAATTCGACTGAGGGCAGCCATTGGCTCACCTTGCGAACCGGTACACATAATCATAACTTTTTCTGGCGGATAAGAATTGATTTCATTTGGATCAATTAATGAATCCTCAGGAATATTTAAATAGCCCAACTGCTGTCCAGCAGCGATGGCATTTTCCATACTGCGACCGACAACCGCAATCATACGTCCTTGTTTAATCGCTTCATCAGAAGCTTCACGCAGACGATAAACGTTTGACGCAAATGAGGCGAAGATAATTCGCCCATCAATTCGTTCGAACACACGGCGAATATGCACGTCAACCCATTGTTCTGATTTAGTAAATTCAGGACGTTCGGCATTCGTACTATCAGAGGTTAATAGTAAAACACCATCATCCCCTAATTTAGCCATTTTTTGCAAGTTAGGCGCTGGTAAGCCACCAACTGGTGTTAAGTCAAACTTGAAATCTCCAGTTTGAATAATGGTTCCTTGTGGTGTGTGAACAGCAATCCCTAACGTATCTGGAATTGAGTGCGTGGTTCTAAAGAAGGTTACTGATAATTTTTTAAACTTCAAAACAGTATCTTCATCAACTTCATGCAATTCTGCCGATCTTAACAAGTGTTTTTCTTCAAGCTTGCCCTTAATCAAAGACAAAGCAAATGGTCCTGAATAAATCGGTGCTTTAACTTGTTGCAAGAAAAATGGCAATCCACCAATATGATCTTCGTGGCCGTGAGTCACGACAATGGCCTTAATTTTTTCTTGATTTTCTACTAAGTATGAATAGTCCTGAATAACATAGTCCACACCTAATAATTCATCTTCAGGGAATAAAACCCCACAGTCAATCACAATAATTTCATCTTGAAATTGAACACAGTACATGTTCTTCCCAATTTCGCCTAAGCCACCCATCGCATAAAAAGCGACCTCGTTGTTTCTAATTTTCAATTTGCGCATAGTTTCAGTTCTTTCCTTTTCTAATTTTATGTATTGTAAAAAGATATACTCCACCCGTTCGAATAATTTAGCATTATGTAATTGTTAACCGTTGTTGCTCATTTACAGCGTTATCTAAAATTAGATTCAAGATGCTGTTAAATTTATATTTTATCCGCACGATGTTTATGTCCTAAACATTGTAACATAGAATGACATTAATAGTGAAATTGAATGTCAAAAGGCATCAAAAAAGTCAATGCCACCAACAATTAAAATTGTGGTGACGTTGACTAATATCAATAATTTACATCCTTATGAAACTGCCAATTGATCATGTTGTTGCTGTTCCCATGTTGACCAATCAATTTCCGGATTACCTGTTTCATAAAATTTTTGATTCAAGTGTTGCAGAATTTCAAAGTATTCCTGGTAAGATTGATGAATACTTACCTGAACCAAAAGTGGTCCCGATAAATAGCGATTCCGTTCAAGCACATCATTAATATCGCTCACTAAATTACCGACTTTGAAATTGGTCATAATTTCTAAATCGCTTCTTTTAAATAGTTGAACATAAAAATCGATAAACCCTAAAATCGCTTTTTTTTGATTTTCTTGATCAAGTTGGTCAATGGTTAATAGTTGGTTACTACTCATTAATACCGTCTCCTTTAGACAAACCCTTTAACCACTCTTAATGCTAGCACAACTTTGACCAACCTGCTTAATCATTGCTCAAAAAAGGACCTAAGTCCCGCGGCTTAGGTCTTTATGAAGGTGACCGGGTTAGTTGAAATTCAATAATTTGAAGTTTCAAAAAACTGGTTGTAATTCTGATCGATTTCTTATTAACTCTGTGAGTTAACAATCAAGCGCTCTCGCACTGTTTAAATTTTGTTCAATTTACTGCAACACGTTATCACAACATTGACTAATCGTCTTGCGGGATAGTTTATTCCCGGTACTTAATACCTTCATGCTTAGATTATCACAAGTTACCAAAATTCGGTAGCTTATTTGTTTGGTATCAGTCGCAAAATCGTTGTGCCATTCTTAACAATCGCAAAAACATTGTGGTCAGGATCATCTTCAAGTGGTCCCATGTTAATAGCTGGATCACCATCAATTTCTTCCATTGATATGAATCGTTCAATATTGACCTTGCGGACAACGTCCATCATTTCTTTATGTTCCAATGATTTTCGCACTGCAACTGGCAATGTAAAACCGTCATCCAAAAATTTTTTGATGATTACTACTTTAACAATCGTTAATAGTTGATACTTTCGATTTTTTCCTGCTGAACTTTGAATCGGCGAAATGTAGTGTTTACTTTCCCAATAACGTAGTTGGCTCTGCGAAACACCTGAAATACGTGATAAATCACCAATTCCTAATTGAAATGACGGTTTGCCAAACAGGCCCTTCATCTCTTTAGTTATTTTAGGCAAAACGTTCGCTCCTTTTAATTTGTAAAAATTATTATGTTTTCTTGATTTAGTATATATTTTCTAATTTCTTTGTCAAGTTTATTGACAACGGATAAATTTTGGCCTATATTAAGACGCATGCTTAATTAATACATTGAAATGAAAAGAGGTTTTTTACGTTGAACGGTAAAGCAATCGACGTTAACGGAAAACCCTATAATCGAACAATGATGATTGTTCTATTATTAGTTGGTGTTTTCTGTACGGTACTTAATCAAACGATTTTAACAACTGCCTTTCCTGCTTTAATGAAGGCTTTTGACATCACAACGTCTACTGTTCAGTGGCTCACGACAGGATTCTTAATGGTAAATGGCATTATGATTCCTGTGAGTGCCTACTTGAGTAGTAGATTTAATTCTAAGTGGCTCTATATTGTCGCCATGAGTATTTTTGAGATTGGAACAGTGCTTGCTTGGACTGCACCTAATTTCGGTATTTTGCTGACTGCCCGCCTTATTCAAGCAATTGGTGTCGGAATTGCAATGCCACTCTTGCAAACAATCATGTTAACAATTTTCCCAGCTAATAAACGTGGTGCTGCCATGGGAATGGCCGGTATTGTGGTTGGTCTCGCACCAGCCCTCGGCCCAACCTTATCTGGTTGGATTATTGATAACTATTCATGGCGAGATTTGTTCGGCATGATCGTCCCAATTATGGCGATTGTCATTCTCGGCAGTTTCTTCTTTATGAAGAGTGTTATTGAGACGTCACATCCTAAATTAGATTTAATTTCATTGATCTTATCAACCGCCGGATTTGGTAGTATGCTGTATGGCTTTTCTTCTGTCGGTGACAAAGGTTGGGATGATCCAGTGGTCATTGCTACCATTGTAGTTGGTGCTATTTTGATTGTGTTATTCGGGATTCGTCAGCTACGAGTCGATCAACCCTTCTTACAAATTAAAGTCTTTAAATCAGTCGAATTTTCGATTGCAACTGCATTAAGTTCCATTGTTACAATGGCGATGGTTGGTGTTGAAATGGTAATTCCATTGTACTTGCAAATTGTGCATGGCATGTCAGCCTTTCATTCTGGATTAACCCTGTTAGCCGGCGCGCTAATGATGGGGTTAATGAGTCCAATCACTGGAAATTTATTTGATAAATATGGTGCCAAACGCTTGGCAATTTGTGGGATGTTCTTATTAACTATTGGTACTTTACCATTTGTTTGGATTACAAAAGACACCCCAACCATTTACATTGTCTTCTTATACGCCGTTCGGATGTTTGGTATTTCAATGGTCATGATGCCTGTCACAACTTCTGGTATGAACGCCTTATCAGTAGACATGATTTCACACGGGACAGCCGTTAACAACACTACGCGTCAAGTGGCTAGTTCAGTTGGTACAGCCATCTTGGTATCTGTTTTAACAAACGTGACCAAAAACAATATGCCTAGCAAGTCATTGTTAACGCAAACGCCATTTTCATATAAAACTGCAGCTATGAATGCAACTATGAGCGGTTATCATGCAGCATTTTGGATTGCTATCGGCTTTAGTGTGATTGGCTTTGTTGTTGCCTTTTTCTTAAAGGGTTCTAACAGCAATAAAAAAGCAACTCGACAAGTTAATGCAGATCAAGGAGGTGTTGACTAATGGTTTTAATTTTATTAGTTATCGGCGCGATTACCTTCTTTTTGGCATTCATGTTCACCTTTAAGCCAGCGTCTAGAATAGTGGCCATTTTAATATCAGGGATTATCTTAATTGGTTCAACCACTTTAATGGTGACTAACTATCATGATCACTTCGGTATGCATAAAGTCACAACAACAACTACCAAAACAATCTACAGTGCATCAAATTCAAAACAAATGCCGTTAGCCTTATATAAACCAGTTGGAACTTCGGGTAAAAATGACGTGTTCATTTATAATGATAAAGAAACCCAAAAGACACCTAGTCATACACAAGCTAATGAGTTCACACATAATAAAATCAAGTGGACCAATAAGCAAACAGCGACACTTAAGACCACTGAAACACGTTGGGTATATAAAAACAATTTCTACAAATTACTCTTTAAATGGTCCAATATGAATCATCAGTTGATTAAACGGACCAACACCTTTAACTACCCTAAAACTTACGTCAAAATTACAACGGCGCAAGCTGCTAAATTAAAGAAGCAAATGGGTAGTCAGAGTGCCAAAGCACAAATGCAAGCTCAAGGAAAAGCATTTGTGGAAGGCAAAGTTAAAGCAGCAATGATGAAAAACCCACAACTCTCAGCAACAGATCAAGCTAAGATTGTACAACAAGCTCAGATTGAATATCAATCTCAAGCATTGAAACAAGCTGTTAAGCAAATGAAATAAAAACTAATAAAAGATGTTCAGGAATGAACATCTTTTTTTGTTTGACATTAAAATTTGATGAGAGTTGTGCTAAACTATTTATCATTACTACTAATGGGAGGAACGCCAACATGAATGATGATTTAAGTTTTGCCAGTGGCGTAAAAGACGTTGTGCCAACACTTTTTGGCTATATTGGCATTGGTTTTGCATACGGCGTAGTTGCTCAAACCGCCCATTTAAATTTACTGGCCATTAGCCTCTTATGTTTAGTGGTTTATGCCGGCTCTGCGCAATTTGCCATTACTGCTATGTTAAGTGCTACGAGTCCAATTTCAGCCATTGTATTATCTACTTTTTTAATCAACTCACGTATGATTTTAATGAGTACTTCAATGGCTCAGTATTTTAAAAATGAATCCTTCAAGCAAAATGTCGCCATCGGAACATTACTAACCGATGAAACATTTGCCCTGGGCATGAATAAAGTCGCTTTTACGCACGGTAAACTAACCCCGCGTTGGTTTAATACCACCAATGTGATTGCTTATTTAGTTTGGTGGCTAGCCTGCATTGTTGGGGCTTTAGCTGGTAAACTAATTACCAATCCTCAAGCACTCGGGCTTGATTTTGCTGTCGTGGCGATGTTTATCGGCTTATTATATCTGCAAATGATTGGCGATCGCCGTCGAAAGTTGCGCGTTCAACTCGAGGTTATTTTGATTGTGACTGTTTCTTTGTTTGTATTGGGTCGATTTTTAAATACGGAAATTGCATTATTAATGGCAGCAATTATTGGTTGCGGTGGTGGAATGGCGGTGGAAAAATGGCACTAAGCACTTATACATTATTGGTTATTCTAGGTTGTGGTCTGGTGACATGGCTCTCGCGGGTTGTGCCATTTGTACTGGTGAAACAGTTTAGTCTGCCTGATGTCCTTGTTAAATTTTTATCATTTGTTCCCGTAGCCATCATGACCGCACTTTGTGTTCAAAGTTTATTAACCTTTAAAGTTGGCCAATGGCCCATGATTAACTGGGAAAATTTTTTAGCCGCGATTCCAACTTTTTTGGCGGCAATCATCAGTAAAAGTTTGCTGATTATTGCGATTGTCGGCGTTATTTCAATGGCCATCATCAGAATTTTCATTTAAAAAATGAGATATTTTAAAATATCTCATTTTTTGTTTGTGATGATTGTTTGCATATCTTCAGGAATTGGCACAGTAAACTGGCGAGTTTGCTCTGCAATCGGATCATAAAATTGTAAGTAATAGGCATGTAGTGCCTGGCGCTGCATTAAAGTTGTCTGACCACCATAGAGTTCATCCCCAATAATCGGTGCTAAAAATTGGGCACAATGAACGCGAATTTGATGGGTGCGACCAGTATGGAGCATCACTTCTAGCAACGACCAGTTTTGCCCGCTATCAAGAGACCAAAACTCAGTCTGCGACTTTTGGCCACCTTGGGCAATCTGGCGGGCAATTTGGCCAGAAACGCGCAGAATACCAGCATCTATCAGGCCGTGTTGCATCGCTACTGCGGTGCCAACCAGAGCCTGATATTTTTTAATCATCGTATGTTGCTCTACTTGTTCATTAATTAAACTTTGTGCCAACCTATTCTTGGCAATTAACACAATTCCCGATGTAAATCGATCTAAGCGTGTGATCATATGCGGACGCAGGTTTTTTTCTCCTTGGCTGATTAGATAACCCTTTACACGATTTAACAACGTATCTGTTTGATTAGTTGGTCCAGGAATCGTACTTAAATCTGCCGGTTTATTAACTACCAGCCATGATGCATCTTCATAGACCACTGTCACTGGTTGATTACTGACGTGAACAGCAGGATCTTCTTTTTCATCGTTTAACTTGACCGTTACACTTGCCTGTGGAGCCAAACTCGCACTACTAGCAACTGGTTGTCCATTAATTAAAAATGTCCCCGCTCCTTGATTAATAGCCGAAATTAGACGATGGCCCATTTTTTTACTTTGCAAAAATTGCTTTAAATTGATTGTTTGATTGGTGTTGTTTGTCCAAATAATTTTCATCGTTACACTCCTCTGATTAGAGTAGCAAATTAACTTCATTAAAAAAAGACTTTTTGCTGAATCGGGTGTTTTTCCTTGCAAATTTTAACTGTCAGTATTATTGTTACAGTTGAACAAAGGAATAGAAAGGTGATTGTTATGACAAATGTTTTAATTTTAGGTGCTGCCGGCCAAATTGCACAATTTGCTGAAGCCGATTTAATGGAAAATACTGATTATCATTTAACTTATTATCTGCGTAACGCAGGACGCATTTCAGTTTCAGATGCTTCACGTCAATCAGTTATCGAAGGCGATACAACCGATCAAGCGCAACTGGAAAGTGCTCTTGACAATATTGATGTGGTTTATGCCAATTTAGCTGGTTCCAACATTAAACAACAGGCCCAAACTCTTGTAAACGCAATGCATACCAAGAAAGTAACCCGTTTAATTTGGATTTCAACTTTAGGTATTTATGACGAAGTTCCTGGAGAATTTGGTAAGTGGAATAATGCCACTTTGCAAGGTTATCTACAAAATTATGCTGCCGCAGCTAAGGTTTTGGAAGATTCAGATCTCGACTATACCTTAATTCGACCAGCATGGTTGACTAATAAAGATGAAGTTGACTATGAAACGACCCAAAAAGGTGAAGCTTTTAAGGGGACTGAGGTTTCCCGCAAGAGTATTGGTGTTTTAGTCAGTCACATTGTTCAACATCCAAGTGAATCTGTTCGTGCTTCATTAGGTGTGAATAAACCAAACACAGATGGACCAAAACCTGCTTGGTACTAAATTGGTACTAAAAATGAAAGAATCATGACAATTTGCTTGTCATGATTCTTTTTTAATCTTCAATTGTGGCACCAAGGACATTTTTAAAATGATCAAGTGCCCATTGATTGCCCTCATCTGTTAAAGCTGCCACTGCACCTTGGTGAATAATCAAGTTGTAGTTCAAATTATACGCATCAACTGCCGTGTGTAGCACACAAATATCGGTACAAACCCCTACTAAGTGCAGTGTATCAACATGTCGTTCACGCAAACGCAAATCTAAATCAGTCCCAGCAAAGGCACTATAGCGGGTTTTATCATACATATAGACTTGTTCGTCATTTTGATGGGCTGTGAACCAATCTTGTAGTTCACCATAAAACTGTCTGCCCCACGTGTTAACAACGTTGTGAGGTGGAAATAATTTACTTTCTGGATGATACGGATCATTAGGAACGTGCACATCGGTTGGTAAAATGACCCAACCGCCATTTTGATTAATTTCATTGGCAATCGAAATTAATTGAGGTTCAATAATTTGTCCGGGTTTGCCCACAGTCAGCGCACCCTTATCAGCAACAAAATCGTTCGTGTAATCGACAATCAGTAAGGCTTCATTAGCACTCATATTCATCCTCCAATTAGGTTAATTAAGGTTATGTTATTTGTACCACGTGTACGCCAAAAAAACCACTATTTAAAAAAAATACTTACGAGAAAAATTTTTTTATGATAGTGTAATCTCTTGTCGGGCATTTTAAAAGAGAAAGATAGATATGAAGGGAGTTTTATTTATGATGGATACAAATATTGAAGAAACAACAACGCACCACCAAAACGCGGTTATTTCTGTCAACAAACCATTTTTAGCCATGTTTGGCTTATTAATAGGTGGTTTTGTTGGCATGCTCAGTGAAACTGCACTTAATATTGCGTTGCCGAATTTAATGGTTAATCTCAACGTTAGTGTTGCAACTGCTCAATGGTTGGTCACTGGTTACATGTTAGTAATTGGGGTGGTTTTACCACTTTCCAGTTTGCTAGCACATTGGTTTTCAACTCGGCAATTAATTATTTTTGCCTTAATTGATTTTATTGTGGGGGCTTTAATTTCAGCAGTTGCGCCTACGTTTACAATTTTATTAATTGGCCGAATGATTCAGGGAATTGCAACCGGACTAATTTTACCGTTGTTATTTACGGTGGCCGCATTAATTTTTCCACCCCATAAATTAGGTGCCGCAATGGGTATGATTGGCTTAGTTATCATGTTTGCCCCTGCAGTTGGTCCTACGTTAGCTGGACTCATCATCGGTGTCTCGAATTGGCATTTTATTTTTTGGCTATTTATTCCGTTTTTGTTAATTGGTCTCTATTTAGTGCTTAAGTATTTACCCAATGTGATGAAAATTACTAAACCAGCTATCGATTGGTTGTCGATTATTTTATCAACTGTTGGTTTTGGTAGTCTCGTGACTGCTGTTAGTTTAGCAAGTGCTCAAGGTTGGGGTTCACCAATCGTCTTAGGATTATTGATTTTTGCCCTAGCCATTATTGCGGTTTATATTGGTCGGCAACTTCACACCTCAACACCAATTTTAAACTTCACTATTTTTAAATCACCACGCTTCACTACTGGTGCGATTTTAGTCATGCTAGACTTTGGGATTATCCTATCAAGCATGTACCTTTTGCCAATGTTTTGGCAAAAAGGAATTGCCATTCCTGTTGCGTTAACTGGAATCGTGATGTTACCGGGTGGTGTCGTGAATGCAATCGTTTCAGCCATGTCAGGTAATCTATATGAACGGATTAACGTCAAAATTTTGGCAGTTAGTGGCTTTGTGATTTCAATCATTGGTATTGTGATGCTAATGTTCGCGCAAGCTAATTCACCAATCTGGTACGTGATTGTAGCTCACATCATTTTAATGGTTGGTGCACCGCTCGCAATGTCACCTTCCCAGACTTTTGCACTTAATGCATTAGATCCTATGACCACCAGCGATGGCAGTACCATTATGAATACGTTCCAACAAATCATTGGTGCTGTATCTACCGCCGTTGCTACCAGCTTATTGGCACTTGGACAAGCAATGAGCAAGACAAGTGCAGGTAATCAACAGATTGCCTTTACAAACGGTGTCCATCTTGGATTGTGGTTCACACTTGCTTTAGCAGTACTTGCGTTAATCATTTCTTTGACCTTAAAAAATAATCAAAATGCCACTGCATAAAAATGACACAAATAAAGAGCAGATTCTGATCGAAAGAATCTGCTCTTTTAATTTTATTCTTATCTAACATCAAATCCAGCGTCAGTTAACGTTGACTTAATCCCATCTCGATTAGTTGAATCAACATGCACTTCAACAATCTTTTCTGTCTTTCGATCTGTTACAACTACTGTTAAAATACTGTAGTTTTGTTTTGCTAAGGCATCACTAATCTTAGCAATCACACCTACTGAATCCTTTTTAACAATAATTGAAACACTAGTACCGCCGCGCCCGTAGCCAGCAATGTTCAAGAATGCGTCAAAAATGTCGTTATTCGTAATAATTCCGACAAGTTCGTCACCATCTTTTACTGGCAATACACCGATATTGTTTTTTCGCATTTCATAAATTGCATCTTCCAAAACCGCATCCTGTTGAACGACTTTAACGTCTTTTTCCATCACGTCTTCAACCGTAGTCTTGTTTAATAAATAATTAGCTTCGTACACCGATAAACTAGTGGCTTTAGAGGGTAATGCACGTTGAATGGTACCTTCTGTCACCAAGCCAACTAATTTACCATTATCAATCACTGGCAACCGGTGAATATTATTCGTCTTCATTAAATCAACGGCATCCGTCACCCGTGTTGTTGGTCGTACCGTAATTAAATCCGTTGTCATAAAGTCTGTTACGCTCATGATTTGTTAACCTCCCAAATATGCCTTTTGCACGTCTTCATTTGCTAATAGTTCTTTACCAGTTCCGGTCATTAAGATATTCCCAGTAGCTAGTACATAGCCACGATCTGCAATTGACAATGCCTTAGATGCATTTTGTTCAATTAACAAAACCGTTGTGCCTTGTTTTTGAATTTCTTGAATAATATCAAAAATTTCATTAATAAAAATTGGGGCTAATCCCATTGATGGTTCATCTAACAATAATAATTTGGGCTTTGACATCAAGGCGCGACCCATGGCGAGCATTTGTTGCTCACCACCTGAAAGCGTGGCAGCATCTTGATTTTTACGTTCTTTCAAAACTGGAAAACGTTCAAAAACGGCGTCATAGTCTTTCTTTAAACCGTCACGGTCTTTTCGTAAGAAAGCACCCATTTGCAGATTTTCCATTACCGTTAAACCAGGGAAAATGTGTCGTCCTTCAGGCACTTGAGAAATACCACCAGAAACAGTCTTTTGCGATTTTTGTTTCTGAATTTCTTTACCCTCATAGATAATTTTACCACCGGCAGGATGAAGTAACCCGGAAATGGTCTTGAGAATCGTTGTTTTTCCGGCACCATTGGCACCAATTAGCGACACAATTTCACCCTCATTAACTTCAAAATTAACTTTTTTAACAGCGTGAATCACACCGTAATTGACAGATAAATCTTCGACCTTCAACAACATTATGATTCACCCCCTAGATAAGCTTTAATAACTCGTTCGTTTTGTTGAATTTCAGTTGGTGTACCCTCAGCAATTAATTGCCCATATTCCAACACATAAATGCGTTGGGCAATGTTCATAACTAGAGACATATCATGTTCGATCAGTAATACCGTAATGTGAAATTCGCGTTGAATTTTGCGAATCAAACTAGTTAAATCAGCTGTTTCTTCAGGATTCATACCCGCCGCTGGTTCATCCAAAAACAAGATTTTTGGCTTCGTTGCTAAAGCCCGGACAATTTCAAGTCGCCGTTGTGCTCCATAGGGGAGGTTTTTGGCGAGATTATCAATTTGATCTTGCATATCGAAAATAGCTAATAAATCGATGGCTTCTTTACGAAGAGCATCTTCTTTTTTATAAAAAGATGGAAAACGCAAGACACTTTCAAAAAAGCCTTCTTTGTTTTTCGCTGTCATTGCAATCAGAACGTTATCTAGCACTGTCATTTCACTAAATAAACGAATATTTTGAAAAGTACGAGCTAGTCCAGCCTGTGCGACTTTATATGGCTTAACTTTATTGAGAATTTGCAGGCCATTATCAGTCTGTAATGCAATCGTTCCTTCTGAAGGAATAATTTGACCGGTTAACAGGTTAAATAGCGTCGTCTTTCCGGCACCATTGGGTCCAATTAATGCAACGAGTTCATCATCATTAAGATGCATCGTCACGTTGGAAACTGCTGTTAGACCACCAAAATTTTTGGTTAATTCTTTCACATCTAGTAAAGTCATCTAAGCGTCCCCCTTTTGTTTTGATTTGCTACCAAAACGGTTAAAGAGTTGGCGTACAGAAAATTCCCACGTACCAAGTAATCCTGATGGTTTAAAGACCATTAGTAGGATCAACGCAAATGAATAAAGCACCATCCGCAGGGTTCCAAAGTTTTGAAGTACCATATCCAAAATTCCTAGAACCGCTGCAGCTACGAATGTTCCCGTAATACTACCAATTCCACCTAGAACAACGATAATCAAAATATTGATGGATTCCATGATACCAAAATCGGTTGGCGCAATTGTTTGAATGTAGTTGGCATGTAATGCACCACCGATGGCAGCAGTTGCTGCACCAATGACAAACGCAATAACCTTCCACTTAGTTGTGTTAACACCCATTGATTCTGAGGCAATTTCATTTTCACGAATGGACATAACAGCTCGACCATCTCGACTGTGAATGAAGTTAACAATAATCAAAGTCGTAATGCAGACACAGACATAGACAACAGGCCAAGTAGCTAACATTGGAATGTTATAAAGGCCAGCAGGTCCATTAGTAATTTTCAAGTTATTCATGATAATCCGAATAATTTCAGCGACACCCATTGTGGCAATGGCCAGATAGTCACCATCAAGACGTAGGGTTGGAATACCAACTGCCAAAGCAACTAATGCTGAAACAGCTGCACCGACCAGCATCCCAATGAGCATCCCTAAAGGCGTTGCCATTGAAGACGTGATCAAAGCACAGACATAGGCACCAATCGCCATAAATCCAGCGTGACCCAGTGAAAATTGACCAGAAAACCCAATAATTAAATTGAGCCCAGTGGCTAAAATAATGTTAATACCAATCAAAACTAAGGTTGTCTCGGCGAACTGATCAATGACGCCAGCTACTTCCAAGACGTTAATCACAATGTAGCCAACAACCATGATCGCAAGCCACACGAAATTGTATTTGAGATTTTTTTTCATGTTTGTCGCCTACACTTTCTCTTTTATTTTTCTACCCAAAATTCCGGCAGGTTTGATGAGCAAAATTAGAATCAATACTGCGTAAACAGCAGCATCTTTGAACGCTGAAAAGCCAAGGGATTGCATCAAAGTTTCCAAGAAACCAATGACAAATCCACCAATAGCAGCACCAGGAATTAAACCAATTCCACCTAAAACAGCGGCAACGAAGGCTTTGATACCAGGTGTCATTCCCATCAATGGGTCAATTGAGTTGTAATAAAGCCCAATCATAACACCAGCTGCACCAGCTAGTGCTGACCCTAAAGCAAACGTAAATGAAATTGTTCGATCAATGTTAATTCCAATTAATTGTGCGGCATCAGGATCAACTGATACAGCCCGCATTGCTTTTCCCATTTTAGTTTTTCTAATAATAAACTGGAGCAATACCATCAAAACAATTGAAACAACCAAAATTAAAATTTGAATATTTGAAATGCCAACTTGGCTGATATGATAGGTATGAACCTTCATTGCTTGAGGAAAATCGCGAACGTTTGAAGTAAAGAGGTACGCCATCCCATTTTCAAGCAAGAATGAAACACCAATCGCAGTAATCAAAGCCGCAATTCTTGGTGAATTTCTGAGTGGTCGGTAAGCTAAATATTCAATTACGACCCCGACCATGGCACAAAAGATCATTGAAGTAATCAATGCTAGCCAAAAGTTAAAATGCAGTTGATTAATAACGTAGTAACCCCAAAAGGCACCCAGCATGTAAATATCACCATGCGCGAAGTTAATCAGCTTAATAATGCCATACACCATTGTGTACCCGAGTGCTAGTAGCGCATAAATACTTCCTAGTGACAGGCCATTAACAACTTGTTGCAAAAAAGTATGCACAATGTTCCACTTCCATTTCTAATTAGTCTTTTAAACAAGAAAAGTACATCAAAGTTTGGTTGAACTCACGTTTAATCACATTACAAACTGGATTGTTTACCTGTTGATAATGTTGATCATTTGGAACCGCCCTTTGTGTACTTTTTTAATCTTTAATATTTAATAACTAGTCGTTATTTAACAGCTGTGGCACTGTCTTCAGTACCATTCACAATCTTAGCAACGATAACTTGCTTTTGTGGGTTGTGCATCTTATCCATTGAGATAGTTCCAGTCACACCCTTGAAGTTCTTCAACTTACTTAAGCCAGTTGCAATCTTAGTTGAGTCCGCAGACTTTTGATTTTCAATGGCATCTTTAATCATGTAAGTTGCATCGTAAGCAAGTGCATCGAATGTCCCAGCATCTTCATGATACTTAGCTTTGTATGCTTTCATGTAAGCTGTTGCTTTAGCATTTTTGTTAGCCTTGGCATCGAAGTGAGTTGTGTAGTAAAGGTTTGTGGCATTTGACTTACCAGCAATCTTAACTAACTTAGGATCAGCAAAGCCGTCAGCACCAACGATTGGTGCATTAATACCCATTTGACGAGCTTGCTTAACAATCAAACCAGCTTCTGAGTAGTAACCAGGAACGAAGAGTGCATCAAAGTTCTTACCCTTCATCTTAGTCAAAACAGAGTTGAAGTCTTTATCACCAGATTGATAGTATTGTGTTTCAACAACTTGTCCTTTAAATTCTTTCTTAAAGGCCTTGGTCAATCCTTGGGCATAGTCTGTTGACTTGTCACCTAAAATAGCAACTTTCTTCAAATGTAAATCGTTATAAACGTACTTAGCTAAAGCTTTACCTTGATAACTATCTTCAAAACATGAACGGAACATATATGGTTGAACTTTACCATTCTTTTGTGCCGTTAATGAATCTTGTGTACCACCTGGTGTGATATAAGGTACCTTTGCTTTAGTATAGTTTGGCAAGGCAGCAAGCCCTGCTCCTGAAGTAATTGGTCCAATTACAGCATTAACTTTGCTTTGGGTCGTCAAGTTAGAGGCAACTTGGGCGGCTGAAGAATTATCAGATTTGTTGTCTTTTTCGACCAACTTCATCTTCATCTTCTTGCTACCAACTTTAACGCCACCGTCTTTGTTAATTTGTGCAACGGCTAATTTAACCCCACGTTCCATTGCAGATCCATAAGCAGCTGATGAACCGGATAATTCAAAGTTACCACCTAATTTAATGGTATTTCCACTTTGCTTGTTACCACCACCCGCAGCTGATGAACTACAACCTGACAAAACAAAAGTGCTGACTAACGCTAATACGCCTAGCGTTTTGAGAAATTTCTTTCCACGCATAACCTACATCCCCTATGTATTAAAATTAAAATATGATTATGTAATCTAATCATTTTCTAATAAACTACCATAACGAGATGGTCGAGTCAATGTTATTTTGCATCTTAATTGCCTATGATAACGGTTACAAGCATTGATAATTACGGATTTTTGAATTATTAAAATTTTCTCATTTAAAAAGGAATCTTGATATTATCAAGATTCCTTCACGGATTATTTTATCCTTGTGTCGCATTATGCGTGTGATTTGGTGCTACATCTGCGAATTTATTTAAAATTTTCATATCTTCTGCTGTAATTGAAAAATCCAATTGCGCATTTTCACGAATATGTTCCTCTGAAACGGCTTTCGGTAAAGGTAAAACACCATTTTCGATACAAAAACGCAATGCTAATTGTGACACGCTGACACCATAGCGTTCAGCAATGGCATTCATTTGTTCATTTTGAACTAGATCACCAGTTGCAAGTGGTGAATACGCTTCAACCAAAATATTATTTTTTTGGGCAAATTTAGTCGTTTTGGGTTCTGTATAGCCGACATAATATTGAATTTGATCAACCATCGGCTGAACATCTGTATTTTCAATCAGATTTTTTAAATCATGAACATTGAAATTAGAAACACCAATCGCTTTAACTCGTCCAGTTTCATACAAATGTTCCATTGCGCGCCAGACATCAATATTTTGTTCATCGTGATCAGTACCGATTGCAGACCATGGCCAAGGGGCGTGAATCAAGTATAAATCAAGATACTCTAACCCTAAATTCTTCATGGTTCGATCAAAGGCCTGTAGTGTTGCATTATAGCCTTTAATTTGAGCTGGTAATTTTGATGTGACAAAAACTTCGTGACGATCAATTTTCGAATCTTTAACGGCGTTTCCGACACTACTTTCATTGGCATATGCTTGCGCAGTATCGATATGACGATACCCCATTTGTAAAGCAGTTGCAACAGCTTTGTAGGCTGTCTGTCCTGCCGGAATTTGCCAAGTTCCAAATCCCACTTTGGGAATCTCAATATTATTTGCTATTTGAAACTTTTCATTCAAAACGCTCAAAATCTGCACCCCATTTTCGGCTGGTATTATTTTATGAACGACGACGTAAACTAAAGCGTCAGGCTTAATGATTGGATTTTTTGCCTGAAATCATTATACTACTTGTAAATTGAATTAAAAGGAGACAGCCCAATGGAATTATTTGTCACTGATTCTGCATTGACATTTATGAAACCAAAATTAACTAATAACCCAGTTATTTTGCTTAGTTATGACGATGGTGTTGGTCCTTATTCACCACACGGTTTAGTTGCCTTACAAATTGCATTCAAATTAGTTCTGATTAGTAAAGATATGCCAAAAAAAGACTATAACGTAGTCGTTCACTCAAATATTGGTGACCTCTATGTTAAAGATTATTCTCAACGATTTTTAGGTGATCATTTAACCATCAAGTTAAATGAAAACTATCAAGTTTTATCGTTAACTGATGACAGTGAAGTCATTGAAGATAACTTACAAATTGTGGATTATCGATCATAAAAAAGAAGTGTAACCACTGGTTACACTTCTTTTTGCGGATCTGCGTCATCCTTTAAACTAATCACAATTAGGTTGGTAATTAATAACGCAACTAAAAATAAACTAAAGATCATAATCACCGACCAATTCATTTTAATTAAATTACCTACGAGCA
Organism: Paucilactobacillus salsurae; assembly: GCF_054784995.1. Lineage (NCBI taxonomy): Bacteria > Bacillati > Bacillota > Bacilli > Lactobacillales > Lactobacillaceae > Paucilactobacillus > Paucilactobacillus salsurae. The sequence continues at coordinate 232,548 of NZ_BAAHWX010000002.1, read as the reverse complement.
TGGTTGCTAATGCACCACCTACTTGACTAAACCCACATGCTAAGCCCATTGCTGTAGCACGTGAAAAAACTGGATACTGTTCAGCCGTGTATACCTGAATAATGCCCCATGAACCCAGACTAAAAAATGAAGCTAATAGACCAGAAAACAGTAATATGTTTTTTTGAGTTGTGACCGCAAATAAAATCGCACCAATTGCGATACCAACTGAGAAAATACTAATCACCACTTTACGACCTATTTTTTCAACTAACCAAGCGGCTAAATAATAACCGGGAATTTGGACAATTGTGATGAGTAATGTATACCAGTAACTGTTAACAGCACTGTGACCTCTCATCATAATCAAAGTCGGAAACCAAAAAACAATGCCACAGTAGGCAAACATCACCATGAACCAACAAATACATAATTTTAGCGTGAGTGTAATATATGGTTTTTTAAAAATTTGATTGAGTGGTGTGAGGAAGTGCTCTTTTTTAACATGCGTACCAGTAGCACCATCAACACTTTTTACCAGATAAAAAGCATAGAAAAATGCTAATGCAGGGACTAGTGAGGCTAGTCGCCAACCACCCAACGGAATAATGCGATAGGAACTTATTGTTGCCACTAACCATCCTAATGACCAAAATATGCCTAATAAAATGACGGCTTTACTACGAAATTTAGGTGTCATACTCTCAAATAGAAAAGTAATAATAACCGGTAATTCACCACCAGTTCCGATACCGCTAAAAAAGCGCAGCATCAAAAACAACTGAAAATTATCAATGATTGCACAAAGACCTGTACTGATTGAAAATAGGAGCATCATCACAATCAAAATCGTTTTACGATTCACTTGATCGGCTAAAAGGCCAGATATCAGTGCACCAATGACAATACCAAATAAAGTAATCAGACCAACCCAATTTGTTTGACCGGATGTCAGTTGCCAATCCTTTTGAATGGCGGTGACAACAAATGTCAATAATCCCAAATCTAACGCATTAAAAAACCAAGCAATTCCAAGACTAAATGAAGATCGTTTCGTTGCCGTCCCGTCCATTGTTTCAGCCCCCCCGACACCCCTAAATAAAAAACACCCTCAAAGTTGCATTTAGTAAACTACAACAGGGGGTGTCGTGTCAATAAATTTGCTCAACAGCTAATTTACCGCGGTTTATTTAATTTTGGTTGCTTTCACAATTGTACCATGTTGAATTTCTTCAATCGCAATTGTTTTTTGTGGATTATGTTTCTTATCAACTGTCATTGTACCACTGACACCATGGAAGTCTTTGATCTTAGCAAGACCGTTAGCGATTTTAACTGAGTTAGCTGATTTTTCTGATTCAATTGACCTTTTAATCATATAAACTGTGTCGTACCCAAGCGCTGAAAATGTTGGTGCATCTTCATTGTACTTGGCTTTGTAATTTTTAATAAAGGCACTAGCTTTTGGATCGCTTTCCGCTGCTTTAGTTGAGAATGGTGTGGTGTAGTAAATGTCATTGGCGTTGCTCTTACCGGAAATTTTAACAAATTTAGGATCTGCCATGCCATCTGTACCAACGATTGGTTGTTTGATGCCCATTTGGCGAGCTTGTTTAACAATCATCCCGATTTCTGAGTAGTAACCTGGAGCAAAGATTGCATCAAATTTTTGATTCTTAATTTGCGTCAATGTGGCATTGAAATCCTTGTCGCCTGATTGGAAGTATTCAGTTTTAACAATCGTACCTGAGAAATCCTTCTTAAATTCTTTGGCAAGTCCAGTGGCATAATCAGTTGATTTGTCAGCCAAAATCACAACTTTTTTAGCTTTTAGGTTGTTGCTAACAAATTTAGAAACAACCTTACCTTGGAAGTTATTTTGATATTCAGCCCTGAAAACGTAAGGTTGTACTTTGCCATCTTTTTGCAATGTGTAATTGTAATCTGATGCTGATGGACTAAATGCGGGAACCTTAGCTTTGGTGATGGCTGGCATTGCAGCTGTACCAGTATTCGTAGTTGCAGGTCCGATGACTGAAACTACTTTATCATTATTGACCAGTTTAGAAACAACTGAGGCTGATTCTGAGGTACTTGTTTTGTTATCTCGATAAATCATTTGAATCTTCTTCTTTGATTTACCAACCTTAATTCCGCCATCTTTATTGATTTCTTGGGCTGCCAATGCAATCCCATTCTTTTCAGCTTGGCCATAAGCACCGGCGTTACCAGAAAGTTCCATGTTAACCCCGATCTTAATAGTTTTACCCGGATTGTTTCCCTCAGTCTTAGCTGAGGTACACCCTGCCATCGTTGTGCCAATTGTTGCGACTACCGTCAATACTGTTGCCATTTTCATAAATTTCTTCATAATCTTCACTCCTCAAAATAATTGTTGAAATAATTTCTAAACCCAATCTGCGTAAATCAGTTATGTATAATGCTGTCTCGCACCTCCCAAAGGCAATAAAAAAACCTCATTCCATGAATGAGGTTGATGTTATTTCTTGGTATCGTCCTCATTACTAAAAACATAAATAAGGGCTTACCAAATTGATTTTTTAAATCATCAATTTACTAGGTCCTTGGTTTTTAATAATAAGGCTAAATTTTGAATTGAGAAGCTATTGATTGTTTGTGTTGTTTTAATGATCATCGTGAACTTCCTCCTTCAAATTTTATTGCATCGTTTATTTCGTGAAACTGCTGAATTGCAACTCGCAATTTCTTGATGGGTTTAAGATTATAGAAAAAAGATTAGAAAGTCAACAAAAATTTCTAATCTTTTTTTAATTTATTTAAAATCAATATTTTTAATCAGCATTTAAGCATTGATACATCAGTATTTACTGGTTTTTAAAAAAATAACGTTTTCTTTGAATTCATTTTTTTAATCTTTAAAAATGAGAATTTAAAAAAATTTGTCTCAGGGCTACCGGTTGTGCGATTCTTTTGCTATAATTATTTACATGCTTGTTTAGCTCAGTTGGTAGAGCAACGCTCTAGTAAAGCGTAGGTCGCTGGTTCAAGTCCAGTAACAAGCATTTTTAAAACGACGTGATTGGATTCGCGTAGTTTTTTGTTTTTTTAAAATCACTTAAAATCAAATTCATTAAGCTCGTCTCGGTAAAAAAGCATTAATTCCCTGTTCTCTTAACGAAAACCACAGCGGCCCCCAAGCGTTAGAAGTTCTTTTAGGCTTCATACCATTCGCAATACGATCCATCTGTTGTTCATAATAACTTAAACCGATTAATGATCCAACTTTTTTATCTAACATTTTAAATCCTGTAGTTAAATGATCTAGCTCAATATTTGAAAATTGATTAGAAATAATTTGATTTGGTAAGTCTGGAATTAACGCCAATGTTCTGCCCATTCCTACCATTTCAGCCTCTTTATTTACAATCGCCTTAGTCATCCCCTCAACACTATGAAAACCCCCAGTAACTACAACCGGTACATTAACATCAATTTTTGCTTTAGCTGCAAAATTCACAAAAAAAGCTCCTTTGTTTGTAGTTGATTGCATCACTGGTGATTCATAATTACCACCAGATATTTCAATTAAATCGACTCCCATATTTGCCATTGTATGGATGACTTCAATAGAATCTTCTTCTGTAAAGCCACCCTCTACAAAATCAGAGGAATTAATCTTTAATCCAATTGGAAAATTAACACCAACTTGCTGTCGAACAGCTGAATAAATTTCTTTGATAATTCGCATACGATTTTCAAGAGCACCACCATATTCATCAGTTCTTCTATTCACTAATGGCGATAAAAACTGGTTTAACAAATACCCATGAGCAGCATGAATTTCTACACCACCAAATCCAGCTCTTTGTACAACCCCTGCAGCAATCGCAAAACGATTCACAATATCATGTATTTCAGCTACCGATAGCGCTCTTGGTTTGTTGAAACCAAAAGCATTTTCCCCAGAAAGGGGAACTTCACTGGGAGCAACAGGATGCTTGCTAATTGTTTTTGGTGATTGTCGCCCTGGATGATTCAACTGTACCCACGTTTGAGTTCCATTAATTTTGCCAGCTAAAGCCCATTGCTTTAACATCTCCATGTTTTGATCATTCTCAATAACGACATTACCAACCTCACCTCGTGCATGAGAGTCAATCATCACGTTTCCCGTAATTAACAATCCAGTACCACCTTGTGCCCAAGTTCGATAAAGTGACACTAGTTTTTTGGTTGGTGCAAAATTTTTATCACCCATTGTTTCAGACATAGCTGGTTTATAAATTCGATTTTTAATGACTACTCCGTTTTGTAAAGTAAGTGGGTTAAATAATTGTAAATTTGTCATATTTTATCTCCGTTCAAGTGTTTAATAATTTAAACCTTTAGTTTTAAAATAAAAGCCTAACTAGGCTTTTTTCTTTCCAAAATTAACATCGTTTTCTAATGACGCTGTCAATTCTTTCATAAGTACTAATGCATCATCCATATGCGCTGTATAGTACCTTTCAGTTCCTCGTTTTGTCACCACTACTAAGCCTGCATCTAACAACAGTTTCAGATGGTGGGAAACCGCCGGACGTGATAATTCGAGTTGATCAGTAATTTCATTAACTGTCATCTGGTTGCCTCGGCAAAGCATCACAATAATCTGCTGGCGATTTGGATCAATCATCATATTGAATGCAGGTATACCTTTTTTAAATAGTGCCATTGTCTTTTGTGCCACTAAATTACCTCCTATTTCAATTGTTGGATTAATAATTGTGCGGTTTCACGAACGGAAAACGGATTTTGACCCGTAATGAGTTGACCATCTTGAACCGCAAAAGATTTATAAGCGCGCTTTTTTTCAAAAAGTGCACCGTGTGCCTCAGCCACCTCTTTGTTTAAGAATGGCACAATTTGTTTTTTTCCAGCCAGTATTTCTTCGTTTGTAGTAAACCCAGTGACATGTTTATTGGTAATTAGGTAGTCACCATTTTCTTTTTTTATATTCAGTAATCCAGCTATCCCATGACACACTGAAGTCACATACCCACCTTGATTAAAAATTTGCATTGTTATTACTTGTAACTGTTGATTATTAAAGAAATCCCACATGACGCCGTGTCCACCAGTATAATAAATAGCTGCATAATCTTCAGTGTTGATGTCACTAGGTTTTAATGTTTTTGCAAGGCCACGTTGGATAAAGTCTTGACTCTCATAAACTTTCATAATATCTGTATCGACATACTTCATACTTCTTGGATCGATGGGCACAAACCCACCTTTTGGACTTACGTAGTCGACCTCAATACCATTATTTTGCATTTCATCGGTAAATTCTGTCGCTTCACCTAGCCATAATCCAGTTGGATCTACCGACTTGCCATAGTGACTGACATTTGTTTCCACCATTAATATTTTTTTCATAAATTCGCTTCCGTTTAAAGGTTTAAACATATTAAAACAAGATTAAGTTTACTTGTCAAGTTTAAGCTTGTATACTGACTAACTTGATGTCAACAAAGCCACTCAATGACATGCATTGAGTGGCTTTGTTAAATTTGTAATTTTATTCATATTCGATTGTCGAAGGTGGCTTGCTCGTGACGTCATAGAGTATGCGATTAACGTGTTTAACTTCATTAACAATGCGCACCGAGACGTCTTGTAAAACTTCCCATGGCACACGGGCAAAATCGGCTGTCATACCATCGATAGAAGTAACGGCACGAATTGCCACGGCGTAATCATAAGTACGGCCATCTCCCATTACACCAACACTCCTAATCCCAGGAAGGACAGTAAAGTATTGCCAAACGGTCTCGTCTAGTCCCGCATTTTTAAATTCTTCGCGTAAAATAGCATCACTATCACGAACAATTTCCAGTTTTTCTGGCGTGATGGCACCAATGACACGAATACCTAACCCTGGTCCAGGGAATGGTTGGCGCCAAACTAGATCATGTGGCATCCCCAATTTCTCACCTAATTCACGTGCTTCATCTTTAAAAAGACTACGTAATGGTTCGATCAATTCGAAATGCATATCTTCTGGCAAACCGCCAACATTGTGATGCGATTTGATCGTTTGCGCAGTATCTGTCCCACTTTCAATCACATCTGTATACAGCGTACCCTGCGCAAGAAAATCAATACCCTCGAGTTTTTGCGCTTCATCATTAAACACTTGAATAAACTCGTTACCAATAATTTTTCGTTTTTGTTCTGGCTCTGTAACACCTTCAAGTTTACTTAAAAAGCGTTCTTGGGCATCAACCTTAATAATATTCAGTCCAAATTTACCTTCAAGACTGTCCATCACTTGATCAGCTTCATTTTTACGTAATAAGCCATGATCCACAAAAATACTAGTCAATTGGTTGCCAATGGCTTTGTGTAATAAGACGCCGACAACACTGGAATCTACACCACCAGATAAACCAAGCAGCACTTTTTTATCGCCCACTGTTTGACGAATGTGTTCAATTTGGAGATCAATGAAATCATCCATGGTCCAATTAGCCCGTGCTTCACACACTTCAAATGCAAAGTGTTTCAGAATCTCACTGCCAAACTGTGTGTTTTGCACTTCAGTATGGAATTGTAGCCCATAGAATTTTCGCTGATCATCAGCCATTGCAGAGATCGGACAATTAACACTGGTAGCCACAGACTTAAAGCCATCTGGTACCTTCGTCACAAGATCACCATGGCTCATCCAAACATATTGTTTTTTTGGTAGACCTTGAAACATGACTGCATTTTCGTCGGTCACTTCAATATCTGCGTGACCATATTCGGAGTTATCAGCATTTTCAACCTGACCACCATCAAGTTTATAAGCCATTAACTGCATCCCATAACAGATACCTAAAATGGGAATGCCCAGCTCAAAAATTTCACTGTCCACATCAAACGCATCGGGGGCATAAACACTGTTTGGCCCACCAGAAAAGATAATCCCTTTAGGATGTATCTTTTTTATTTCTTGTGCAGTAATTTTGTGCGACAACAACTCTGAATAGATACCAAAATCACGAATTCGACGCGTAATCAACTGGTTATATTGACTACCAAAGTCTAAAACAATGATTTTATCAAATGCATCCATGTTTACATTTGCCAAAAAAGCCACCTCTTTATTTTTTCTAATATTACCATTCTACTTGGTCTGATAATACGGGTCAATGACTATGAGAACTATTTCAGAATTCGTTTTTTAATTATCTATTTACGTAAATAGATCTTGTTAATAATATGATGTTTGGTTTTATGAAGAATCACATCCGCACGATTACGTGTTGGTAAAATAAATTCTTCCAGATTTTTTAAATCGATATCTTTCCAAACTTTCTTAGCCATTTTAAAAGCATCCGCACGATCACCAATTGCATATGGGTAGTAGTAATTAGTTGGATCACGAAATGCGGATCTGAGTAACAAACTAAAACGTTCTAAATACCATTGTTCAATTAATTCCGGTTGTGCATCAACGTAAACGGAAAAATCAAAGAAATCACTGACATATAATTGCTGATTAGACGGTAATTGTAACGTATTAATTCCTTCGACAATTAAAATATCAGGTTGTTCAATTCGTTGCATCGCGCCTGGTACAATATCATAAGTCGCGTGAGAATACACGGGCGATTTAACTATATCTACTCCGGATTTAACGTCATTTAAAAAGGTTAATAGTTTTTCCATATCATACGATTCTGGAAATCCTTTTCGCTCCAACAAATTACGTTTTTTTAATTCTGCATTTGAAAACAAAAATCCATCAGTGGTAATCATTTCAACTTTTTTATTATCAAGTAGACGTTGCAAAAGTAGCGTTATTAATCTTGCAGTTGTACTTTTTCCAACAGCCACCGGCCCCGAAATGCCAATAATGAACGGTACGCGTCTTTGTTTAATTTGCAGAAAATCTGTTTTTTCATTTTGCCATTTTAAATACTGGAAAAATTGTAATTTCACTAGTTGCACTAGTGGTAAATATATATAATCGACATCTTCGAGCGAAATTCGGTCATTTAAAGCTTTAATTTGGTCTAAACCCTCCTGGCTCAGTTCCACGCGTCCGTTGGGATAAAAGCTCTTCCATTTTTCTCTATCAAATTGGTAAAAATTAACCCGATCTTCCATCAAATTGTTCCTCAACATTCAATTAATAATTTCCTGTTATATTTTAACACAAGCGCTTTCATTTGCAGAAAAAAAAGGAAGTCAAACGTCACAGTTACGACTTCCGTTAATATTTTCATTATTTAACTTTTGGAAAAACTAAGTCTTTAATATCCTTCAATTCTGGTGCATCTGTTGTGAAATCATCAATGGTAGTTTGCCCATCATTTTTCTTAATCACGCTGGTTGAATTTTTTGACTGGGCCTTCTTTAAATTCTGCAAACTCTTCTGTAAGTTGTAGGTAAAGTCCTTCTTATTAACTTTCTTAAAGCCCTTTGGCGTATAGAATCGTAGTAAATCACCATTCACCACTTTATCCGACAAATCAAGTTGCGTCGTTACATATTTTTGATCTTTAGCAACGGCTTTCTTTTGACTTGCCGTCAATTTGGTTAGTTGTTTACCAGTTTTCGTGTCATAGGTCTTGCCACCATACTTGGTAAACTTGTCTGAGACAAAATCTCCATTTCGAAAGGCAACGACTTGTTTTCGATTTGGTGCTAATAGATCATGGCCAAACTGAACATATCGATTAGCATCAATGCCTAATAGATTTTCAATGGTTGGTAAGACATCAATTTCACCACCATACGTATGGTTAATGCCACCCTTCAAGCCAGGCATTTGAATCATGAAGGGCACTTTTTGGAACATTGCCAAATCATAGTTGGTGACTTTTTTCTTACCTGTAATTTCTGCAATAGCTGGCTTATGATTATTTGAAATGCCGTAATGATCACCATACAGCACAATCATACTATTATCTTTCAAACCACTCTTATCAAGATAATCATAAAATTCACCAATTGATTCATCTAAGTAACGCGCAGTTTGGACGTATGGATCAACTGTGTCGTCACCCGTTTTCCATCCTGAAATATCCTTATTATCCTTATCCAAGATATATGGATAGTGGTTAGTAACCGTTATTAATTTTGCGTAGAACGGTTGTGGTAATTGTTCAATGTAATGGGTTGATTCCTTTAGGAAGATTTTATCCTTGATTCCGTAACCCGCATCATAATTCTTTACCTTTGGATAATATGCTTTGCTAATAAAGTACTGGTAGCCAAATGATTTATAGGCATTATCACGGTTCCAGAAACTAGGCACATCCCCATGAAACGAAGCAGTTGTGTAGCCCTTTTGATCCAAAATGGCCGGAGCAGCCTGGAACGTATTAGTCGTTCCATCAGTGACCATCGCAGATCCTTCTGGTAATCCAAACAAAGAGTTTTCCAACATTAGTTCAGCATCCGCTGTTTTTCCTTGTCCAACTTGATTGAAGAAATTATCGAAAGCGACCGTATCACTCGAGTGATAGATCTTATTTAAATTAGGGGTAACCTCTTGGCCGTCCCACTTATAATCAATAATAAATTGTTGCAAACTTTCCAAATGAATCACAAAGACATTCTTACCATTGGCAACGCCTTTATATTGAATGTCTGAATTTGATTTGTTTTTATTTAAAAATTTTAAAACTGGTTTAATATCTGAGTTGTTGGCTTTTGCCTTTACAGCACTGTTTTGGGTGGTTTTAACACCGTCATACACCGCATAGGCGTTAATCCCTAGATATTTAACAATATAGTTACTATCAAATGTCCGCGTTAACAGTTGTGAGCGGTTAGTTTCAGCCATAGCCAGGTTAGCGCCAAATAAAAGAACTGAAAAGACACTAATGACACCTGCGTACCTTAATCTAAAATATCGTGTATCGATTCTAATAAGATGAAATGCTAACAAGACGATTAATAAAACGACGTCAGCATACACCATAAAGTCTGAAGGACGTAGAATTCCGAGCAAACTCTTACCGAGATTGTTGGAAACTGATCCAGAACCTTTCATCACGTTAAACGTTAAAAAATCTGAAAATTCACGATAATAAAGGATATTCGCGAATAGCCAAGTTGAAAGCAATGCATTGAAAACAAGCATCAACCAGTAGGCTAGGCGTCCTCTAAAATATAAGGCGATTCCAATGACCAAAATTGCAGCTGGAAACGGGTTTAGCATCAGTAGAAAATGCTGCATGCTATCTGAAACACCTAACGTGAACTTATTTTGATAAGCCCACACACTCTTAATTGCAAATAATACAACCGTGAGAATAAAAAAGCCCATCCGCGTATTTAAGGCGGCGCTTGTCTTTTTTAGCACAGTTTTCATAATCTTTCCTCCATCTAAAATACTGCCAATTTCCATCATAACCTATTAACACTGGATATCAATTTTTTTATTGAAAAGTTTCTAAAAAGTTTAGAAATTCGTCACATTTTTTTCGTGAAGTGTAATAATCTTACAGCTCATTTTACAGATTTTTATCGTTTGAAACCACAATATTTAAAAAATTTTTTTTAATGATTTTGATAACATTTTCTTACACTTCTTTTTTGAAAATTCAATTTTAGTAAGTTTACTTATCGAGTGCTTAGATAAAACTAATTTATGAAAACCTATATTTTGCGGTATATCAGGCGGTTACGTCTATTGCAAACATTTATATAAGATGATTTAATGTGTTGTGTACAATAAAGTTTTCTTATTAAAGGAGTGAAAAAAAGTGGAGGAGTATCAAACAACTGAACATTCATATAAGCGTGTTTCAAAAACGTTATTGATTGTGTTAGTTACTGTCTTTTCAGTTCTGATTGCGGGTGGCCTTCTAATTTTTAAAAACGAAGCCCCGAGACCAGCTAAAATGGTTTCGCCAGCCGGAACTGCAATTATTACGAAGTCCGACTTATTAAGTGGACAAGCTGTTTATGAAAAATATGGGTTAACTGACTACGGTACCTTGTTGGGAAACGGATCATATCTGGGACCCGACTACACCGCTGAAAGTTTACATGTGTACTTGCGTGGGATGGATCATTATTATGGACAAAAGATTTATGGAAAAAGCTATAATTCATTAAGCACTTATAAAAAAGATGCCATCAAAGCAAAAGTTAAACATGAAATTCGTCAGAACCGCTACGATAAAAGTACTAATACGTTACAACTAACGAATGCCCAAGTGGCCGGTGTTAAATATTTACAAAAATATTATCGCCACGAATTCGTTAACAATCCTCGAGCTGCTGGATTACCAGAAAACATGATTAACCAAAAAACAACTGACGAATTTATGTCAAAAGGTAATAAGGTTGATCAATTAACTTCTTACTTCTTCTGGACAGCTTGGTTGTCATCAACCAATCGACCAAATCGGTCATTTACGTACACGAACAACTGGCCATATGATTTAGATGCCGGTAACATCATGCCATCTGAAGCAATGGTTTGGACAGCCATTAGTGTCGCAATCTTAGTTGCCGGTGTTGGAATTATCTTATGGGTACAACGTCGCTATCAATTCGACATGAATCCTGCCTATTCCAACGGCAAAATTCCGTCTGTGAATGCAGATGCCCCAATTACAACTAGTCAACGTAAAGCAGCTAAGTATTTCTTGATTGTGGTCTTGATGTTCCTCGTGCAAGTATTACTAGGTGCATTAATGGCGCATTATTACTCAGAAAACACGTTCTTTGGCTTGAACCTGCAAAAGATTTGGCCATTTAACTTGGCAAAGACTTGGCATTTGCAATTAGCTATCTTCTGGATTGCTACTTCATGGTTAGGTGCCGGGATTTACCTCACACCAAGAGTTCGTGGTCGCGAACCAAAACATCAAGGTGTATTAGTCGATATCTTATTCTGGGCATTGATTGTCGTAGTTGGCGGTTCAATGCTTGGTGAATGGGGCTCCATTCTTAACTGGAAGTTCTTCAACAAAGATTGGTGGTTAATTGGCCACTTTGGTTGGGAATATATTGAGTTAGGTAAACTATGGCAGATTCTATTAATTGTCGGAATGTTAATCTGGGTCGTTATTTTGATGCGTGGTTTCATTCCAAAGATGAAAGAAAAACTCGCCTCACCTGATCGATCACGACTTGTATCGTTACTTTTCATGGGTTCAATTGCCATTCCCGCCTTTTATCTGGCAACCTTATTCATCTTGCCACACTCACACATTACCTTTGCTGATTACTGGCGTTGGTGGATCGTGCACTTGTGGGTTGAAGGAATCTTTGAATCGTTTGCTGTTATTTTAATCGGTTATTTAATGGTCGACATGAAGTTAACCACGATTAAATCAACCATTCGTGCCCTTTATTTCCAATTGATTCTTCTATTAGGTTCCGGTGTTATCGGTACTGGTCACCACTTCTTCTGGGAAGGTGATCACTCCATCTGGCTCGCATTGGGTGCTTGTTTCTCAGCCCTTGAAGTTGTGCCACTTTGTCTCTTAATTTGGGAAGCATGGACGCACTACAAAGTGGTTCGTGATTCACAAGCTGATTTCCCATACAAACCAACTTTCATGTTCTTAGCTTGGACAGGAATTTGGAATGCCATCGGTGCCGGTGCACTTGGATTCTTAATTAATGCACCTGCAATTAACTACTTTGAACATGGAACCCAATGGACGTCTGCGCATGCGCACACTTCCATGGCAGGTGTTTATGGCATGTTATCCTTAGCCATTATGATGTTTGTTCTAAGAAATGTTTCCAAGAAAGAAATTTGGACCCCTAAAATGGACAAAATGATTAATTGGGCATCTTGGTTAATGAACATTGGTCTTATTGGTATGACGGTCATTGCCCTCTTGCCAATCGGTTATCTTCAATTAGCTGATGCCTTAAAGAATGGCTACTGGCATGCACGACTACTCAGCTTCTATCGGACTTCACCAGTTAATGAAATGCTCTGGGCTCGTATTTTGCCAGATAGCATCTTCATTATCGGTGTCATCGTCTTACTAGTTGTCATAGTTAAAATTTTCTTCAACCTCAAACCAGCTACTGCTGACGAGGGTGAAGTTCAAGAATAAAGTTTAAAGAGCTGTCAATGACAGCTCTTTTTTGTTTGGCATTAAACGGTTATACTCAAACAAAGCTCTTTCAGGAGGTTACTATGTCACAATTTGTATTAACAGGTGTTGAAAATAATAAACAACCAATGGCGAAGTACATGAAAAATCAATTTCAATTTGTCGGCACAAAATCACCCGAGCGAAAAGCCCAGTCACGAGCTTTAATTAAACAAAGTAAACAATTACCCATCTCCGAACTATTGCAATTAGTTACCCAACTGTACCTGCGCAACGAGCGGGAATATCAGTATGTTGCCATCGATGTTAGTGTTGCTAACGTTCGTCGTTTAAATTTGCAAACACTTCAGTCTTTTACCAAGTTTGTACCACAAAAAGCTTGGTGGGACAGCGTTGATTCCTGGCGAAAATTGTTTGGTGACTATGTCCGATATCATCCCAACGAAAAGAAGACCGTGTTCAATTGGTTTTTCAAAAATGAAAACTTTTGGATGCGCCGAATTTCAATTTTACTTCAGTTATTAGAAAAAAACGCTGTTGATCAGCAACTTTTGACTCAGGCAATTGAATACGACATCAAAACTAATGAATTCTTTATTCAAAAAGCAATTGGCTGGGCATTGCGCGATTATAGCAAAACGAACCCACAATGGGTCACTGACTTTATTAGTACTCATCAGCTCACCAAATTGGCAAAAACTGAAGGTAGTAAATATATTTAAAAAGCAAAGCGCCTTAGCGCTTTGCTTTTATTGATTATTTTCCGTTAATATTACGACGCTTGCGCTAACCCCTAATCGCGTGGCACCAGCTTCAATCATGTCATATGCTTCTTGAACACTATGGATGCCACCAGATGCTTTAACTCCGATTTTTGGGCCCACAGTTTGCCGTATCAGTTTAACGTCTGCAACGGTTGCACCGACAGTCGAAAAACCAGTCGAAGTTTTAACAAAATCGGTACCGGCTGCTACAGCCAGCTGACAAGCTCTTCTTTTTTCTTCATCGGTTAATAACGCTGTTTCAATAATGACTTTTAACAACGCGCCATTTTCGTGAACTACTTTTGCGACCGCCATAATATCATCACTAACTGCAAGATTTTGTTGCTGCTTTAATGCACCAATATTAATCACCATGTCAATTTCTTGTGCACCATCTTGAATGGCAGTTTGTGTTTCAAACACCTTGGTGGCCGTCGCATTGGCACCTAGCGGGAAACCAATGACGGTACACACTTTGACTGAAGATTGAGTCAATTGCTGAGCAGCCAATTTAACCCAGTATGGATTAATACAAAGTGAAGCCGTGTTGTATTGACGAGCCTCTTCAATGACGGTCTCAATTTGAGCTTGGGTGGCCTCCGGTTTCAGTAACGTATGATCCATGTATTGTGCTAATTCTGTGTTAGATAATTTCATATTTGTGTTCCTTTCGGTAAACAAAAGAGTTATGGCCTCGCCACAACTCTAATTTTACTACACAATGTGATATTCATTATTTGGTACTTGATCAAGTAATTTTGTGATTGATTTAATTCCAATTAAAGTCAGCGCGTGCATAGCTCGCGAACAAACAGTATAGAGTAATTGACGTTCTTCATCACCTTGATAAGTCTGTTGACTCGCATTCCAGACAACCACGGCATCAAATTCCAGTCCCTTAGCTAAATATGAAGGGACGATGATTGTGCCAGGAACTAAACGTTGATTTTCCGTTCGAATTAAGGTTGCCTTAATGCCACGTTGCTGTAATTCGTCAAAAATTGCTTCACAATCTGCGAAATTCTTGCCAATAACAGCTGTTGAATCGTGGTCTTTTTGATAGTTGTCCAGTGTTTGAATCAAACTATCGACAGCCGTTTTGTTATCATTTTTAATGATCACTTGTGGTAAATCACCTTGGCGTTGAAAGGCTTCAATGGCTTCACCATTTTTTAGGATATGTTTAGTAAAGTCAGTAATTTGCGCCGTTGATCGATACGACTTAGTGAGTTGAACCACTTCCGTTTTGTCACGATCAAACATTGTACTTAACTGTGTTAATAACTGTTTACTATTTTCTTTCGTAAAAATAGCCTGATTTAAATCACCAAGTAATGTAAATTTCGCCTTTGGGAAACTAAACTTCAAATAAGCCAGTTGAAAGGCATCATAGTCTTGCACTTCATCAACAAAGACAAAGCGCATGTCTCGTTCACCTTTGCGGCCAGTCATTAAATCATATAAGTACAGATAGACCGACACATCACTAGCACCTAGGCGACGTTCTTTCAAGTTTTCGTACGTTAGATCTGCTTGTTGATCCCATGTTTCTTTAGTTAATTGATATTTTTCCAAGTTAATTAGTTTCGGCACAGCACGAATAAAATGCATGAATTGCGCATTAATGCTTAACCAACGATTATGATCAATGGCTTTTTTAATGGGCTTAAAGGCCTGAATCACAATTTGGCGAGCTAAGAACTTAAATTCTTTATCGCCATTTTCAAACTCTCGTGGTTCATTTCCAAATAACTGATCAATTTCTTCCTTACTGAGTGCTTGAACACTTTGTTCCACCCACTTAGCCCGCATTTCCGTACTAACACGGTGATTGAGCATTTTAACTAATTCTTGCTTAGTGGCATCTAGTCGATTGCCCAGATGGTAGTTCTCATTAAATGAATAGTAAATTTCTTGAATCTTTTCACGACTGAAAAATACTTTGTCGTTAAACATGATATTGCGAAAACGCATATCTGCTGATTCAAGGTGTTTACTGTACCGTTGGACAGCCTTGAAAAATGATAAACTGGTTTTCACATCATTTACTTTTTGACTAGTTTCGGTTTGGTCATCCTCAAAACGTTCTTGCAGTGTTTGGACCTTTATATTTGGCAAACGACGGTTAATATATTGGAAATACGTCATTTGCACCATGTTTTGTTCACCAAGTTCTGGTAGTACTTGGTTAATATAGTCATTAAATAGTTGATTGGGTGAAAATAAAATCACTTGACCTGAATTTAAATTTCCACGATAGCGGTATAACAACCAGGCAACGCGTTGTAATACAGCTGCTGTTTTTCCAGAACCAGCTGCACCTTGGACAAATAACAATTCCGCATCAGTGTTGCGAATGATCTTATTTTGTGACTGTTGGATAGTTGTCACAATACTCTTCATTTTGGTATCAGAATGCGTTCCGAGTGCTTCCAACAACATTTGATCACCAACTGTTTCATCGGTATCATAAATGGTGACCAAAACGCCATCTTTAATTTGGAACTGACGCTTTAATTTAACATCAACTTCTTGCATACCATCGGGTGTTTGATAACTAATTTTACCTAGTCCACCATCATAATAAACGCTCGAAATGGGTGCTCGCCAATCATAAACCAAAAAATGATCTGGACGGTCCACAAACGACGCTAAGCCGATATAAATCGTTTCGTCGGCTTGTTCGCCCTCTTCATAGAAGTCAATGCGCGCAAAGTATGGTGTCTGTTTCAATCGTTGCAGGGTTTGCACCCGTTGATTTTCATGTTGCCAACTGTGTTCCCGTTCAGCCAACATTTGTTGTTGTTGGCGCACGGACATTGCAGTATCCATCATGCCAGAATAACTGGTCGTATTTAATTTGATATCATCATATTGACGATTGATTTCTTGAACATCTTTTTTAGTTTTAGCAATGCTATCTTGAGATTTTTGAATTGCTGTTTCAATCTTTCCAACAACGTCATCAAGATGTTTTTGTTCATATTCACGAATTGAATCTGCCAAGTTACTTCCTCCATGAATGATTAATTGATTGTAATAGTATATCATTTTTGGCGATTTCAACCAAATTTATTAAAATTTTTATCCCAAAAAATACTTCAATATTATAATTTCTTAAAGCTCCCGCAAATGACTGGTGTTTACTGTTTAAACCCTTTAAAATGGTTTCAATCAATCTCGGAGGTGGTAAGATGATGCAACTTTTTTACTATTTAACTCACTTACAAGAAATCATCTTGCCATTGTTTAATTGGTTAGGTGGATGGAGCTACGCTATTTTATTTATCCTGATCTTCGCGGAAACAGGTCTAGTGATTTTTCCATGGCTACCCGGGGAATCACTCATTTTTGTCACCAGCACTCTAGCTGCTGTTAATCATTCCAACTTGAATATTTTTTTATTGATCTTCACTTTCTTCTTTGCCGCATTTTTAGGAGATACTTTGAATTTCAAAATTGGTCATTTTGTATTAAAGTGGTCCTTTTTTCAACGTCATTTTGCTGGTCCAAACTTGGAAAAAGCAGAATTGTTTTTTGAACGGCATGGTATTAAGGCTGTGATTTTTGGTCGATTTGTGCCACTGATTCGTACTTTTGTTCCACTTATTGCGGGTACTTCACGCTTTAAATCTAGCCGCTTTTTAATTGCTAATATTTTAGGTGTTGCTTTATGGGTGTTCGTTGGTTCTAGTCTCGGTTTTTTCTTTGGTACACTGCCCGTGGTGCAAAATCATTTGTCGATCATTATCTTGGGAATTGCCTTAGTTGCCATTACACCAGCAGCAATTATTTCGTTAATTAAGCTCATTCGGCGTAAAATTATTGATCGCAACCTCATGCGGTAATTAACTTGATTTTAATTTTGTCTGTCAATTTGCTATACTAAGTGGCGATTTATAACTATTAGAAATTTTTCGAGGAAATTATGACTCAATTATCATTAGTAATCGTCTTACTTGCGGCTCTATTAATTCCATTATTAATGGCCAGATTAAAAATAAACGCCTTACCTACTGCTGTCATTGAAATTATCACCGGAATCATTCTTGGTAATAGTGTGTTGCATCTTGTTTCTGCTAACAACACGCTCAATGCCCTTTCTGACATTGGTGTGATTGTTTTGCTATTTTTAAGTGGGATGGAAATTGATTTTTCCCTATTTGCAAGACGCCGTGCTCCTAGAAATGAACTTGAACGGCAAGCATTGCAACAAATGAAATTGCAAAAATCGCCATTATTACTCGCTGGTGAAGCATACGCTTCAATTGTCGTATTATCACTGGCGCTGGCCTATCTGTTAAAAATGACAGGCTTGTTTGGTGATATGTGGTTGGCCGCTATTATCTTTTCAACGATTAGTTTAGGGGTCGTCATCGCAACACTCAAAGAAAAAGAATTGCTCAGTAAGCCATACGGCCAAACAGTTCTGCTGATTGCTGTGCTTGGTGAAGTGATACCAATGATGGCATTAACCATTTATGCTTCTATTTTTGGGCACGCTAAACAGCCAATTTGGCTCTTATTATTAATCTTTTTAGCCGCTATCTTTTTGTTTCGTCGATTTAGAAACTTTTTTAGTTTCTTTGAACGCATTAATAAATCGACGACCCAATTGGATATTCGGCTGGCGTTTTTCTTAATTGTCACCTTAGTGACACTTGCTGAATCAGTTGGTGCCGAAAGTATTTTTGGTGCCTTTCTCGCGGGTATTGTGTTGAAGTTGTTACAACCGCACGAAGACACACGCGATAAATTAGACTCATTTGGCTATGGCTTACTCATTCCGATCTTTTTTATCATGAGTGGGGTTACATTGAACATCCCTGCTTTATTGTCTGATCGTAAAACGCTCATCATTATTCCCGTATTTTTCATTGCATATATTGTGGCAAAGCTAGCAGTGGCCGTCATTTTGAAACAACGCTTTAAAACTGCTAATGCGTTTGCGGGTCAAGCCTTAAATACGGCAACCATTACCCTAGTTTTGGCCGTCTTAAAAGTTGCTAAGAACATGCACGTTGTCACCTCGCAACAATCTGGGGCCTTCATTTTAGCAGCTGTAATCACTTGTATCATTGCCCCTTTAATCTTCAACAAATCATACGTTGCAGAAGCAGAAGATCAGAAAAAACAAGTTGTTCATTTTGTTGGTACTAATTTGGCCACCATCCCCGTTGCACAACAACTTAGAAAAGGCCAATATGACATTAAAATGTACACTGATAAAGAAAAAAATTTCAGTGCTTTCAATAGTGAAGTCGATGTAACCTTATTAGATAGCTTAGATACCTTAGAACTCGTCAAGCGCCACGTTTTTGATACAGATATTTTAGTTTTGGGCCACTTTGATGCCATGAAAAATTATCGATTGGCGCTAGCTGCTAAAAAGTTTGGTGTTCCCCGTGTTATTGCTCGGTTTGAAGATCGAAACATCTTGAATCAATCTGAAGATGAACTGACCAATGCGGGTGTTGAAGTTTATAGCACGCCAGAAGCAAATATTAGTCTATTACGCAGTCTAATCGAAATTCCATCGACGCTTGAAATTTTACAAAACACTGAGTCAGCAATTTACGAAGTGACAGTTAAAAATCGGCGCTACACCGGATTTTCTATTCGCAATTTGCCATTTATCAGTGAAATCACCATCAGCCAAATTTTCCGTGATGGCCAGTTTATTAAACCTTCTGGTGATACTTTAATCCAGCTCAATGATCGTATTATTTTCACCAGTGATAAAGATCGGGCACCACAGATTCGTGCTCAGTTTGGTAAATTAAATAGTAACTAAGGTTAAAGCCAGTTTAACAAGGAATTATGTTAAACTGGCTTTAATAGTAAAAAAGATCAAAGGAGTCTTCATATGTCTGAAATTAACGTGTATTTTGTTCGCCACGGTCAAACGTATCTTAATCTGTATAATCGCATTCAGGGCTGGTCTGATGCACCACTGACAGATAAAGGAATTCAAGATGCCAAAAATGCGGGGCAAGCGCTTAAATCCATTTCATTTGATCTCGCGTACAGCAGTGACTCGCCACGCGCCATCAACACGGCCAAAATGATTTTAGAAGCTAACCCAACAACCATTGACATGCCAACCATTGAGCCTGCCTTTCGAGAACAATTCTTTGGATACTTTGAAGGTGCTGACGGCCCTCATACTTGGGATTTCATCGGTCGACCACTTGGTCTTAACAACTTTGAAGAAATGATTGCTGAACTCTCTGTTGAAAAAGTGCGCGATATGATTGCCGCAGCCGACCAATATCATCATGCAGAAGACAATCAACAATTTTGGGACCGTCTTAATCCTGGTTTTGATCTATTGGCAAAACAGACACAGGCTCACAATATTCTAGTGGTCTCACACGGCACGACCATCCGCTCCATCGTGAGTCACTTTGCCCCTGAAATGAACCCCACGAGTTCACCAAAAAACGGTAGCATTACAAAACTAACGATTGCAGGAAAAGACATTAATGTAGATTTCTTCAATCAATTGACACTACCAAATTAACTTTATAAAAAGGACTGTCAGTATGGAAAATCAAGCAGAGTTACAACCCGTCATTCTAGCGGGTTTAAATAATAATCAAGCGAATTTTGATTATTCAATGGAAGAACTAAAGAACCTGGCTTTGGCTAATCAGATGCAGGTTAAGGATACTTTAATTCAAAACATTGATAAGCCAAATCCAGCAACTTACTTTGGTAAAGGTAAAGTTGAAGAACTAGTAACACTCACACAGACACTTCAGGTTTTTACAATTGTGACTAATGATGAATTGACACCTAGCCAAATTCGTAACTTGGAAGAACAAACGAAAGCTCGCATTGTTGATCGAACTGCCTTAATTTTGGAAATTTTTGCCAATCGCGCCCAAAGTAAAGAAGCTAAGCTACAAGTCGAAATCGCTCAACTACAATACCGTCTACCCCGTTTACGAACCAGTGTTAACCAGCGATTAGATCAACAAACTGGTGCTGGTGGTGGGAGCTTTACCAACCGTGGTTCTGGTGAAACTAAGCTCGAAATGAACCGTCGGACAATCCAAAATACAATTGCTCATCTCAAGGCGCAACTCGCTGAAATTGATAAATCTGACGAAACCAGACGGCAACAACGGCAAAAAAATAATTTGCCAACCGTTGCCCTCGTCGGTTACACCAACGCTGGTAAATCAACTATCATGAATGGCTTAGTCCGTAAATTTGGTGTTGATGATGACAAACAGGTTTTTGAAAAAAACATGCTATTTGCAACTTTAGACACTAGTATTCGCCAGTTAACATTCCCTGATCAAAAGCAATTGCTACTCAGCGATACCGTCGGATTCGTTAGTAAATTACCAACTCATCTTGTCGAAGCCTTTAAATCAACCTTAAAAGAGGCTGCGCAGGCGGATCTCTTGTTACAAGTGATTGATTATTCCGACCCGCACTACCGCGATATGATGGATACAACCATGTCAACACTGAGCCAAATTGGGATTAAAACAGATGCGATGATTAACGTGTTCAACAAGGCCGATTTAATCGGCGATGACTTCCCACATATGGAAGGCGACGATCAAATTGTGCTATCTGCTAAAGATGATGACTCATTAGAATTACTGGTGAAAGCCATCAAGCAACGGATCTTTGACAATTATGTAACTGTTAATTTGAAGATTCCATTTGCAAATGGGGATGTTGTTTCCTACCTAAATGATCATGCTAATGTGATTAAAACGGACTATGCGGCAGATGGCACTTTAATGACGGTTGAATTATCATCCGTTGAACAACAACGATTTAACCAATACATTATTTAATAAAACAGCTCGTTACTAAAAGTTCTAGTAACGAGCTGTTTTAATTTAGTTTGTTTGGATGAGCGTCATTAATAAATGAATTTGCGCAGTCACTTGTTTTCGAACTGGTTGACTAAATGACTGTTTATCTTTAATTAGTAATTGATCATAAATCGCTTTTTGGTAGATAGAAACAATCACATTGGCCAATTCTTTAATCTGTGATTCACTAATTCGTAATTCGTTTTTCAATTGTTGAATGGCAGTGATGATATCAGTTGTAGCACCTTTAATCACATCTAATAACCAAGATGCGCTTTGATCAGATAGCAACTCTCTTTCTCGAATTGTGATGATAAATGATTGATAGTTCTCAATCCGGCTAAAGGCCTCTGAAACAACATTAAATTGCTCAACTAATTGGGCTTCTAAATCTTGAATTGTGGTAATTTGATCAAAACTAAATTTAACCATCTTACCTCGTCGTTGAATGCCCTGTTGAATAATGGTTTCCAATATTTCACGTTTACCATCTGGAAAATAATAGTACAGTAGACCGTCTGCAATTCCGACTTGGTTATTGATCTCTCGGGTTGTCGTTGCTTCAAATCCTTTTGTTGCAAATAGCTCCCTTGCAACGGTCAAAATTTTTTCTTTTTTTTCGGAAATCTTGACTTCTTTTTGAGTCATTTGTGTTGTCCAACTTTCATCAATTTCTGCTTGTTAGACCAGTTCCATGATGGTTTGCACAATTAAATATATGTTGAGGATAATCAACACAATAGTTGAAAACCAAGCTGCAATTTTGACCCATAATTTATTAGCAAACTCACCCATCAGTTCTTTGCTACTGGTGTACATAACTAGTGGAATCGCCGCAAACGGCAACGCAATACTCAAGAACACCTGTGAAAACGTCAATAGGTCTTCAATCTTGGCTTCATTATCATGATAGATAACTGCAAAGATTAATACCGGCGTCACTGATAATAGACGGGTAATCAAGCGTTGTACCCATAATGGTACTTTCAGTCGAATAAACCCTTCCATCACAATTTGTCCAGACAAGGTTCCAGTAATCGTTGAACTTTGACCTGAAGATAACAACGCTACAGCGAATAACATACTTAGCATTGGACTGGCGATTGCTCCTACAATTTGAGAATCGCTGAGTGCATTAAATAAATCAACAAATTTACCTAAAGAACTATCTTTGCCAAAGAATAAAGCGGCTCCTAAAATTAAGAGCAAACTATTCACGATAAAGGCAATAAAGAGTTGAATTGAAGAGTCAATAGTAGAAAATTTAACTGCTTTTTTAAGTTCAGCCTTGCTGTTACGATCAATTTTTCTAGTTTGAGAAATCGATGAGCCTAAATACAAATCATGTGGCATCACTGTGGCGCCAATGATTCCCAAGGATAAGTACAACATCGAATGATTGCTAATAATGGTTGGTGATGGTACGTAACCACCTAAGATTCCTGACATACTTGGTTTCGCTAGGATAACTTCGTACAAGAAGACTAATAAGATCACACTGACTAATGTGGCAACAATCGCTTCAATTTTTCGGAAGCCTAATTTCATTAATAATAACAAAATCAAAACATCGGCGGCCGTGATGATAATACCGACAATCAAGGGAATCTTAAATAGTAACTGAATGGCAATACCAGACCCAATGATTTCGGCAACGTCTGTGGCCATAATGGCGGCTTCAGCAATCACCCATAATACGAATCCCATTTTTTTGGAGGTCCGTTGTCGAGTAATTTGTGCCAAATCTTGACCAGTCACAATTCCTAATTTGGCAGACATTGCTTGTAACAACATCGCAATTAAACTAGAAATCAAGACCACAGCTAGTAGTTTGTACTTAAATTGCGCACCACCAGCAATCGAAGTGACCCAGTTACCGGGATCCATATATCCCACAGCTATCAACACACCGGGGCCTGTATAAGCCATTAGTGTTTTCCAAAATCCAGCATTCTTAGGAACATTAATACTGCCATTAATCTCATCGAGACTAGTTCCGACAGTTTTGACATCATCTTCTGATGCCTTACGGTGAATAATTTGCGGCATAAAATAAAACCTCTTTCCTATTGGTTTAGAAATTCGGCCTTTTAAAAACGAGGCAGTTATGGTTACTCAAAACTTTAAATTGATATAACTTTAAGCACTCGGCTTCGATAACTCATATCAATTTAATTTTTTAAATACACATCATTTAATTGAGCGCCCGTTCAAAAGTACATCATTAATATAGCATACTCAATAAAAAAAACAATCTTTTTCGGTTGAGAAAGATTATTTCTGTCGTATTCAATGGCTAAAAGTATTCTAATTTAACATTATTATTAAAAATCAATTTTTTAGACTGTATTTAAAGAGCTATGCCACAATTGGAAAGCAGTCCAAAAACTTACGACCACAATTAACCAACCTAAGACTGATAGCGACAAACTTCTAACTAGTGTTGCTGCAATAACAACTCCTACGATACCACCTAAAATAAATCCAAAAATTCCGTTCAAAGAATATCTATCTTTTCTGATAAAGTTAAGACTGACTGCAGGCATCAACAATGCACAAGACAACATCATTATTGGAAATGCTGCAATTGGTTTCAATCCCAAAAAATATACCAGAACCATACAGGGTGCATATAGGCCAACTCCAGCAGCCATTAAGATGCCCAAAACAAAATTACCAATGACGCCTACTAGTAATTTTCCACCCGTTAGCCCCAGGGCTGAATTATCAGTGGCAATCAGAGAAATCCACCCTAATTTATTAATAATCATCAAAATTGACGTAATTACTAATGCCACTGCCATCGTTTTTTGAATCGTACTTTTATTTAATCTCACAACAATTTCACTACCAACTACAGATCCAATAACTGCAGCTGCAACCATTGAAATTAATGTTATTGGTTGCACCCGAACGGCCGTAACAAAAAACAGTGCCTCCACAATTGTCGGTATAGCATGGCTTAAGTTGAGTGTCCCCGGTAAGTTTCTTTCATCATCTAAATAATTGGTCATTTGAAACAAGGTGGTCGTTGTCACAAAACTACCAATTCCAAGTGTATCTAAGAAATCAGTAATCATCCCAATTCCTGCACCAACAGCTTGTGTCTTAAAAAGCCAATGATAGTTATTTTTTTTTATTTTTATCAAAATAACAATCATCAAAATTATTGCAGATATTACTAGCAAACTCACAATCATAGTATTAACCATGGTTTTTCTCCTCAAAATGAACTTACTATTGTAGTATATGCAAAAACAGCATCAATTGCACCAAAAATAATTTTCTGGAACAAAAAATGCTGTCCTTTTAATTTAACGCGTTACGACTTTTTTTACCTTTATACACTGTCACAACATCATTTAAGCCGATTTCAACAATATTTTTAATTGCAGTATTGGTAAAAAAGGCACTGTGTGGCGTAATAATGACATTCGGCATTGCTTTTAATTCTAAATAATCAGCCGAAATTTGATCCGGACTTACTTGGTGTTCAAAAAACAAGTTTTCATCGGCAATGGTATCTAGCGCCGCGCCAGCAATTTCATGGTTTTTTAAAGCCGTGATTAATGCTTGCGTATCAACGAGGCCACCACGGGCCATATTGATGAAGTAGGCACTATTTTTCATTTGTTTTAAGGTTTTAGTGTTAATGATATTTTGAGTATCATCTTGCAACGGAGTATGAATCGTGACGATATCAGCATTTTCTAGTAGTGTGTCTTGATCCACATACTCTAGGTAAGGTGACAATTCAACGTTGTGCACGGGGTCAGTTGCAATGACCTTTGCCCCAAGGGCTGAATAGATTTGTGCCGTGGCACCACCAATATGTCCAGCACCAATAATTCCAACTGTTTGGTCGTGAATTTCTTTACTCATTAGGCCACTCCAAGTAAAGTCACCAGTTTCCATTCTTTGATCAAAATATCCAATTTGGCGTAGCAACCACATTGCTTGCGTAACACCCATTTCAGCAATTGCACGTGGTGAATATGCAGGAATATTGGTAACCACTAAATGATGCTGTGTGGCCAAATCTAAATCAAGCATTTCATAGCCAACCATTCTCGCAGTAATTTGTTTAATACCAAATTGTTCTAATTTTTCATAGATAATTGGATCTTTAGTCGGAATAGTTTGTTGCATATCTAAGCCATCAAATCCCTGCGCTAAATCGACTGTATCAACTGTCAAATCATCTTCCACTTGAGTCACTTGGTTACCTGTTTTTTTCTCCCAAGCTTCAATAAATGGTTTTTCTTCTGCTAACACGCTATACATAATTATTTTCATTGCTTAATACTCCCTACTTAGCTGAAAAAGAAGCTAAATCCAAATTTTTAATGCGACTGAAGGCTTCTTTTAGTTCATCTAAAGATTGTGTGGCAGCAATTCGTTCAAATCCTTCACCGGCTTCACCAAATGCTAACCCAGGTACAACAATAATTTTGGCTTTTTCCAGCAATTGCTTAGCAAATTCAACTGAATCAAGTCCAGTTTTGCGAATGTCCACAAAGGCGTAAATCCCACCTTGGATTGGTGATACGGACAGCCAACTGATTTGATCTACCTCGTGTTGAATCAACTCTAACCGATCTTTAAATTCTTGTGCAAACTTAGGCACAAATTCATCAGCATGTTGAATCGCATACAACGCGGCATTTTGGGAAGGTGTTGGTGCTGAATAGGTAATTCCTTCATTTACTAACTTAGCGGCATTAACGAGATAATCCGGTCCAATTAAGTAACCAATGCGCCAACCTGTCATAGCAAAACTTTTTGACATACTACCTAGTGTAACCGTATTATCTGGTGCAAATGTTGCAAACGGAATGAAGTCACTGCCTGGCAAAATATAATCTGAATAAACTTCATCAGCCAAAATAAAGATATGGTGTTTAATGGCCACTGCAGCAATTTCTTTTTGTTGCTGTGCAGTTAACACGTTACCTGTGGGATTATTTGGTGAATTGATAATCACTGCTTTAGTTTTATCAGTAATCATTTTTTCAATATCACTAGCTAAAACCGCAAACCCATCTTCTGGTTTAGTTGACAAAATAACTGGTGTTCCGCCAGCTGCCTTAACTTCTTCGGGATAAGGCGAAAAACTAGGTTGGGGCACAATCACTTCATCACCTGGGTTTAATAAAACAGCCAAGGCAAGGTAAAGTGCATGTGACGCACCCACTGTCACCCGAATTTGTGGAATTTCAAAATGCAGATCAAATTTATCAGCATAATAGGCTTGAATAGCCTCACGTAATTCTGGTAAGCCATTTGCTTCAGTATAATGCGTCATTCCTTGCTTTGTTTTAGCAAATGAAGCAGCAATAATTTCTTGTGGTGTGGTGAAATCGGGATCACCAATTGATAAATCAATGGCACCATCTGTTGTGGCCGCCAATGTGCCAATATCAGCTAAGATATTTGGTTCTGGATTTTGATATCGATTTGTTAAAAATGAACTGTCCAAAATATAACCCCCTAGACTTACTATGTGAACTCCATTCGTACAGTATAACATTAAAAAACGATTAGATAAGGTTTGACTTGCTGCTTAAATTGTAATGCTTTTCTAATAAACTCAAAATACGAGTGAGACCAAACGTTAAAATAAAGTAAATTAATGAGGCGAAAATCAGTGGTACGAAAGGCTTAAAACTAGCACCTTGAATAACACCCGTTTGGAACATTAATTCGCCAACACCCACGACAGAAACAATTGAAGATTCCTTAATGACAGCAATGAATTCATTCCCTAACGCAGGTAAGATGCTCTTAAATGCTTGTGGTAGTACCACAAAACGCATGGAAGTACTTGCCTTAAGTCCCAGTGAACGAGCTGCTTCATTTTGACCAACATCAACTGAATTTAAGCCCCCACGAATAATTTCTGCCACATACGCACCAGAGTTCAACCCCATTGCTAATGCCCCTGAAACAAAGGCTGACACATGTAACCCAATCATTTGTGTTCCAAAGAAGACAATAAAGACTTGAACAAGTAATGGTGTCCCCCGCAAATATTCAATATAAACAATACTGAGCCATTTCAAAATTTTCGCTTTTGAACGACGCATCATTGCGAGTGCAGTTCCTAAAATAGTTCCAATAAAGACACCAATTGCAGCTAGCGCAACTGTGTACCAAGCACCCTTAACATAGTAACTGCCATATTCTTGCAAAAAACTTTGTTTCGAGAACATTTGCTTAACGGCCTTTTTTTGGTACTTAGGCATTAATTTCTGTGATTTAATTTGATCAATTGATTTATTAACAGCAGCTGTTAAAGCTGGTGAATTTTTAGGTAAAGCAACCGCCGTATTTTTGGTTGAATTAGCAAATCCTGGTGTGATCAGTTTTAAACTACTATTTTGACTGACATATGCCGCGCCCACTGGATCCTCGGCAACAATTGCGTCGATCTTACTGTTTTCCAGTTGTAAAACCAAATCCGTAAACTTCTCAAGTGACGTTACCTTAGCCCCTGTTAATTGTGTTTTTGCTAAGTCTTCTTGAGTTGTCTGTTTTTGGGCACCAACCTTGACGTTATTGAAGTCTGCTGTTGTTTTATATTTTTTAGCATCCTCTTTACGAATCAAGATTTTTTGTTGGACGGATAGATAGGTTTTTGAAAAAGTAACCTCTTTGGCACGTTCTGGTGTGTTTGACATCCCAGAAATAATCATATCAATCTTGCCCGTTTTCAATGCACCCAACAAACTATCAAATGACATTTCGTCAATTCTTAATTTAACACCCATGTCTTTGGCAATTTTTTTAGCTACTGAAATATCAAATCCAACAATTTCATCTTTCCCATTGATGGTTTTATGAAATTCATACGGAGGATAATCTGCAGATAACCCGACAGTAATGTACCCTTTTTTCTTAATCTTTTGAACATACGGATCCGTTTTGGCGGCAGATGCTGAGTCGGTGAAAGCCCCCATTACGCCAATAGCGGAAGTGAATAATAATGTAATGACTAAAAATAAATGCACTAACTTTTTCATAAACGTACCCCTCTATTTCTCTAGCTCTTTTTTATCAATAAGAGTACTATACACTGAAATAGATATTTATGCAATAGTTTTTCTATTATATTCAAATTAATACTGTTTTTTTTGAAAATATACAAAAAGCGCAAGCTAATATTCATTAACTTGCACTCAAAAATCTTACTTTTAGTTATTACGACGATACTCTAATAGATCGTGAGTAATCGGTGCTGTTGCATCATATACCTTGCGGTAAATTTTATGCATTTGCGCATATTTTGCCACATTTTCAGGATTTGGTTGATATTCATCACCAAAAGCAACAAACTCTTTGGCACAATCTTGAACAGTATCAAACCAGCCAAGACCAACAGCGGCTAACATTGCTGCACCAAGACCTGGTCCTTGTTCATTTTTCAAACTAACAACTTTTTTATTAAAGATATCTGCTTGAATTTGCAACCAGAGTGGGCTCTTGGCACCACCACCAATTGAAACAACTGTATCAAAATCTTGTCCTTTTTCTTGGAAGATATCCATGATATCAGCAAAGGAATAAATAATTCCTTCTAAGACAGATCTGACAAAATCGTTACGCTTGTGAGTCCCATCCACCCCAATAAAGCTTCCGCGAATATTTGCATCAGCATAAGGTGTCCGTTCTCCAACAATGTATGGCGTGAAGACTAGTCCATTAGCACCGACAGTTGATTCAGCTGCACTAGCAACGAAATCACTAAAGTCATCTGTTGGACCAAAGGTTTTCTTTAACCAACTCAAACTGTATCCGGCTGCCAGTGTGACACCCATCGTATAGAACTTATCAGGAATCGCGTGATTAAAGAAGTGCAACTTACCTTGATAATCAACGTTAGAATTGTCCTCATACTTCAAAACCACACCTGAGGTACCGATGCTAGCCATCACCATGTTTGGAGCCAAAATGCCTGATCCCACGGCACCGGCAGCGTTATCAGCTGCGCCACCAAATACCTTAGTATCTGTAGACATTCCTGAGAATAATGAATAGCTTTCAGAAATATTACCAGCATAACCAATCGATTCAATTAATGGTGGGCACATTGAGGTTGGAATATCGAATGCATCACAAACCTCTTTGCTCCATTCTTTATTGGCAACATCGAGTAAGACTGTCCCTGCTGCATCAGAATATTCCATGGCAATTTTGCCGGTCATTCTGTACCGTAAGTAGTCTTTAGGTAAGAGGAAGGTTTTTGCTTTGGCAAAAATATTAGGTTCGTTTTCCTTAACCCATAAAATTTTTGGTAGCGTAAAACCTTCTAATGGCTGATTACGCGTAATTTCAACGTAGCGATCGCCCATTTTTTCAATAATTTCTTCACGTTGTTTTGTCGTTCTTGTATCGTTCCACAAAATTGCTGGTCGTAATACTTGGTTATTTTCATCTAATAAGACTAATCCATGCATTTGACCAGAGTAACTAATACCTTCAATTTCTTCTGGTTTGATACCATCGTTTAAGATTAAACGAACGATAGCAACTGTCGTACCCGACACCCAATCTTCAGGATTTTGTTCACTGTATCCTGGTTTCGGATTGCTGAGTTCATAGTCGAAACTTTCTTGGGCAACGATTGCACCTGTTTTATCTACAGCTGAGACCTTTACGGCACTAGTACCAAGGTCCACTCCAAGGACATAGCTCATAATTTTTCCTCCTTATAACGACAAATGGAGGGTGGAATCTTCATCCCATCCTCCACTAATCTTAACTACTTAATTCATTATTTACCCAAAGTTTTTACAATGTAGTGGTTAATTGTATCTTTAACTTGTTCAAGATGATCTGAGCTAGTTGCGTCACGAAGATCTTTTTGGGTCTTATCAAGTGAGTAAGCTTCAAGGTCAGCCATTGATGCTTTACCACTTTCGATGTCAGCACCGATACCACTCTTGTATGAGCTGTAACGATCTGCAACGATGTTGTCTAATACTTTGTCTTCTTTCATCTTCAATGCAACACGAAGACCAGCAGCAAAGCTATCCATACCAACAATGTGGCTGTAGAATAAGTCTTCTGGTGCAAATGATGAACGACGTGGTTTAGCATCAAAGTTCAAACCACCGTGAGGTCCAATTTGTCCTTCTTCAACGACTTCAACCATAGCTGCAGTTGTCTCATAAAGGTTTGATGGGAATTCATCGATATCCCAACCGATTAACTTGTCACCTTCGTTGGCATCCAATGAACCAAGTAAGCCAGCTTCACGAGCAACACGGATTTCGTGTTGGTAAGTGTGACCAGCTAAGTTAGCATGGTTACCTTCAAGGTTAAGCTTGAAGTCTTTATCTAAGTCGTATTCTTTCATGAATGCGATTGTTGTAGCTGCATCAAAGTCATATTGATGAGTTGTTGGTTCTTTTGGTTTTGGTTCAAGCATCATTTGTGCATCAAAACCAATTTCATTGGCATAATCTTTAGCCATATGGAAGATCTTAGCTGCGTGTTCTTGTTCTTTCTTCATATCTGTGTTCCAAAGTGATTCATAACCTTCACGACCACCCCAGAAGACATAGTTTTCAGAACCGACGCGCTTACCAATTTCAAGACTGTGCTTTAATTGGGCAGCTGAGTATGCAAAGATGTCAGCGTATGGTGAAGTTGCTGCACCAGCAACAAAACGAGGGTTTGTAAACATGTTTGCTGTGTTCCAAAGAACTTTCATTCCTGAAGTCTTTTGATATTCAACAATCTTGTCAACAACTTTATCCAAGTTAGCATTTGTTTCACGTAATGTGTCACCTTCTGGAGCAAGGTCACGATCGTGGAAACAAAGGTAATCAACACCTAATTTGTCATAAAATTCAAATGCATAATCAACTTTAGCCAATGCTTGGTCCATTGGATCAGTGTATTTGTCATAAGGACGAATAGCTGTACCATCACCGAATGGGTCAACTAAACGTTGATCAAATGTGTGCCAGTATGCTACTGAGAAACGTAACCAGTCGCGCATTTTTTTGCCGCCGATTACTTCGTCTGCATTGTAATATTTAAAGCCTAAGCCTGATTTTAAATCGCCTGTTCCAACATAAGGAACCTTATCTACATTCCATAAAGCCATTGTGAATAGCCTCCTGTTTTAGTTTGTTTGTTTTGACAACCAACTTACAAAAATCATTATAAACGCTTACATTTTATTTTGCAACCCCTTTCACAATATAAAAAGCTAAAAAAACGAACCGCCTTCATTGGCGGTTCATTGACGATTTATTTATTCACATAATCATAATTAAAACTTAGTTGTTCATCGATCATATCCAACCCAATATGAATAGCACTTGAACATCCGCCCAGTAATGAAGCATATTTGGCACCTTTTAATAATCTAATGTCGGTCTCATCATTACCGGGAAGTTTTTGATATTTTTTTTGAATCTGCAGCAATGCTTCATCAATCACTTCTATTAAGTTTGAACTCAAATAAATACAATCTGGGTTAATGCTTGTCACCGTATTATAAATGATTGTTGTAATGTAATCATAGAAGTCATGGATGGCCTGCACCACAATTTCATCGTTTTGCGCATATAAATCTGCAACTTCTTGAAATGACAAATGGTCTAATTGTTTTTGTTGTTTAATTGCGTCTAATATTGCATCTTGAGAAGCCACATCTTCAATTTTGCTTATTTCTTTCAGATCTGTCGGATTCATGGCGTACAATGTTCGACCAATTTCACCAGCTTCTCCACTTTCACCACGATATAATTTATGATCGATAATAATTCCCGCACCAATTCCTTTGTGGATGCTAATGACAACAATATTGTTCATCGTTCGGTGAGACTGTCTCGAAAAATCGCGTTTAAACGTGGCCACTAAATTCGCTTCATTTTCGAGATGGACCGGAACTTCTAGACGCTTGACCAATTCACCATGCAAATCCACCCCGTCCATAGAAATAAAAGGCGAATAGGTCACTTTATTTTCAAAAACAATGCCATGAACCGCCACACCGACAGCTAATAAACCTTTGACAGTATCTGGTGCATCAAGAGAGGCTACTGCTTTTTGAATCATTTCAATGACCTGTTGAATATTGCAATCCGTTGTATCAAATCGTGAATGATAAAAGGCTTTACCATCAATATAAGTTGCCATCACATCCAAATGTTTAAACCCGATATCAAAACCCATTACATAACCATAACTAGCATTAATTTTAATCATTACAGGCTTTCTACCGCCCACCTGCGTACTGTGTCCTTGACCAATTTCAGTTACCAATTGCTTTTCTTGTAATTCATTAAAAATTGCAGAAACTGTCGATTTATTTAAATTTAAATTTCTCGAGATTTGAATTCGTGAAATGGGTTCGCCATTAAAGATTTCTCTTAAAACAGCTTTTTCATTGGCACTGCGAATGCTCTGTTTTGTTTCGCCCATAGTATGTCCTCGTTTCATTAACTACTCAATTTATTTATGTATTCTAAAAATTCAATTTTTTTCAAAACACTCAATCATTATTAAAGTATATTGATATGTCATCTGGTATGCAAGAATTTGTCGTAAAAAAAATGATCACTTGAATTAGTAATCATTTTCCGAAATTATTTTTTGACAATCATAACATCACATTTAGCGTTTTGAACCACATAGCTGGTGTTTGAGCCGATCAACATTCTTTCAATTCGATTGAGGCCAGTAGCACCGATCACAATCAAATCAATATTTTCACTTTCGGGCAAATGCTGTGCAAGTTCAAGCTTTGAGTCACCATAGTATACTTTGGAAGTCACATCAACACCAGCATCCTTGGCTTTTTTTACGCATTGATTCATAAATGTTTGAACACTATTACGCGCTTCTTGTAACATGATCGGATCAATTCTATATGAAACGGCCGTTTCTGTTGCTAATGCTGCAAATTTACCATCGTTTTCAACGGTAACTAACATCAATTGTGCATTGTAGAGTTTAGCTAATTCAATTGCTTTATCTAATGCCAGTTTGGATTGCGATGAGCCGTCAATTCCAACTAAAATTTTTTGATAAGGATTCATGATACGTGCTCCTTTCACCGGCTTGTGCGACTAAAATAAAATTCTTATTCACTTTTAATGTACCAAGTTTGACACTATCATGTCGAGTAAAATGAATTTAGTCGTACTTATCTGTGCTATCTAGTTGGTATCGTTTTCAAAATTAAATTGACAAATTTCGGTTATATCAATATGGTTATTACAACATTAAATAATATTTGGGGGTTTTACCATGGACATTTCTAAACGTAGTTTCGGCCACATTAATAATGAGCAAGTTGAGGAATACACACTCACTAACGACAACAATGTGAGCATATCCATTCTCACATTTGCTGGCTTGTGGCGCAGTTTTGAAGTTCCAACCACTAACGGCCACGACAACCTATTATTGAGTGCAGCTGATCTCGAAAATTACACTAATAATCCATTTTACATTGGTCGTTCGATTGGTCGTATCGCTGGTCGCTTGAAAAATGGCTCGTTCACATTGAATGGGCTATCATTTCAAGTGAATCAAAATGAAGGTAACAATAGCTTACATGGTGGTGAAAATGGTTTTTCTAGCCAAATCTGGCACGCAGAAACGAAAACTAATCCCGACAGCTTGCAATTAATTTTAACCAAAACAATGACACAAGCGATGGACCAGTTCCCAGGCAATATGGCAACGACCATCACCTATACATTACAAAATGACAATGCTGTGATCATTGATTTCACTGCTACAAGTGACGAAGATACCCTATTCAATCCGACGAGCCATGCTTATTGGAATTTGGGTGATACGTCAACCACAAAAATTTTGAATCACACATTGCAACTTAGGTCCGATCGTCACTTGGAAGTCGACAACGAAAAAATGCCCACCGGCAACTTTCTAGCAAACAAAAACACACCATTTGATTTCAGCCAGCCAACGCTCTTATCTGGTGCAATCGATCAGATGAAAAATACGACGGAAAAAGGCTTTGATGATATTTTAGAAATCAATCCTAGCCAAACTGATCCGATTGCTATTTTACACGACACCAAAACAGATCGTTCTTTAAAAATTTACTCTAACCGTAATGCGTTAATTGTTTTTACTGCCAATTCGTTTGAAGAAACAATGCACCTAAATCGTGGTAATGGTCATCCATATGAGGCAATTGCTTTAGAAGCTCAAACCTTATCAGATACGCCCCACCATCCCGAATTCGGTGATGTCACACTGGTTGCTAATCAACCAAAATCGTATCAAATCAAATATGAAATCGAATTCTAATAAAAAAGTCTCAACTTTAAAAGTTGAGACTTTTTTATTAAGCAATCTTTTTATCCAAATATTTTGAAAGTAACGATAGCGCGTAACAAACAATAAAGTATAACACTGCTAACGCCACAAACATTGGAATAATGTAGTTTGTGTTTTGGCCATAAATGATCTGGGCATGGTACATCATTTCTGGCAACACGATGATCGTGGCAAGCGAAGTATCCTTAACCAGTGAAATAAACTGACTCACAAGTGCTGGAATCATATTTTTCATTGCTTGCGGTAAAATAATAATCCTTAATCCCTGCCAAAATGTTAGCCCGTTTGATAAGGCCCCTTCCATTTGACCAGAATCAACAGCAATAATTCCTGAGCGGACAATTTCCGCAATCATCATTGATTCAAACACCGTCATTGCCAAAATCGCAGCTTGAATAATGGCTGGCTTAAAGCCAAGGTTAGGTAGTCCAAAATACGTAAAGAAAATAATTAACAGCAGTGGTAAATTACGAATCAAATCGATAATAAACCCAACAATCGCAGAAAAATATTTAATTTTAACGTAGCGAATAACTCCTAAAATCGTACCAAAAATCAAACTAAAGATAATTGAAATTACTGAAACTTCAACCGTTATCCACAGTCCTTGGAGTAGATAGCGAATATTCAGCCACGAATAGGCATCAATAAAGTTTTGCATAACACTATCCCCTCTCTATGCCAGTTTCTTTTCTAGATGACGCATGTAGTAATTAAGCGGCATTGTGATGATCAAATATAATAACCCAACCGCAAAAAAGGTTGACATGGTCTGCAACGTATCATTAGCAATCATGTTTCCTTGGTACATCAAATCAAAACCAGCAACGAAGGCTAACACGGATGAATTCTTAACTAAATTGATAAATTGATTTCCTAGTGGTGGAATCACAATTTTAAAGGCCTGTGGCAAGATGATGTATCTCATGGCCTGCCAAAATGTAAGACCATTGGACATGGCACCTTCCATTTGTCCTGGGTCAACCGATTGAATTCCGGCACGAACTGTTTCTGCAATAAACGCTGAGGTATAAATGGTTAAACCAATTGTACCGGCAGTAAAGCCGTTAATCTTAGTAATATAGAGTGGAATAACCACAAAGAAAAACATGGTGATTACTAGTAGTGGGATATTCCGGAAAACTTCAACATAAACATTACCAATGATGCGCATCAATTTGTTGGGCATGATTTCAAAAATCGCAAATAACGATCCAATAATTAAACTAAAGAACAGCGCAATGATGCTACAGAGTAATGTTTGTCCTAAACCATAAAGTAATGGTTGCCACTGGGTTGCAAAAATATGAATCATTAGCGCCTCATCTCCTTATAGTCAAATCCTTTAACATTACCAAACCATTTCTGCAAAATTTTGTTATAGGTTCCATTTTTCTCCAATGTGGTCAGTGCTTTATTGAGTCGTTTTCTAAATGCGGTCTGTCCTTGGTTAACCGCAATTCCATATGGTTCTTTAGTGAAGGCGCCACCGACAACTACGTAATTTGGATTTTCAACGGACATCCCATATAAAATACCATTATCAGTAGTTAAAGCATCGCCCTGTCCTGACTTCAAAGCAGTTAGGGCCTGGGCATAGTCTGATAATTGTAAAACTTTGGCTTTAGGTGCGTATGTGCCAATATTTTGCACTGAATTTGATCCCGTTACACCCAAAACAACTTTACCGGCTTTATTCAGATCTTTAACATTTTTGATTGGACTACCTTTTTTAACTAAAATAGCTTGCCCAGCATCAAAGTATGATCGCGTAAAATCAACTTGTTTTGCACGTTCTGGGTTAATTGTCATTGTTGCCATAATGGCATCAATATTTCCATTTCTTAGTAATGGCACCCGCGTTTGGCTTGTTACCGGTACAAAAATGGCTTTTCCCTTTTTACCCAAAATTTCTTTAGTCATAGCGGTTGCTAAATCTGCTTCAAATCCCTTAACACGGTTATCTTTAACGTCCATTAAGCCAAATAACTTGGTATCGGCTTTGACGCCCCAAGTAATCGTGTTAGATTTTTGATCGTTTTTTAATACATCTTGACTAGACAAGGCTGATTTTGTGCCACAAGCAGACAATGTAATTATCATCAGTGACAGAGCAGCCAGTAAGCCAACGAAACGCCAAGTTTTCTTCATGGCTAGCTACCCCCTTTACTTGTGCACAATAATCTTACTTAAGAATTGGCGAGCCCGTTCATTGGTTGGTTCACCATCAAAGAAGGTTTCATTACTATCATCTTCAAGAATTTGACCAGCATCCATGAAAATAACACGGTCGCCCACTTCACGCGCAAACCCCATTTCATGGGTCACCACTAACATGGTCATACTTGAATCGCGTGCAATATCTTTCATAACATTTAACACATCATCAATCATTTCAGGATCAAGTGCTGACGTTGGTTCATCAAATAATAAACATTTTGGTTTCATTGCTAAACTTCTAGCAATGGCAATTCGCTGTTGTTGTCCACCAGATAACTGGCGTGGATAACTGTTAGCCTTGCTTTCCAGACCAACCTTTTCTAAAAGACTCATGGCCAGTTCTTTGTTTTCAGCATCTGGTCGTTTTAACACAATTTTAGGTGCCAACATAATGTTTTCTAAAACGGTTTTATTCGCATATAAATTGAAATGCTGGAATACCATGCCAACATTTTTTCTGATTTTATTAGGATCAGTCTTTTTATCTGCTAGATCATAACCATTAACGATTAACTTGCCTTGCTGGATTGGCTCCAACCCGTTAATCGTTCTAATTAAAGTACTTTTCCCCGAACCTGAAGGCCCGATTAAAACCACAGTTTCTCCGGCTTCAACAGTTAAGTTAATGTCTTTTAGTGCATGAAACTCACCGTAATATTTCTGCACATCGTGAAACTCAATCATTGACATAGCAATTCCCTCCACTCTTTCAAATACACTTAAATTAAACTATTCACTAATGACATAATTTAATAAAGATTAAATTAAATTGTAAAACAAAAAAAGAGGTTCGTCAAAATAAAATCATGAATAAACCGCGTAATTATCAACATTCTTCATAAAAATAAGTAAAACAAAAAGCAGACTAAGATAAAATTAGTCTACTCATAATTATCCTTATTTTTTATAAGATATGAATATTTACTTATTTAGTATTTTGATTGACATACTCGCTAATTCGCTTAACTGCTTCTTTCAAGTTATCCATTGAAGCTGCATAGCTAATTCTAATATAGCCTTCACCACCAGGGCCAAAAGAACTTCCAGGTATCACAGCTACTTTGTTATCAAAAGCTAGTTGACGTGCAAATGTTTTGTCATCTTGCTTTAATGCGGCTGGAATTTTACCGAAATAGTAAAAGGCCCCTTCTGGTCGTTGAGATTCAAACCCTAACTTAGCTAATTCGTTATACACAAATTCGCCTCGTCGTTGATATTCTGCCTTCATATCAGGTCCATCATCCAAGCCATTTTCAAACGCTTCTTGGGCAGCATCTTGTGAAATTGTTGATGCGGTCGTGACAGAAAATTGATGTACTTTACCAAGTTGAGCAACCATTTTAACTGGTGCACAAATGGCCCCAATTCGCCAGCCTGTCATCGCATGTGACTTAGACACACCATTTAATAGAATCGTTTGGTCTGGTAAATATTTTGCCACAGAAACGTGCCGGTCTCCATAAGTTAATTCACTATAAATTTCATCTGCAATGACAAAAATATCATGTTTCTTCAAAACATCAGCAATCGCTTTTAAGTCATCAGCACGGTATGTTTTACTAGTTGGATTTGATGGGAAGTTTAACACAACAGCTTTCACTGCATCACCATTTTCTTCAATTGCTTGTTCCAATTTTGCTGGAGTCAAGACAAAATTGTCTGCTGAAGTATCCACGAAAACTGGTTCAGCGCCATTCACTCGCGTGATTGGAATATACAATGGCCAAATTGGTGTTGGAATAATCACTTTATCGCCGCGATTAACAACAGAGCCAATTGCAGTCCAAATGGCTTCAGTAGCACCAACAGTAACGATCACGTTATCAGCGGTGTAATCGAGGTCATATTTTTTATCTAAGAAATTGGCAATTGCTTTGCGCAATCCTGGTGTCCCGTTTGAAGCAGCATAGTGAGTTCGATTATTTTGAATACTTTGAATGGCTGCTTGCTTAACATGCTCTGGTGTATTGAAATCAGGTTCTCCCAAAGTCAACTTAATGATTCCAGGAATCCCTGAAACTTCTTGATCAAACGCGCGAATATCAGATGGCTCTACAGCATCTAGGTCATCACGCATACGGCTAATAAGACGATCGATTTTTTCTGTCATTTTTACCCCTCAAATCCATTCTATTAAAAAAATATTAGAAAATAATTAGAAAACTTGTTACTAGTTTAGCAAGCTTTATGCAGGGTGTCAAAATGACCTTTATTTTGAGTCCTTAGCTTTATAGGCAATTTTGACGTTCAATTGATATGGATTGTCTTGAACAATAGGCGTATCACTACGACCAGCAATCTTGCTGGGACCGCCCGAAATAAAGACATTAGCCAAGAATAGTTTAAATTTACTTTGCGCAACATCAACATCTGTTAATCCAACACTTGTTAAATGACCGACAGCCAAGCGTTCCATTTGGTTCAATCCAATATATATTTCTAACCGAGAACCAGTGGCAATAAGTTCAAAATACGGCACAGTTTGATCTGCATTCAAGGCCTCAATTGGCTGTTTAGTTTTACGGCTAGTATTTACAATTTCTCTTTCTGACATTTGATTATAATTAGCAGTCAATACCTTGTTGTCCAGTAATTGACGCACAACTTTTTTTAAATTAGCCTGTTCATGATTATTAATGGCAACATCTGCCGGTAAAATTTCATCATTGGTAAATAGGCCATTGGCTGGAATATTAGGAACGACATGTTGTGGTTGCTCATGATATTCACCCACACGTCGGCCACCTAATAGTTTTTCAATTTTAGGCGATGGGTCCAATTTTGTCGTTTTATTAGTAAAAAAATAAATGACATTCATGGCAACGGCATACATTAATACAATAAAGGCCAGTAAAAATAGCAAGCCACGTAACCAAACATGGTTTTGCAATAATCGGATAGCTACATAAAGTAAATAAAAATCGCCAACAAAGCCCACGACCGTATATATTTGATTTTTTAATTTGGAATTAACATTAAAATAACCTAATGAATGGTTAATCATATCTAAAAAACTTAACATTTATATTCTCCTTCAAATAACCATCAAGATCACTGCGTGTCGACTCTCTTAATTAGTCTTCGCATTATTATCAGTGGTTGTATTATCGGTCGTATCTTGATTATTAGTGGTTATGTCGTTAGTTGTTGATTTATTGGTATCATTTTGATTGTCATTAGTTGTACCATTGTCGTTTTGATTCGTTGTTGTTTGTTTGGTGCTAGATTGCTTAGTCGCACTAGAATCATTTTGAGCATTGTTTGAATTGTCATCAGTACTTGTTTTGCGACTACTAGACTGTGGAGAATCAACAGAGCTTGATGAACTGACAACGCTACTCGATGTACTTTCAACTTTCGCACCTTCATTGGTATGCGTCGTTTTGTTAACTACTACGTTAGTTGCACTCAGTGCGAGCACAATCGAAACAATCGCAAACGGGGTAATAAAAGGCGGGGTTCGGTAAGCCATATTTACTAATCTCCTTTTTCTTTCTAGTCATATCTTACAACAATAAATATCACTTTGTCGTGAAACTAAGTTTAAGGATTGTATAAGAAAACAAAAAGATTACATCAAGCTTTCTTGCTCAACATAATCTTTATCAAACTAGCTATTTAATAATTGTTGATCCAGTTCGTCATCGACACTAGTGAGAATTTTGGGACCATCTTTTGTAATGACAATCGTATGTTCAAATTGCGCACAATCGGAGCCATCTGCCGTCACATAATACTCCCAGTCCTCATTAGGTTCTGGGACCGGCTTAATTTCCCAAGTTCCCGTCGTAATCATTGGTTCAATGGTAATCGTCATACCTTCTTTAAGCCGTAACCCATGTCCTGCTTCACCATACGCAGGAACATCTGGGCCTTCATGCATTGTTGGTTGAATCCCATGTCCAATGAGCTCACGAACATCCCCGTAGCCTAGATCATCAGTATAGTTCTCTATTGCAGCGCCAATATCACCTAATCGATTGCCGATGACTGCTTGTTTAATCCCAAGATATAATGCTTTTTGAGTAACGTCCATTAATTTTTGGCGCTCATCACTAATCGTGCCCACTGCATAGGTCCAACATGCATCAGACAAATAGCCGTGCCAATTCACAACACTATCTACCGAGACGATATCGCCATCTTGTAAAATAACGCCGCGTCGTGGTGCTGCATGGGCAACTTCATCGTTGATCGAAACACAAGTCGCAAAGTCATACCCGTCAACTGTTTTTTCTTCAGCGGTGGCACCATGTTCTTCAATCCATTGATTAGCAAATTTTTCAATCTCCCAACTCGACATACCTGGACGGATCATCTTTTTTAATTCAACATACATTTCTGCCAAAATATGGCCTGACTTTTCCATACCATCAATTTCTCTTTGTGATTTTAATGTAATCAACCTATTTATCTCCAATCTATCTCTTGATTCCATTTAAAGCTTAACACAATTCACGTATCGTTTTACATAAAAAAAGCGTGACTGCATCACGCATTACATCGCTTTATTTTTGTGCACACTGGGCACATAAACCTACTAATTCAAAATGATGGTCCCTAATCTGCGCGCCTGGTAACTGGTCCGCGAAAAAAGACATATCAATAGGACACATCTGGATTTCAACAACTTTACCGCAGTTTTGACAAACAAAATGGTGATGATGTTTTAATGTCGCATCGCACTGGTATTTAACCTGTAATTGATCATTTTGGACCGAGGTCTCCACAATCCCAAGTGATTCAAATTCCTTCAAATTACGATAAATCGTGTTATGACTCATTCCTGGATACAGTTGCCGTAAATAATCATCAATTTCAGTGACGTCAATATAGTGATCCGGATTTTTGGCCAAACATGCCACTAATGATTTACGCTGTTTTGTGATTTTAAATTGATTATCTTGTAGGACGCGTAACGCCTGTGAATAGTCTACACTCATTTTTGAACCCTCGATTAATTAATCTAAATAATAATGGTTACAGTTTAGCACACGTGTTGGTAAAAAACTACCGATTGGTTTCCACTTCGGTCACAAGTTGGTCGAGTCTCTTTTGCGTTTTTTCCCAGTCATCATTAATAATCAAATGAGCGGTTTTAGTTAAGCCTTCCGGCAACTGTAAATCTCTACGATATTCACGACTGGCAACACGCTGTTTTAATGCGGCCTGACTATCGCCACGCTCAATCAAGCGATTAACTAAATTTTCAGGTTGCGTTACCGTCAGAAAAATAATGACTGCTTGAGCACCTAATTCTTGATGATATGTCTGTGCACCCTTGGTATCCAAGACAATTGTGGCATTATCACTTTGTTCCCATGCTTTATTTAAAGATTCCATCGAAGAGCCATACCAATGGTGATCGTATTGCACTTTTTCTAATAAGTGCAATTTTCGCATTGATTCTGGAGTTTCAAAATGATAGTCGCGATCATCTTTTTCACCTGTTCTTGGTAATCTGGTGGTGTGTGTAATAACTTTAGGCATGTTGTAGGTCCGTCTCAAATAGTTACTGACAGTGGTTTTCCCTGAACCAGTTGCACCTGTAATCACAAAAATTCGTTTCATTATACACTTTCCGCCTTACCCATTATTTTGTCACCAGATAGTCGTTCACTTGGTCTAATAGCACTTTTAAATTATCATAGGTTAATTTTTCTCTGGCTGCTTGGTATGAAAACCAATCAGCATTTTTAATTTCAGCTTCTTGTAACATTGTTTGATCTTGATCCGTGACTTGTGCTGTAAATAAAGTCATCTCTTTTTGATTACCATTAGGCAATTGATAGTTTGTTTGAACTTTAAAATCTGTGTCAATCGTCACTGCTAAATTCGTTTCTTCTAAAATTTCTCTACGTGCAGTTTCTAATAAGGTTTCCTGCTTTTCAACGTGTCCCTTTGGAAAACCCCAAAAGTTTCCAACGTTCGTACTTTGCAGTAATAAATATTTAATTTGTCCGTTTAATTTTTTATAAACTACAGCACCACTGGTAATTTCAATCATTGTTGAGCTCCTTGTTATACTTTTGTTCTATATTAAACTATATTTTTTAAATTGAACACAATCTGCGTTAAATTTTACGGTATTGATGAGTATTTTAAAAATACAGTCATTTAAATCATAAGCATCGGATAATATCATCAATTTTTAATTGACTTTTAATATTCGGAAACGCTATCATTAAACTTAGTCTAACTGTA
Source organism: Paucilactobacillus salsurae (assembly GCF_054784995.1). Classification (NCBI taxonomy): domain Bacteria; kingdom Bacillati; phylum Bacillota; class Bacilli; order Lactobacillales; family Lactobacillaceae; genus Paucilactobacillus; species Paucilactobacillus salsurae. Next base: position 189,156 of record NZ_BAAHWX010000002.1, on the reverse strand, counting down.
CTTAGTTTATTTAAATAAAAGGTGGTTTGTTATGTCATCAAAACTATTTCGAAAAGAAAGTCTTGATCGCTATCTTGAGCGAGATAATCGATTCAGCAAAACTTTGTCTGCTTTCGATTTAATTGCACTTGGTGTCGGTGCTGTTATTGGAACTGGTATTTTTATTTTGCCAGGAACCGTCGCAGCAACAACTAGTGGTCCCGGAATTATTTTATCATTCTTGGGATCTGCAGTTGTCTGTGCGCTTGCAGCAATGTGTTACGCAGAATTTTCTTCCGCATTACCAGTTGCAGGTTCAGCCTATTCCTACGGTAATGTTGTCATGGGAGAAATTGTTGGCTGGATTCTTGGCTGGGCCTTAATTCTGGAATACATGTTAGCCGTTGCGGCTGTGTCTACAGGGTGGGCAGCTTACTTTAATTCATTCATTGAAGGCTTTGGCTTACATGTCCCTAAAGCAATTGCTGGTTCATTTGATCCAGCCCATGGCACGTATTTTAATCTAGTGGCGATCTTAATTGTGTTAGTCATTTCATTTCTTTTATCACGTGGTATGTCGACTTCGATGCGCATCAACAACTGGGCAGTCGTCATTAAAATTGCAATTATTTTAATTTTTATTTTTGTCGGCATGTTTTACATTAAGCCTTCAAACTGGCACCCATTTCTACCGTACAAGATGCACGGAGTCTTCCAAGGTGCTGCACTAGTCTTTTTTGCATATTTGGGATTTGACGCAGTTTCATCCTCAGCTGCTGAAGTTAAAAATGCAAAAAAGAATATGCCAATCGGAATTATTGGGACCTTAATTGTAGCAACAGTTTTATATATGGCAGTTTCCGTTGTGTTGACAGGGATGGTTAAATATACACACTTAGACGTAGCTAACCCGGTTGCGTTTGCGTTGCAAGTTGCTAAATTAAACTGGGTTGCTGGTCTCATTTCAATCGGTGCTCTAATTGGTATGTTTACCATGATGGTGACAATGATCTACTCTAGTTCTAGATTAGTTTATTCTATTGGACGTGATGGATTATTGCCTAGCTTTTTAGATAAAGTTAATTCAAAACATAAAATTCCACAAAATGCTTTAATTACCGTGACGATAATTATTGCTGCAATGGGCGGATTAGTACCTTTGGATCAACTGACCAGTCTAGTAAACATTGGAACCTTATTAGCTTTTACTTTTGTTTCTTTTGGAATTATTCCACTAAGACATCGTACCGACATTAAAAACGAGGGGGGCTTTAGGGTCCCTTGGTATCCTGTTCTACCAGTTTTGTCAGGAGTCGCATGTCTACTCATGCTAACTCAGCTGAAAATGGAGACATGGATTGGCGCCGGTATTTGGTTCTTAATCGGTATTATTTTGTACTTCTCGTATGGGTATTCACATAGTAAACTCAATAAATAACACAAATTTAAAAATGATAAACAATCAAAAAAGTAACTCCTGCTTTCAAACTCACAGGGGTTACTTTTTTTATTTTTTAAACATTTTAAATTGTAAAAAAATGTCATTGTACTTATTCAACGACTCTAACGGTAAATCGCGATAGACTTGCAGATTTTCTGTTGTTTTTTTGTCTGGATAAAATTGTCGATCCGTTACAATATTTTTGGGCATGTGGTGCAATGCTTGTTGATTTGGTGTCGCGTAACCGATATATTTTGCATTTTGAGCAGCATTCTTAGCATCTAGCATGAAATTTAAAAATTGATAAGCTGCTTTTTTATGAGTTGCTGTTTTAGGAATAACCAAATTATCGAACCAAATATTACTACCTTCACTGGGCACAATATAATGCAAATGAGAATTTTGATCCATCATCTCTCTTGCTTCTCCCGAATAGGTAACTGCTATGGCTGCCTCATTTTGAACCATATACATTTTAATTTCATCAGCCACAACCGCTTTTACATTTGGGGTCAATTGATTCAATTTATTTTGAGCATGTATCAAATCATTATCATTTATGCTATTTACGTTGTGATTTTGAGTAATCAAAGCAATGGCAAGAACATCTCTTGCACTATCAACAAGCATAATATTATTTTTAAATTTGGGGTTCCACAATTTATTCCAATGATTAACTTCCTCTCGCTTAACAAATTTATCATTATAAATAATTCCTAAAGTCCCCCAAAAATAAGGAACTGAATAATTATTCTGCGGATCAAAACTAAGATGCATAAACCGGGGATCAATGTTTTTTAGATTGGGCAGTTTGGTCTGATCTAATCGATCTAGTAAGTGTGCTCTTTGCATTCTTGTAATCATATAATCACTTGGTACCGCAATATCATAACTTGTTCCACCTTGTTTAATTTTGGTAAGCATTGCCTCATTACTATCAAATGTTTCATAGATAACGTGGTAGCCCGTCTGCTTTTCAAACTTATTAATCAATTCGGGATCAATATAATCTCCCCAATTGTAAATTGTCAAAGTTTTATTTGTCGTTTTTTTCGCCTTGGAATTTAATTCTTGGTTTATGCCAGCTAAAGCCAAACAAATCACGCAAATTGCTAATAAAACTCCCATCAATTTTTTCATCACGACACCTGTTTTCTAGTCTTCCTCTGTGTATGAATTTTCTTAGTGTGGCTATATTTATTTAATAGGTAATAACAAAGAACCAACAATAGTGACACTATAAACATCAGAGTGGATAAAGCATTAATTTCCAAATCAATGCCTTGACGCGCTCTAGAATAAATTTCTACGGACAATGTTGAAAATCCATTGCCGGTAACAAAAAAAGTAACAGCAAAATCGTCAAGTGAATAAGTAAATGCCATGAAATAGCCAGCAAAAATGCCAGGACTAATGCTTGGAAAAACAACTCTAGTCAAGGTCTGAAAGCGACTAGCACCTAAATCTAAAGCTGCATCTACCATCGTTTGCGGCATCTCTTTGATTTTTGGAAGTACCATCAGCACGACAATTGGAATTGAAAAGGCAATATGACTCAGTAATACTGAACCGAACCCTAGGCTAATACCCAAAAATGTAAAGAAAATTAAAAAACTTGCGCCAATGATAACATCTGGAGAAACCATCAATACATTATTCAAGGACAGTAGCCAGTTACGAGATTGCTTCTTCTTAAGTGATGAAATTCCAAGTGCACCAAATGTACCAACAATTGTCGCTATAAGAGCAGAAAGTAGTGCAATAATGACGGTATTCAACACAATGCTAATCATGCGGGTATCTGAAAAAAGAGCCTGGTAGTGGGCTAGCGAAAAGTGAGAAAAATGATTCATATTATTCCCCGAACTAAATGAGTAATAAATTAAAAACAAAATCGGTAAATATAAAATTGCAAATACTAACATAATAAAGGCTGGCCCAAAAAATTGGTTTTTTTTCATTTTTGTCTAACCTCCCTTTACTGGACGGTCTTCCGTTAAAAACATAACCATAAACATTGCTAAAATTAAAACAACGCCAATGGTTGAACCCATTCCCCAGTTTTGTGTTACCAAGAAGTGTTCTTCAATTGCTGTTCCTAATGTAATCACACGATTTCCGCCGATTAGTCTGGTAATCATAAATAAAGACAAGGATGGAATAAATACGGCTTGAATACCCGTTTTGACACCTGACAAAGTTAATGGCCAAACAATTTTATAAAATGTCTGCCAACTATTCGCACCTAGATCTTGGCCCGCGTTTATTAATGAAGGATTTAATTGTGCTAGTGAATTAAAAATCGGTAAAATCATAAAAGGAATTTCAATGTAGGTGGCCACAAAGATAAAACTCGCATCCGTAAACAAAATTTGTTTTGGCCCAATACCAATAAAAGTTAAAAAATGATTTACAGAACCATTTTGACTAAATAAGCCAATAAACGCATATGTTTTTAGCAAAAGATTAATCCAAGTCGGTAAAATTACTAAGAGCAACCAAAATTGCTTATTTTTTAATTTATTCAAAAAATATGCGGTTGGATAACTGACCAAGAGCGTAAACAGAGTAATAATTAATGCATACAAAATTGAATTTACTGTCATTTTTAAATAGACGGAATCGGTAAAAAAATTAGCATAATTTATCATTGAAAATTGACCACTAATATTAAAAAAAGATTGATAAAAAATCAGTCCCATTGGTGCAATCACGAACAACGCAATCCATAATATATAGGGCCCAAAATATACAATTTTTTTTGACATTTCACACCTCCATATTATTCATCATACGCATCTAATCTAGCGTCAAATGTTGCTTCATCCTCGTTAAAACGCATGACATGGATGTCTTCAGGATCAAACATCATACCAACCATTTTCCCAACCGAAGTTTTGTGAATTGAATTAATTTTCCACTCATGACCCGTTTCATCGTGTGCCATAATTTGATAATCAACACCTCGAAATAGTTGAGAATCTACAACCACATTCATTTTCCCTTTGTTAGCAGCCACAATATCCAAATCTTCGGGTCGAATCACCACTTCAACTGATTCATTCTTTTTCATTCCACCATCGACACATTCAAAGTCGTGACCGTCAAAATTCACTAAATAATCCGCTTTCATTTTTCCGGGAATAATATTACTCTCACCAATAAAATCAGCAACAAAATGATTGATAGGTTCATCGTAAATATCAACCGGTGTTCCAGATTGCAACACTGTGCCTTCGTTAATGACTAAAATTTGATCGCTCATTGCAAGCGCCTCTTCCTGATCATGTGTTATGAAAATAAATGTAATACCTAATCGCTGCTGTAACTGACGTAATTCAGTCTGCATTTGTTTACGCAGTTTGTAATCCAATGCAGAAAGCGGTTCATCTAGTAGCAGAACTTTTGGTTCATTTACAATTGCTCTAGCAATAGCCACTCGCTGTTTTTGACCCCCAGATAGTTCATCTATATCGCGATTCTCGTACCCTGACAGTCTGACAAGCCTCAAGGCTTGCTCCACTTTTTGTTTAATCTGCGATTTATCAATTTTTTTAATTTCCAACCCAAACGCGACATTTTGGCTAACATTTAAATGTGGAAAGAGTGAGTAGTCCTGAAACACTGTATTAACCTGTCGCTGATTTGCAGGTAGATTATTAATCACCTGTCCATCAAAAATAATGTTGCCATCCGTTACTTCTAAAAAACCGGCAATTAGTTTTAAAATCGTTGTTTTTCCACTACCGGAAGATCCTAATATTGTATAGAATTTACCTTCTTCAATTTCAAAATTTAAATTTTGTAAAATAACCGTATCACCAAAAACTTTACTAACATTTTGAAATTCAATAATACTTTTCAAATAAGTCACCTTCTATCGCAGTAATTTGTTATTGTGTGTTTTTTTCGAACTGTTAAACTTAACCTATTCTATTATACGCATAAGTATGATTCTTATAAACGACAAATTTAGGAGGAACATAAACATAACACTATGAAAATTAATCAATTTAGTCTTCAACCAACTTCTGTAGCGAAAATGATTGACGAGTTAATGACCGCCGCAATTCTGCCCTCTAATTACCAAACACTAAGCTTTAAAGAACTACTGAAGCAATTTTTACTTTGGTCTTTCCCAGAAACTAAGCCCCAGGATGAAATACTAACCAGTTTATTGATTTCAAAAAATGAGTCCGTAGCGCACTTCATTAATGGTAATGAGCCTTTTTCAACTAACAATTTTTATTTACTTGCGCTTCAACTTCTTGAATTCGATTATCCAACTGATTTTTCTCTTGAAAATCCTCTTAAAACGTACCAAGATTATCATTTAGCTTATTACAAATTTTCTTCATGGGGAACTTATGAACTTATTCAAGCGTGGTATTTACTGCTATGTACACATACCAAACATGGACTTTCACTAATTGACTCTTTATCAAGTAAGGGAGTTTTTAAAAATTTATATGACTTACCCGTGCCAAATAAACCAATTTTTTTTAACGGTAAATCTTTACCTGTTTATGATGAAACAAAGTTAATTCGTGAAGTCGTTTACGTAGAGACTTCTTTGGACACTGACAACGACGGCCGTGCTGATTTGCTACGAACCGAAATAATGCGACCAATTGACACTAGCAATGGGTTAAAAGTTCCGGTTATCTTTACAGCAAGTCCTTACAATCAAGGTACAAACGACACCTTAGGAGAGCACCTTACCCATCATGTTAATATTCCACTTCAACATAAAAAAGGTGTCTCAACTTCGTCCAACTATCAATTTAATTCAAATTTTAGCTATCAAAAAATTAACAGCATCGAAAAAACTACTAAAAGCAGCTTTAGTCATGAGAAATCCTATACTTTGAATGATTACTTTGCCGTTCGCGGTTATGCAATTATTTATGCTGCTGGCATTGGCACAAAAGACTCTGATGGTTTTCAAACATGTGGATCTCCAGAGCAAACTGCTGCAACAATTGCAATTATTGAGTGGCTGACTGGTAAGCGAAAAGCGTTCACCAATAAAACAGAGGGTATTGAAATTAAAGCATGGTGGTGTAACCAAAATGTAGCCATGACTGGTCGCTCTTATTTAGGCACCTTAGCAACTGCCGCTGCTACCAGTGGCATAGCAGGCCTTAAAGCAATTATTCCAGAAGCAGGAATTACTAGCTGGTACGATTATTACCGTGAAAATGGATTAGTAATGGCCCCGGGGGGCTTTCAAGGCGAAGACGCCGATGTTTTAGCTGCAGAGACCTTTAGCAAACAGCAAAATCTAGCCGATTATCAAAAATACGCGCAGCCTTTTAAGGCTTATTTAAAACAAATGCAACACGATATGGATCGAACAACAGGCGACTACAATACATTCTGGGATCAACGTAATTATCGTCATCAATTCAAAAATATCACGGCGGATGTTTTAATTGTGCACGGTTTAAACGATTGGAACGTAAAACCAAATCAAGCAAAGGCATTATATGATGCCTTGCAAGAATTACCTGTCACGACAAAATTAATTTTGCATCAAGGACAGCACATTTATATAAATGCGTTCCGTTCCATCGACTACACTGATATCATCAGTCTGTGGCTCGCCAACAAATTGTACAATGTGGCTAATCAAGCTGATCAAATTTTACCAAATGTGATTGTTCAAGCTAATAACCAATCCGAAACTTGGACACCGTATTCATCTTGGGAAGAAAAACAAGATCATAAGACGTTCTATCTGAAGCCATCGACACTTACAGAATCACAAAATTCAACCAACCAAGTCGCCACTTTTAATGATCACCTGTCCAATCAACAATTTAATCTTTTTTGTCAGCAGCCTGCAAAATGGCAACGGAGTCTGTTCATGGCTGATAATTCTCACCGGCTCTTATTCAAAACTGCTGAATTTACAGATGAAAAGTTACTACGCGGCACGCCACAGCTAACTCTGTCAATTGCTTCTTCCACTGATCACGGAATGGTAAGTGCTCAACTTGTTGACTTTGGTCGAGACAAACGTTTGAATCAATCACCAACATTGCTAGAAAAAAATGGCATTGCGCTAGGATATCATTGGCGCAAAGACGATCTTCGAGAATTTACAATGGCGCAAGTGTTCACAGACTACAAAGTAATTTCGTATGGCCACATTAACCTTCAAAATCGTCATGGCAGCGACCACATTGATCATTTAGAAAAGAATGAATTTGTTGACGTAACTTTTGATTTACAGCCAATCTTTCACACTTTCAATGAACACCACCAGTTAGGATTACTGATTTTTTCAACGGATTTTGCAATGAGCCTCCGTGGTAATGAAGATATTTCTTATCAGATTAATCTAGAAAAGTGTCACTTAACCCTGCCAACTTTCCAGTCAATCAACCCCGGTACGAACCAGAATTAAGATTTAATTTAGTAATTTCACCCATCCCTACCGAACGAATTTCTTGGTCAGTTTGGACGATCAATTGGCCAGCTGCATCGATGTCAATTGCCAGCCCACTAATTTCTTGTTTTCCAATTTTTAATGTGATTTGTTTATTTAACACTATATTTCTGCGCCGATATTCATCTAAATATTGTGGATTAGGTAAATCGGCGATCATTTCATAAATTGCTTGAATCAGTTGTGCGACCAAATAATTTGGATCCATAGCCAATTGATCAGTGATGAATCCCATTTTGTGGTCCAGCACACTGGGAATTTCGGTAGGTGTTAAATTAATGCCGATACCAATCACAATGGTTTCAATGCCGCTAGCATCAGCAACTGCCTCGGTTAAAATCCCTGCCACTTTACGATCATTTAAAATTAAGTCATTCACCCACTTGATCGCAATTGGTTGCGGTGCAATCTGATCTAAAATACGGGCAGTGACAACAGCCACTGCTGTGGTTAATTGGCCTACAGAAGCTAATTCTAGTTGTGGAATCATCAAACTCAAATAAAGGCCAGTTTGCTTTGGTGAAATAAATGGTCGCTGTTGGCGACCATAACCATGTGTTTGTTCACTGGCAACAACGGCTATTTTTTTATTGTGATTGTTTGGTGCAATCCGTTTTAAGTAGGCACTTGTCGAATCAATCTTTTCAAAAACTTGAATTTGTACAGTTGTGCCAACTAATTTTTGAATTATCTTTGCATTTAACTTTGTCACTTTTTATTCCTCAACCTGTTTTAATCTAATTTAACTAAGATTAACAAAAAAAATTAAATTTGAATATAGTTATCAAGCGTGTTTCAAGAGTATCTGTGGTAAAATAGACCCAATTTATCAGAAAAAGGTGATCAAATGAAACAAGGAACAACCATTTTAACCCTCGATAACGGTTATCATTTGTGGACGAACACCCAAGGCACTGGCGATATTCACTTGATTTGCCTACACGGTGGCCCTGGTGGTAATCATGAATACTGGGAAAATTTTGCCCAAGAATTAAAAAAACAAGGTCTTGACGTCACAGTTCATATGTATGACCAATTAGGCTCATTTTATTCAGATCAACCAGACTATTCTGACCCTGAAATTGCTAAGAAATATCTCACCTACGATTACTTCTTAGATGAAGTTGAAGAAGTTCGTCAAAAACTTGGACTTGACCATTTTTATTTAATTGGCCAAAGCTGGGGCGGCGCATTAGTTCAGATGTATGCTTTGAAGTATGGCGAACATCTTAAAGGGGCCATTATCTCCTCAATGGTCGATAATATTGATGAATATGTCGTTAATATTAACAAGGTTCGTGAAGAAGCCCTTCCGGCAGATGCCGTTGCTTACATGAAAGAATGCGAAGCAAAGAATGATTATGACAATGACAAATACCAAGAATACGTCGATGTTTTAAATCGTGGCTATGTTGACCGCAAACAGCCACCTGCAATTTCACACCTGATTAGTACAATGGCAACACCTGTTTACAATGCCTTCCAAGGTGACAATGAGTTTGTGATCACTGGGAAGCTGAAGGAATGGGACGTTCGTGATCAAATTCATAACATCACGATGCCAACTCTAATTACGTTTGGTGAACATGAAACAATGCCAATTGCAACCGCTAAACGAATGGCAAAAGAAATTCCACATGCTCGTCTCGTTACTACACCAAATGGTGGTCATCATCATATGATTGATAATGCACCGGTTTATTTTGACCATTTAGCCCAATTCTTACGAGATGTCGAATCAGGTAACTTTAACGAATAGTTTTAAAAATAGTAAACATGTCACCATTAATGACACTGTTTACTATTTTTTTGGTATGATAACAGTAATTTAAAAGTAAGAGAGAAGTTTACCGATGATGAAAAATTTTATTTTTGATATTGATGGCACCCTCATTGATACCATCAAAATGTACATCCCCGCCATGCAAGAAGTTTTAGCTCAGCATGGCTATAATCGCTCTTATAGCGAGTTAACTGGATACTTTGGTATTCCTGCAAAGGAAGCTTTGGAAGGCGCTAGGGTCAAGTCTGATGAGTTTCAGACAATTATTGATGAATGGTTTAAGATTGCTTATTCGCGTGCTGATCAAGTCACCATTTTTGCTGGTATTGAAGAGACGCTTAGTAAATTAAACAAGATGCCAGACGTCAATTTAGCGATTGTTACTTCAAAATCACTGGCTGAATATCAACAAGAATTTAAAAAAAGATATCCACCGATTGCTAACTATTTTCATACAGTGATCACGGCTGACGACACCACCAGCCATAAACCAAACCCTGAACCAATTCTGACAGCACTCCAAAAAGGCGCTTTTGCACCAGAAAACACGATGTACATTGGCGATACAATCCATGATTTACAAGCTGCTCACGGTGCCAAAATTAAATTTGGGGCTGCTATTTGGGGAAGTGCTCAACCTGAAAACTTAAAGCAAGCTGATTTTCAACTGACTCGGCCCGCTGAACTGCTAAACTTAGTGCATTAAAAAAGTCGACCGGCAGGTCGACTTTTATTTTTTCTTCATACTTAAATTTTCAACGTTGAGTATTTTATCAACCCAACCTTGATAAAAACTCTCCTCATGGCTGACAAGAATTAAGTTGCCCGGGAACTGTTGTAAAGCGTGTTTCAAGCCATCTTTTGTTTCATCGTCCAAATGGTTCGTTGGTTCGTCCATCACCAAAACGTTACATGGCGTTAATTCCAAAATGGCCAGTTTTACTTTGGTTTGTTCGCCACCTGATAATAGATTCATCGGTTTCATTGTATTGGCTGCATTAATACCTGCACGCGCTAGTCTGGTACGAATTGTTTTCGGTAACATCGTCGGAAACAAATTTTGAATCGTTTGCAATGGTGTGAGTGAATCATCATCCCAGTCCAAATCCTGATCAAAATAATTAACACGTGCTGATGGTGAAAACTTAGCCTGGCCACTTTTGGCCGGAATTTTACCGAGGATAGATTTAATCAGTGTTGATTTACCGACACCATTAAATCCTTTAAAAATCAGTTTTTCACCCATTGTCATGCTAAAAGTGACGGGCTTTAACAATGGTCGATTGTAGCCAACTGATAATTCATCAACCGCTAACGCATTTTGCGAACCAGTATCTTCATATGGAAAATTGAAGCTAGCTTTTAAATTATCTTCGGGTGGATCAATTTTGGTCATCCGTGCTAACATTTTTTCCCGCGACTTAGCCATTGTGGCTTTTGAGCCAGCCTTATTTTTAGCAATAAAGCGTTGCGCTTTTTCAATTTCCACTTGTTGCTTTTCATATTCGCGCATTTGTGTTTCTTTGCGTTCTTCTTTTTGTTTCATGGCTGCTTTGAAACTGCCGCGATACTTGGTAATTTTCCCAAATGAAACATCACAAATTGAATTCGTAACCCGCTCCAAAAAATCATAATCATGGGAAATAACAATTGCTGCACCATCAAACTCATTTAAATAACCAATTAGCCATTCAATATGACTCGTATCAAGATAGTTAGTTGGTTCATCTAGTAAGATGACATCAGGATTTTCAAGTAATAACTTGGCTAGAATAATCTTTGATCGTTGACCACCACTCATTTCAGAAACTTCATGATCACGACCAATTGAATCCAAGCCTAATCCGGTAATAACACGATCAATTTCGGTTTCAACATCATAAAATCCACGAGACTCTAATTGTTCTTGATAACGGCCAGCTTTTTCCAGTAATTGGTCGTCCATTGAAGTTGCGTAGTCGTCGTAACATTGATTCATCAAATCATTAATCTTATACAAATCAGCATAGGCAGTATGCAAAAAATCAATCAAGGTCATGTGTTCAGGAATATCTGCGTATTGATCCAAATAGCCAATCCGAATGTTATTTTGCCATTTAATGGATCCTTCCACGGGTAAAATAGTACCGGTCAAAATTTTGATCAAGGTACTTTTCCCAGCGCCATTTTGCCCAACAATACCCATATGTTCATGTTGGTTCAACTGAAAACTGGCGTCTTCATATAATTTTTTATCGGCAAAACTCATCGTTAAGCCGCTTACATCTAATAAACTCATTTTAATACTTCTTCCTTTTCACGAACAAAACTGCAATGGTAATACCGTATCATACCTTGAAATAAAGAGTCAATTTGTATGCTATAATTATCGCTGATTTGAAAAAAAGGACGGATACTATGAAAATTAGAGATATTGATCATATTACGCTAACGGTTAGTGATATTGCACGCAGTTTGCGCTTTTATCACGAAGTTTTTGATATGCCAATTATTGAAACTGCAGACGGTCGTCAGACGGTATTATGTGGCAAACAAGCGATTAAATTTCAAGTAAAAGAAAATCCTCATTTACCAATCGCTCAAAATCCCACAATTGGAGCAGCAGATTTTTGCATCATTGTTAAAGACCCGCTAGAAGATGTTATCAATCATTTGGAGAGTTGTTACGTTACTATCGTTGAAGGTCCTGTTGAACGCTCAGGTGCCCATGGAAAAATGAAATCTGTTTATGTTTACGATCCCGATAAAAACTTAATTGAAATTTCTGTTTATTAAATTAAAATTAAAAAAAAATGAAAAAGTGGTTGACTTTTTGAAATTGCCTTGTTAATATCATGTTAATCAAAAGACAAGTTAATGATTCAGCAAGTCAGGGATATTAGGTCAAGACTGGAAATCTAATAATATTGTTTGTTTCATTAATACCACTTTTGAGTAAGTTTTCCGAAATAAGGAAAACCGGATTGCATCCGTTATAGGCTATAAGAGTCAAACGCTAACCATTCTAGATAATTAGCGTTTGTGAACATGGGTGGAACCACGTTATAAATTATAAAACTAACGTCCCTAGCATTTCGATGAAATGCTAGGGACTTTTTTATTTTCATTAGAAGGAGTGAATGTTATGTCACAAATTAATATTTTAGAAAAAAATGGGTCGATTAAAAGTGTTGAAGAAAGTTCACAAGAAGGTTTAAATGCATTACGACTATCTGTCGCATTACTATTAGCAGCGGCATTGAACAAAAGTTTTGCAGGAATTCGTTTGGGCGAAATCGTTGCCGACGAAAATGGTTTTTACGTTGATTCTGATAAAGATGAAAGCCAAGTTTCCGCTGACGAGTTGGAGGATCTTGAATCAAAAATTAATGACTTTATTGAAAATAACGTTGAATTAAAACCAATTTCTGTTGCGCTGAGCGATGCATTGGCTGCAGCTCAAAAAGATAAGTTTCAACAAGAACTTTTGCAAGATGCTGCCGAAAACAATCAAGTATCAATGTTTCAAATTGGTGATTTTAAGGCACTTGCTGATGGCAAAGTCTTGGCGGACTTAGCAAATGTTAAAAACTTTAAACTCTTATCTGTTGCTGGCGCATATTGGAAATCAATGTCGTCCAACCCAATGCTTCAACGTATTTATGGTTCCGCATTCTTCAATGCTGAAGATCTACAAAATGATTTAAAAGCACGAAAAGAAGCTCGTGAACGTGATCATCGTGTTATTGGTAACGATCTAGATTTATTCTTTGTTGATCCTAAAGTCGGTGCTGGCCTGCCATACTGGATGCCAAAAGGGTCAACCATCCGTCGCGTTATTGAAAGATACATCATTGATAAAGAAGTAGCTAACGGCTATAAACATGTTTACACTCCCGTATTAATGAACTTAGATGTTTATAAAACTTCTGGGCATTGGCAACATTATCGAGAGGACATGTTCCCACCTATGGACATGGGCGATGGCGAACAACTTGAATTGCGACCAATGAACTGTCCAAGCCACATTCAAATTTATAACCATCATATTCGTTCCTATCGTGAACTGCCGTTACGAATCGCCGAATTAGGTATGATGCATCGATATGAAAAATCTGGCGCTCTCTCGGGATTACAACGTGTTCGTGAAATGACATTGAATGATGGTCACACATTTGTTGCTCCAGACCAAATTTTGGATGAATTTAAGAGTATCTTGAAATTAATGATTGAAGTTTATCATGATTTTAATATTGATGATTATAGTTTCCGCTTGAGCTACCGTGATCCGGAAAATACAGATAAATACTTTGATGATGATGAAATGTGGAACAGTGCTCAAACTATGTTAAAACAAGCCATGGATGATATGGGCTTAGATTATTATGAAGCAGAAGGTGAAGCTGCCTTCTACGGTCCTAAATTGGATGTTCAAACAAAGACTGCTGCAGGCAACGATGAAACACTCTCAACCATTCAATTGGATTTCATGCTGCCAAAGCAATTTGATCTTCATTACGTCGGTGAAGATGGTGAACAACATCGTCCAATTATGATTCACCGTGGACTTGTTTCAACAATGGAACGATTTACAGCCTATCTAACAGAAATGTACAAAGGTGCTTTTCCAACTTGGCTTTCACCTATTCAAGTTAAAATTATCCCTGTGAAAGAAGAATTGCATGCTCAATACGCTGATCAACTAAACAAAGAATTATCCGCTGCAGGTATCCGCGTTAGCGTTGATCACCGTAACGAAAAAATGGGCTATAAAATTCGTGAAGCTCAGACACAAAAAGTACCCTACACTTTAGTTGTTGGAGATAACGAAGTCGCTGATAAACTAGTTTCAGTCCGCAAATATGGCGAAGAGCAACAAGCCACTGAATCAAAACAAGACTTTCTAGAAGCAATATTAAGTGATCTTGCAAGTTACTCACGAGAATAACTGTTTTAAAAGTACTTTCGATTTCAAATAACATAAAACTCACTCCTAAATGAAAATGGGCTTGCATAAGCAGGCCCATTTTCATTTGAATACAATTTAATACTCTTTAAATGCGATCTTTCAATTTATCTAACATATCGGCAGTCATTTTATCTAAATCATAGCTAGGCGAGAAATCCCACTCTGACTTAGCGGCCGAGGCATCAATCGAGTTTGGCCATGAGTCTGCAATTTTTTGACGTGCTGGATCAACATCGTAATCCATATCGAAATCAGGCATTACTTTTTGAATCGATTTCTTAATGTCTTCTGGTTCGAATGACATTGCCGTAATATTGAACGAATTGCGGTGTACTAAACGACTTGGATCGGCATTTAACAATTTAACCACAGCGTCGATAGCATCTGGCATATACATCATGTCCATATATGTGCCTTCTTTAATAAAACTAGTGTAATGTTTCTTCCGCAATGCCTCGTAATAAATATCGACAGCATAGTCAGTCGTCCCTCCACCAGGAAGTGTCTTGTATGAAATCAGCCCTGGGAATCGAACACTTCTCGTATCAACACCGAACTTCGTGTAGTAATAGTCTTCTAGTAGTTCTCCAGCAACTTTTGTTACACCGTACATTGTCGTAGGGCGCATAATCGTGTCTTGTGGTGTATTATCCTTAGGTGTATTTGGTCCAAATGCACCAATTGAACTAGGTGCAAAGAACATCGAATTAGTAATTCTAGCAGTTTCTAGGGCATTGTATAGTCCCGTCATGTTCAAATTCCAAGCAAGTTGTGGCTTTTGTTCTGCCACAGCAGAGAGGAGTGCTGCAAGATGAATCACCGTATCAACGTTGTTTTCTTTGGCAATTTCCAACATCTTGTCACCATCATTGACGTCTAAGATTTCAAAATGGCCACCTTCAACAGTTGGATTACCTTCAGGTTTGCGAATATCAGTTGCAATCACATTGTCTTGTCCCAGATCCTTGCGTAGTCTTTCTGCCAATTCTGATCCAATTTGTCCTAATGATCCTGTAATTAATACTTTTTTCATAATGTTCATCTCCCCTGTATTTTATAAATAGTTCAATTCGTGGCCAACTTCTTCATACGTTTTAATTGCTTGATCCAACATTTCTTTTGTATGTGTTCTGATTGGCATGTTTCGAATTCGTCCAGTTCCTAATGGTACTGTTGGATAAACAATTGGTTTAGCATAAACACCTTTTTCAATTAATTTCTTTGAAAATTCTTGTGTCTTAGCTTCGTCACCTATAATTACTGGACTAATTGGTGTTTCTGATTTTCCTATATCAAAGCCTAAACCACTTAATTTTTCTTTGAAGTAACGTGCGTTATCCCAAAGTTGTTCAACGTACTCAGGCTTCTCCATAATTTCGGTTAAGGCCTCAATGATTGCAGCCGCTGAACCAGGTGTTAATGATGTTGAAAATAGGAACGGACGACTACGTGCTTTCAACCAGTCAATTAATTTTTGTTTACCTGCAACGTAACCACCCACAACACCAACGGCTTTGGATAAGGTACCCATTTGAAAATCAATTTTATCTTGAAGTCCAAATGATTTAACAGTTCCTTTACCTTCACCCATCACACCAGAACCATGTGCGTCATCAACGTAAGTAATCAAATTATACTTATCTGCAATTTCAACTACTGATGGTAAATCTTGAACATCACCATCCATGGAGAAGACACCGTCCGTGATATACATGACTTTATTATATAGTCCGCTTTCGGTTGCCTCCTTTGCTTTTGCTTCTAAGTCTTGCATATCTTTATGTTTAACTCGAATGATTTTTGCTCCAGATAGGCGAGAACCATCGATGATGGAAGCATGATTTAATTCATCAGACAAGATGGCGTCATGCTTGTCCATTACTGCTGAGATGGCACCCATGTTAGCATTAAAACCGGATTGATATGCTAATGCTGCTTCTGTTCCCTTAAATTCAGCAATCTTTTTTTCAAGTTGATCGTGAATTTGCAGCGTCCCATTAATGGGACGGACAGCACCAGCACCAACCCCCCACTCTTTCGTTGCATCAATGCTTGCATCAATTAACTCTTGCTTGTCAGCAAAACCTAGGTAGTTATTTGATGCTAGGTTAATCAGGTTTTTCCCGTTTACTTCGATAACAGGTCCATTGGGTTTTTCCAAAGTATCGATGGTATTCAATAACCCTTTGGATTGTAAATCCGTTAAATTAGTTTCTAAAAACTTATCTAATGAGCTTGCCATTTTTTGACCTCCTTAAAACCATTGCAACAACTTTTCAACTAAAACTATATCATGGAAATGTAACCGCTTACAAGCAATATGAATGAAATTATAGTTACTTAGTGAAATTGTTATGGCCGCGATGCTTACCGTTATCATTGATACACAGCGTTTTTAAAACGTTTTCTTCACAAAAAAAAGACTAGAAAGAATTTGTCTTTCTAGTCTGAATTTGAGCTTGAAATCATCAAATTAATTAATCATTTCTAATCAAATTTGTATTTGTTTTTGAGGTAGAAATAGAATGGAATTCCAATTGCTGTTAATACAATTCCAATACCAGCAAGCATAAATTGTGTGAACAGTGTATTGATAACAATGAATAATCCACCCAACAAAGCAACAATCGGAATTACTGGATATGCAGGAACCTTATAAGGACGAACCAATTCAGGTTCCTTCTTTCTCAAAATCATCACAGCTGCAAAAGCCATGCAATAGAATAACCAAATAACGAATACAAGCATGTTAGTAATAGCATCAAATGCGTTTGTTAACATCATAATTGCTGCAATTACTAATTGGAAAATTCCACTGAACCAAGGAACTTTACTCTTTGCAGTTAATGCACCAAATAAATTACTAAATGGCAATTTATGCTCTTCAGCCATAGCAAGAGGAATTCTCATCCCAGTCATGGTATACCCGTTAATCGTTCCATAAACAGAAATCAAAATACCAATCGTAACTATTTTACCACCTAGCCCACCAAATAAAACTTTTGATGCGTCAGAAGCAACATTTAAATTACCAATAACGGCGTTGTGTGCACCTGCTAATGGCAAAATCATTAAGAACACAGCGTTAACGATTAAATAAACAACCATGATCAAACCAATACCAAGTGAGATTGCTTTTGGTAAATCTTTACTTGGATTCTTCATTTCACCAGCAATATTACCAACATGAATCCAACCATCATAGGCAAACATTGTTGCAAGTAATCCTTGTCCTAAACCTGTCCATAAACCAATGTGTTGACCTGGTTTAACTGGAAATAGTGAGAAATCAACACCATTTGAGCCACCATGCATTAATCCAACAATCACAATTAAAGCAAGTGGAATCAACTTGATAACCAATGTGATTGATTGCAAATAACCGGCTGCTTTGGCACCCAAGAAGTTGATAAGGGTTACTGTAGTAGCACAAACAATGGCAATTGGAACAACCGTTCCTGTACTTAATCCAAATAAATTGGCTACTTGTGTTCCGAAAATAATTGCTAAAGCGGCTACGTTAGCAGGGAAATAAATAATAGCTTGTGCCCAACCTGCAAGGAATCCCCAGAAGCCACCATAGGTGTGTTGTAAATATTTCGTTAATCCACCTGTTTCTGGAATTGCAGCAGCTAATTCAGCCCCTGTTAATCCAGCACAGATACTAATTAACCCACCAATAAACCAGGCCATCATGGCTAAACTGGTTGATCCTGTCACTTGTGCAACGTTTGAAGCTTTAAAGAAGACACCGGCACCAATAACGGTTCCCATAACTGTCGCCAAGGCAGGGAAAAAGCCGAGGGTCTTTTTTAATTGATTTTCTTGGTCATTCATTGTTTTGCCTCCCTTTTTTTACTTTGAAATAGTAAATTGAAATTAAAGCTAAATACCAAATAACTGCAAGAACTATTGAAGTTAGCATGTTGCTGTCAAACATTAAAACAATGAGTACGAATACGAAAAATATAATCGTTAAAATATCAGTAAATGGATACCCTGGCATCGGAAAAATTAACTTATCCACATTTTTTACGGTTCGGCGATAGAGTATATGACATATAATTAAAACTACCCAAATAAAGATAAAGTTAACAGTCGCCATTCCGGAAATTAACTTAAAAACACCGTTTGGAATAAAATAATTCAGAGCCACAACAATTAACAAAACTAATGATGAGAAATTCAGTGCGACATTTGGTACTAAATTACGTCCAATTTTTTTGAATCCTTTTGGTGCATTGCCACCTTTTGCCATTGCATATAAAGTACGACTGGTACTAAAAATCGCACTATTACATGCTGACATTGCTGCGGTCAACACAACAAAATTAACTATTCCAGCAGCAGCCGGAATTCCAACATCACTAAATACTGTAACAAAAGGGCTTTGAGATGGTGACAGTGAATCCCAAGGATAAATACTCATGATGACAATCATCGATCCAATATAAAACAACCCAATTCGAACTGGTAACGAATGAATGGCTTTTGGAAGATTTTCTTCGGGGTCTTGTGTTTCACCCGCAGTAATTCCAACCATTTCGATTCCGGCAAAAGCAAATAATACCATTTGGAATGACGTCAAAAATCCATTTATTTTTGTCGGGAAAAAGCCACCATGTGATACCAAATTACTTAAGCTAGCTGTGCCAGCGTTACTTTGATATCCTACAAGAATCATGTAGCCACCAATCACAATCAACGCGATAATTGCTACAACCTTAACAAACGCAAACCACGATTCCATTTCACCAAAGAGCCGAACACTTGCCATATTGCTAATCAGTAAGACAACAATGATGATAAGCGGTGTGGCCCATTGTGGGAAATGGGGGAACCAATACTTTACATATATTCCAGAAGCAGTCAAATCAGCCATTGCAATGTTGATCCAGCAAAGCCAATAAGTCCATCCAGTAACAAACTCAAACTCGTCACCTAGATATCTCTTTACAAAATCAATAAACGAATGAAGTTTTGTATCAGAAAGTAACAAATCTCCAATTGCGCGCATCAAAAAGTAACAAAATACTCCAGCAACAGCGTAAGCTAGAATTATTGAAGGACCGGACTCGTGAATTGCAGTACCAGAACCTAGGAACAAACCAGTTCCTATGGCACCACCAATTGCTATCATCTGTATATGTCTACTCTTCAAAGATCTGGAGAGTTCGGGGTCGGGACCATCCTTCATCAGTACATTACCTCAATTCTACTAAATTTTAACAAAAGCCCCATCGCACAAACAATGTCATGTTAGGGGCTAGCAATGATCTTAATTATTCAGATTATTAAATTGTATTTTTTTCAATTAAATCAAAATAATTAGTCTCACCAAATTTTAATAGTTAACATTTTAACATGTTATTTCAATTTAGCCAATACCTTTTTCAGTTCCAACTGGAGCTAAGAAGTGGTCAATGATCTTTGAAACACGTTGTAAGTCAACGTTACCACCTGAAACAAGGGCAACAGTCTTCTTACCTTCGAGCCATTTCTTATCAATTTTTCCTGATTCGATAGCAGCTGTTGGTAATGCACCAGCACCTTCAACACAAATCTTAGTACGTTGCATAAGGTCTTTCATTGCTAATGCGATCTCGTCTTCATTTACCAAGACAATTTCGTCAACCAAGTTTTGAACAATAGGGAATGTCAAATCACCTGGAGTTGAAACATCAGTTCCATCAGCTAATGTAAAGTCATCATGATGGAATGTAATTTTACCTGCTTCAACTGAAGCTTCCATTCCATGAACGTTTTCTGATTGAACACCAATTACGTGAATTGATGGGTTGAATGACTTAACTGCAGTAGCAATACCAGAAATCATTCCACCACCACCAACAGGTACGATAACTGTATCAACATCCCAAAGATCATCTAAAATTTCAAGACCAATGGTACCTTGTCCAGCAATAACATATTTGTCATTAAATGGATCACAAACTGTTAGTCCTTCTTTTTCAGCACGTTCAAACATCCAAGCATGTGCATCATCAAATGTTGCACCGTGAATGTCAACTTCCGCACCATATCCACGCGTTGCATCACGTTTCATTTGAGGTGCTTCATCTGGCATAACAATCGTAGCATTAATTCCTAAAAGTTTTGAAGTTAAGGCGACACCTTGAGCATGGTTACCCGCTGAGGCTGCGATAACACCACGCTTCTTTTCTTCATCACTTAAATGGTTAATTTTGTTGTTGGCACCACGGAATTTGAATGATCCAGTTAATTGCATGTTTTCAAGCTTCAAATAAACATCGCCTTTAGCAACGTTTCTTGAAAGGAACATTGATTGAATCAATGGTGTACGACGTGCATATTTACTAATAATACTTTTTGCTTCTTCAATATCTTTAATATCACAAATATCGGCTGTTTTGGCTACAATACTATTCATTGGCATAATAGTGTTACTCCTTTGTGTATACTTTAATTTGTAAAGTATTTTTGTTCACTAAACCGTGTAATATCTAATCATTCTCATGTATTAGTTTTCACAATACTTTCGAAAATTATAATAGATTTAAATCTTCATCTAAATCTATTACAATCATTTTTCAACAGAGCAAAGTAAATTCTAATTAAAAATTAAATGTTTAATTCTTCATATGGTAAGTCTAATGATTTACCTAAACCTTCATTGGTAATCGTACCTTTATAAAGGTTAACACCTGTTCCTAATGCTGGATCTGCTTTAACTGCGCCTTCAAGGCCTTTGTCAGCAATTTCCAACAAGTACTTCAGGTTTCCAGCTGCAAGTGCCATCGTAGCTGTCCGTGGAACGGCACCTGGTTGGTTAGGAACAGCATAGTGAACAACACCATCTTTGACAAATACTGGATCATCAATGGTTGTTGGGTGATCAATTGTTTCAACCGTTCCACCTTGGTCGATGGCGATATCAACAATTACACTACCTGGCTTCATTGATTTAACCATGTATTCTTTAACAAGCTTTGGTGGTTTGCTCCCAGGAATAAGAATTGTTGAAACAAACAAATCAGCATCTTTGATTTCTTTTGCTAGGTTTTCTTCGTTTGATTTAACAACACGAACTTTTTGACCTGCAAATTCAGATTCAAGTTGCTTGATGCGATCATCGTTTAATTCGATAATTACAACTGAGCATCCTAATCCAAGTGCCATTTCTGCGGCATTGGTAGCTGCATTACCACCACCGAAGATAACAACGTTTCCTGGTGTAATACCTGGAACATCGATTCCTGGAAGTAAGATTCCTTCACCTTGATGTTGAGCTTCCAAGTAGTAAGCACCCATAATCACAGAACGTCGACCTGCGATGGCACTCATTGGAGCTAACAATTCAAGTTTTCCATCATTAACAATTGTTTCACCACCGATAGCGGTAGTTCCAGCCTTCATCATTGCTTCAACAGTTGGTTTTGATGAAGCTAAATGTTGAAAGCCCCAAACAATTTTACCTTCAGAGAAATACTTGTATTCTTCTGCATCTGGTTCCTTAACCTTAATGATTAAGTCAGCTTTCCAGCCTTCTTCATGACTGACAATCTTACCACCGGCATCTTCAAACTCAGCATCTGGGAACCCGGCACCTACACCGGCATTCTTTTCAACTAAGACTTCGTTACCAGCTTCTACCATCTTGCGAACATTTTCTGGAGTAGCCGCTACACGACCTTCTCCTTCTTTTTGTTCTTTGATAACTGCGATCTTCATTCCAACACTCCCTTTAGAATTACTATTTGACGTCGACATAATGATAGCGCTTTCCAAAAAATGTGTCAACGATTTTGTGAAAAAATGCATCAACTTTTTTATGAGATTTTTCTCATTTTTTCATTAATTTTTTTATTACTTATTATTTAAAAGTTTCTTAGAGCCCCAAGGAATAGCAACTTTACCGTTTTTAAGTTCGTGAAATGAGTATTAAACTTATAATTGCAGAAATGCTTAAAAAATCACAAACCGCTAAGGAAAAAAATTGATTTTTACCATTTTATCGGTAAAAATCAATTTTTTTATTTTTTTATTCAGTTATCTCAACTTTGTTCGATTCTTCAACTTTAAACCGATCTTTAAATTGTCTCATTTGTTCAGCTAAGTGAACTTCATCCACAACAAACTCGTGGGTTCTGCAGACATAGTCATGTTCTCGACCAATTTTTGCAATATAACCATTAATGTAGTCAACTTCAGTTGGACGATTCTTTGAGAAATCTTGATACATTGATGGATAGTGGTAAGCATAGGCATGACTAACCGTTTCAACTGAATCAATTTCTTCTTGTCTAGTTTCAACTAACTTAATGCCAGCACGTTCACAGGCGTCGTAGGCTTCATTGAACATTTGGGTGGCCATCTTACGAACACCAGGATATTCAATAAATTGACCCATTTGAATCTCGAACATCGTGCATAATGTGTTAACAACAGCGTTGAAAACAACTTTTGACATCATGGTGCCCATGAAGTTTTGTGTGACTACTGGTCCTAAGCCGGCATTTTTAAAATCTGTTTCAATCGCGTTGGTATAGTTGTTAACTTCTTCATTATAATTGCAAACATGCATGACTTCAGTTCCTGTGGCACCCATGAAATCAACATCACCAGGGCCGTTGAAAACGGTCGCAATCATTGCAGTTCCACCGATAATTTTATCTTCTGGAAAGTATTTTTTAATGACATCAAAGTGGCCCATTCCATTCATAGCTGAAAATGCGATTTGATGATCTTTAAAAATTGGTGCGCAACGTTTCATGACATCTTCTAATTGCATTTGCTTAACAAAAATAATCCAAGCATCTGGATCACCTTTGTAATCTTCTGGGTAATAAACATTGACCGGTACGATATGTTTATTTTCGTGATCACGAGCAACGTAAACGCCACCTTGTTCGTGAATCTTTTCAACATTAGGTTCCCAAGTATCAATAAAATCGACTTCGCAACCTGCATTTTCTTGAATCATAACTCCGAAACGAACACCCATTGCACCTGCACCAATTACACCGTATTTCATTTATATCATCCTTTCAAAAACCAATTATTATTTTTTCTACACTGTCATCTTTAAAAGCTTCGTAAGGACGATAAATGCGGCCAGCTCACGTTCGTAGTTCTAAAATTTTCATATGTCATTTCAATCATCCTTCCTTTTCTATGTAACAAAATTATGTGTTGTGAGTCGTTTAGTTCTATGTTTATTTTAATTTGATGAAAGAAAAAGCGTCCCAATTAGTCTTAATGACCAATTGGGACGCTTTTTGCGTGTTACCACCCTAATTTGTAGCATACTCACATATACTACCTTAGCAAGTACTGCACGGTTGCAATACTTCGATATTGTATGGGGTATCTTCCCCTAGTCTCTCAAATGAGACTAACGCTATGAATCATCTTTGACACTTAGGAAAATACATCTTCTCAACTACGATGCTTTCTGAAAATTTCGCTAAGTGCTACTCCATGGTTCAAGTGACACGTGCTTTCATCAAATTGTTGAGATTAGTATACAAACAATCAGAATAATTTGTCAACAACTTTTTCTCATTTTTTTTTAATTTAATTTAGTTAATCAACTCTGACCTTGCATTATCAAGGCATTTTTTCTAATTTTATTTTAATTAAAAATAAAATACTTGAATTTTTTATTGACAAATCAAATTACTTAACTCTATAATTTAGCATATTAAGACAACGTTAGGAGCAATCAGCAATGGCAACACAACCCTCACAACTGAATAATCGTTGGCAAAGCCGGTAACGGGTTGTAGTCTTTTGACAGATACAACCTGTGTTTCAGATTGTATCTGTGCTGGCTGCTTTTTTAATTAAGTCTGCATGGAGTGATATCATGCAGGCTTTTTCTTTTCCAGAGGCCTTCATGAAGTCCTCTGGTTTTTTGTTTTTGGCAATTATTTATTTCTTGAAAAGGTGGTTATATAGTATGAAACGAATATACACATTCATCGCAATTATTCTAGTATTTCTAGGCGTTGCCTACTTTAAGGAAGGTGGGTTCGCAACTTCGCAAAAAACGCCAACTGTTGGTATTTTAACGTTGATGCATCACCCCGCGTTAGACCAAATTCATAAAGGGGTTGTTGCAGGATTAAAACAAGAAGGCTTTTCTGGTAAGAAGGTTAAAATTGATTACCAAAATGCCCAAGGTGATCAAAGCAATTTGAAAACCATGAGTTCCAAATTGGTTAACGAACACAATGATGTGCTTGTTGGTATTACCACTCCCGCATCACAAGCTTTAGCCAACGCAACCAGCAAAATTCCAATTGTTTTAGGAGCTGTGACTGATCCACAAGATGCTGGTCTAGTGAAAAACAATAAACGTCCAGGTGGCAATATCACTGGTATTTCAGATCAAGCGCCACTACTCGAACAATTGAAATTGATCAAAGAATTTATGCCCCACATGAAAACATTAGGCATTATTTATACGTCCAGTGATAGCTCAGCGGTTGCTGAACATGCCTTATTCGTGAAATTATGTAAAAAAGAACACGTCAACGTTAAATCTTATTCCATTTCAAACAGCAATGATTTGAATCAGGTTTCCCAACAAATGATGACACAAGTTGATGCTGTGTTTGTCCCGACCGATAATACAATTGCCGGTGCCATGCAAACACTTGTTGCAAACGCCAATGCTGCTAAAAAGCCAATTTTTCCAACCGTTGACACAATGGTGAAAGATGGTGGCCTCGCAACCTACAGTATCAATCAGTATAAATTGGGTGTGCGTGGTGGCAAACTAGCCGGGCAAATCTTAAAAGGTGAAAAGAAAACAGCAACGACACCAATTAATTACATTCGCCACGGGGATGCCACAATTAACTTGAAACAAGCTAAAAAATTAGGCATTAAAGTGCCAGCTAAATTCTTACACGAAGCTAAAGAAAATGGGGAGGTGTATCGCTAATGGGTTTAATCGTATCTGCAATTGGACAAGGATTGTTATGGGCGATACTTGGATTAGGATTATTTTTAACATTTAGAATTTTGGACATTGCCGACATGACCGTTGAAGGCACCTTTCCACTGGGAGCTGCTACCGCTGTCACTGCAATTGTGCACGGCGTCTCGCCGCTCAATGCCACCATTCTCGCTTTTCTGGCGGGTATGGTTGCTGGTTTAATTACTGGTCTTCTATATACCAAGGGTAAGATTCCAATCTTACTGGCTGGAATTTTAACGATGACCGCAGCGTACTCAATTAATTTACGAATTATGGGTAAATCAAATACATCCCTACTTGGTCAAAAAACACTTTTAAAATCAAAGATGTTAGTTAACTTACCCACCTATTTTGATAGCGTGACGTTGGGAATGTTTGTGATTGTCATTATCACAGCCATTTTAATTTTCTTTTTACAAACTGATCTCGGTCAATCCTTTATTGCCACAGGTGATAACGAAAAAATGGCCAAATCATTAGGAATTCATACCGATAACATGAAAATCATGGGTTTGATGGTTTCTAATGGAATGGTCGGTGCATGCGGTGCTTTAGTCGCCCAAAGTAATGGCTATGCTGATATTAATATGGGGATTGGTACCATTGTCATTGCCCTCGCCTCCATCATTATTGGTGAAGTGGTCTTTGGCGAATTAACGCTCAACCAACGACTAGTTGCTGTGACTCTTGGTAGTATTATCTATCGTTTAATCTTACTTGCTGTACTCCAAATTGGTTTCTCAGCAAACGATTTGAACTTACTGTCATCAATCGTTCTCGCATTGTGCATGATGTTACCACAAATGCGTTCAGCCTTACATTTGGATCACGTTTTCAAAAAGGGGGTAAAGTCATATGACTAAACCAATCTTAGAGTTAAAAGATATTGTCACAGTCGTGAACGCAGGCACTGTGAATGAAACACAAATTTTAAAACACTTAAATCTGACCATTAATGAAGGTGACTTCATTACGATTGTTGGCTCTAATGGAGCTGGTAAATCGACCTTGTTTAACGTCATTGGTGGCAATTTAGCAGCTGATGAAGGTCAAATTTTATTGCATGGAAACGACATTACTCATTTGAGTGAAGAACAACGAACCACCTTTTTAAGTCGCGTATTCCAAGATCCAAAGCTTGGCACTGCACCACGAATGACAGTCGCTGAAAATCTTTTACTCGCCATGAAACGTGGCCAAAAGCGACGGTTAATTCCACGCCATTTGAATCAACACATGGATGAATTTACTAAATTGGCTGCCACTATGAATAATGGCTTAGAAGAACGAATGAACACAGCAACGGGCGATTTGTCTGGTGGACAACGCCAAGCACTCAGTTTCTTAATGGCGACGCTGAAACGACCAGATATGATTTTATTAGATGAACATACCGCAGCCCTTGATCCACGGACTAGCCAGGAATTGCTGCATGCGACGAATGAGCGTATCACGCAAGACAAACTCACCGCACTTATGATTACCCATCATTTAGAAGATGCGCTCACCTTTGGCAATCGACTCATTGTGTTAAATGATGGTCAAATTGTCGCCGATTATACCGGCGCCGAAAAACAAGCTTTAACCGCTGAAAAACTATACAGTTTTTTTGAACTAGTTGGTTAATATTAACCACACAAAAACAGCTACATCAACGGATGTAGCTGTTTTTTATTTTGACCACCATAATTTAACTAAAGCTTGGGTTCCATCGTCACCAAGATGTTTGTCATCAACCAACTGTTCATATAGTAGTTTAGCCTGTGTTGTAGCTGGCAGATCAAGTTTCATTTTTTCTGCCTCATCAAGGGCAATACGCAAATCCTTGAGAAAATGCTTAGCAAAAAAGCCTGGTGTATAATCATTTTTTAAAATGCGCGGCACATAGTTATCCATGCTCCAATTATCAGCTCCACCACTGCTCAGCGTTTGTAAAACAAGTCTTAAATCTAACTTAGCAGCCTTGGCATAAACTAGCATTTCAGTTAAGCCTGTCATCGTCCCCGCGATCATGATTTGATTGGCCATTTTAGCATGTTGGCCGCTTCCAAATGGACCAAAATAATTCATTTGTTGCCCAATTTGGCTAAAAAGTGGTTTTAATTGCTCATAGGCTTTCTGATGACCACCAACCATGATCGTCAATGTTGCATTTTTGGCCCCCACATCACCGCCGGAAACTGGTGCATCCAAAACTAACACATCTTGCTGTTCACCAGCCTCGCCAATTTGTTTAGCCAAGCTTGGTGTACTAGTGGTCATATCAACTAGGATTTGATGGCTAGTAACCGCAGAAAAAATACCCTGGTCGCCAAAATAAACTTCAGAAACATCCTGCGGATAGCCGACCATCGTCATCACCACTTCGACTTCTTTAGTTACCTGGGCCGGCGTATCAGCCCATTTTGCACCCTGATCAATCACTTTTTGTGCGTGGTCTTTGGTGCGATTATAAACAACAACCTCATTGTCTGCTTTAAGCAAATTGTTAACGATACCTGTGCCCATGACGCCTGTACCAATAAATCCGATTTTCATACGATCACCCCTTCATTTATGTCTTAATCCTATCAGTCCTGCACGAAAAATGCTAAACTAAACTTGAATTTACTTTTAGGAGGTTAAGATCTTGAAAAAAGTTAATCTTGGAAACAGTGGTTTAAATGCATCCCAAGTTGCACTTGGCGTCATGCGAATGGGATCTTTAAGTGTTGACGATGCAACAAAAGTCATTGAAACAACTTACGATAATGGCGTTAATTTTTACGACGCTGCCGATATTTATCAAAACGGAAAATCCGAAGAAACCTTTGGTGCCGCTATTAAACAAGCTTCGTTTAATCGTGATGACATTTACATTCAATCAAAGGGTGGGATCATTTTAGATCCTAAGCGCAGTACTGGTGA
Organism: Paucilactobacillus salsurae; assembly: GCF_054784995.1. Lineage (NCBI taxonomy): Bacteria > Bacillati > Bacillota > Bacilli > Lactobacillales > Lactobacillaceae > Paucilactobacillus > Paucilactobacillus salsurae. The sequence goes on along the minus strand of NZ_BAAHWX010000002.1, from coordinate 160,678 downwards.
TTTAGTTTTCGGTGCCCGCTATGATTTTTCCAAAGATCACTTAATTGAAGCCGTTGATGGTATTTTAAAACGCTTAGATATCGATTATCTTGATTCATTTCTACTTCATCGACCAGATCCACTGATGGATCCAGCAGAAATTGCCGACGCTTTTAATACCCTCCAAGCTAGTGGAAAGGTTAGACATTTTGGTGTTTCAAACTTTAATAGTAGTCAAATTAATCTGGTTCAAAATTATCTCAATCAAAAACTGATTGTCGATCAACTTCAATTTGGGGTCATGCATACCGGCATGATTGATAGTGGCATTCACGTCAACATGAGTGATCCAGATAGTATCGATCACGACGGCGGTTTACTTGAATATTTGCGTCTTCACCAAATGAACATTCAAGCATGGTCACCTTACCAATATGGCATGTTTGAAGGCCCATTTATCGATAATCCAAAGTTCCCTGAATTAAACGCTAAATTGCAAGAAATTGCTGATAAATATCACGTAACAAAAAATGCGATTGCGACTGCTTGGATTACACGTTTGCCTCACAACATTCAAGTTGTGTTAGGTTCAATGAATCCAACTCACTTAAAAGAAAGTATTGCTGGTGCTAGCATCACACTAGAAAAGCAAGAATGGTATGATATTTACTTTGCAGCCGGTCATACTTTACCTTAATCAAAAAAGAATCGTGAAAATCACGATTCTTTTTTTGTTTCACTAATTTTTTTCTCAAAATAATGTGCCAGTTTAGCTTTCGGATAAACACCCGTTACTTTTTCAGTGGCCGTTCCGTCTTTAAAAACAACTAAAGATGGAATACTCATCACTTTGTATTTCATGGCCAAATTTTGATCTTCATCAACGTTAAATTTAACAAACTTTATTTCATGGTATTCTTGTTCAAGTTGATCAAGAACTGGTTCAACCATTTTACATGGTGCACACCAAGGTGCCCAAAAGTCAACAATGACTATGGGTGCTGTGGTTAATTCTTGAAAATTTTCACTCGTTGCAACTTGCGCCATTATTTGACCTCCTTTTTGGCAATATTTCTTCTGATAAGATGGACAATCAAAGTGCCGATAAACATAATAATGATAAATAAACCAAACCAGTCCGTTGGAATTTCAATATCAATCATTGGGATGGTTAAAAATAACTTAACAGCAATCACTGCAATCAAAACGTAAGCCATCGGTTCCAATTCCGGAATTTTACGCATTAAATTCATAATGATTTCTGCAATCCCACGCATGCATAAAATACCAATCAGGCCCCCAATTAAAACAATCACTGGATTGGAAGAAATGGCTAATGACGCCAAGACAGAATCAACGGAAAAGACAATATCCATCACTTCAATTTGAATCACAACCGACCAAAATAAAGGTAAAATACGATGTTTGCGTTCCTTTGGTTCTTTACTAGGTTTTTTCCCAAATAACTTGTGATGAAAAAAGCGGTAAACCAAATACATTAAATATAGTGCCCCGATGACCTTGATTTCCCAAATGTGGATCAAATAGACGCCAATACCAATGATTAAAAAGCGAAAGAGGTAGGCACCCCAGAGACCATAAAATAACGATTTTTCTTGTTCTTTTAACGTGGGTAAGACACGGGTTTGTGCCGCTAAAACGATGGCATTATCAACGGACAACAAACATTCGATCATGACTAACGAAAAAATAATTAGCCAATCTTGTCCAGAGGAGATGACACTCGTCCAGTTATGCAGGTCAAAAAATGGACCATATAGTTTTTCTAAAAGTGCCAATCGATAATCTCCTTAATGACTTGATGATGGTGATAGTAGTTGATCCAAAGCTGTTTGAAAATAGTTTGGTACTGGTGCTGTTATTGTTAAGTGACTCATTTCAAATGGCAGTATTAATTTTAAATAACGACCGTGTAGCAACATCGGCGCTGCCCCTGTATCATTTCCATACAATGGATCATTCACAATTGGGCAGTCTAATGATTGTAAGTGCAGTCTAATTTGGTGGGTGCGCCCGGTCCCTAAAGTTAACTGAACTAATGAATAATCATCATTACTCGCTAATACTTCATAGTATGTTAATGCTTTTTGAGCATTTAATCCATTAATTTTTCTTTTGCGTTGATCATCAGGATTCTGGCCGATCGGCAAATCAATTTGACCTTGCTGCTTGGGTAATGCTCCATGCACAATGGCTAAATAAATTCGCTGAATGCTTTTTTGAGCAATCAATCGATCTAAAATAGGAACAACCACCGGATTTTTGGCAATCACAACTGCACCACTAGTTTGCTGATCAATTCGATGAACCATATATGGTTGGGTACCAGATTTTTTTAAATACGTAGCAACAAAATTCATTAACGTGCCTTTTTCAGCCGCCCAATTCGGATGAGATTTGATACCACTGGGTTTGTTAACAACTAGTAAATTGTCATTTTCAAACAAAACTTCCGGCACAACTGACGCATCTGTCACATAATTAGAAACTGCTGTTCTAAAATCACTTGCAACAAAATGTAGTTTAATTTCATCACCCAGATTTACCTCTGTGTTCATCGGTTGATAATGACCATTAACCAACACATCTTGTCTAATTCGTAAATAATGCACAATTCGCCGTGGAATTAACCAGTCAGTTTGCAATAACTGTCGTAAAGTGGTCTGATTTATATTAACATGTTGATTGATTACCCATTCGTTGTGCATCGCATGACTCCAAAATAAAGGACTGTTTTTTTGTTATTACTACTGTTGTTCATCTTTTTAATATTAGCACTAATTAAATCTTGGTTTCTTTGTGCCGGTTGGATTTCCACCATTTTGTGTGGTTATTTAATACTGCAATTAAATGATAAATTAATCCTTGTTTGGTTAATTGCATTAACAATTTGGTTAGTCTACTCACTTTACTATCTAATTTTTAAAGTTTCAAGACTGATCCGCAAACTGTCACTTTTATTAAAATCACTAATTGTTATCTGTGGTATTGCCATCTTAATTGGTATTCCATTAATCGTGGCCAATTTATTCTCAGTAAATGTTCCACTTTGGTTGAATTTGATAAGTATTATTGCCATTTTCTTACTAACTTCACTAACTTCCTATTACTTCAGCTTATTTTGGCACGGCATTTTAACAAAAAAATCCCAGCAATTAAAAACGATTGTCATTTTAGGAGCTGGCTTGACTCATCAGTCGCAAATTAGTCCAGAATTACAGCATCGATTAACGCTGGGATTGAAAATATATCGAATTCAAAAACAGGCCCCTACCATCATTATGTCTGGTGGACAAGGACCTGATGAAACTGTCAGTGAAGCAGCTGCCATGAAAGAATATGCGCTGAAACAAGGAATTGATTCACATTATATTTTTACGGAATCCCAGTCACGTAATACTTGGGAAAATCTCGCAAATGCACAACGCATCATTCGTCAACAACACCTAAAAATGCCCGTCGCCGTCATTTCGAACAATTACCACACGTTACGTATCTTGGCTTATGCGCGCAAACAGCACTTAACAATTACAGCTGTGGGTAGCCAATCAAACTGGCGCTTTTTTCCAACAGCCAGCATTCGCGAATGGATTGGTTTACTATCCTTCTATCGATACACAAATCTACTGATACTAATTGCCATGTTTCTAGGGTTAATCGTAATTAATTTAATTGGTTAACCCTTAACTCGTCTGGTACTTGATAAACTTTTGGTTCAGTCCAGGCTAACATTTCTGGTTTCAATTGCAATTTAGTAATTTCGCCTTGATTATAAGACTGAAAATAATAGCTTCTACTTTCTGCTACAGTGGCCGCACGATACACTGAAAATGTGTGCTGATGTTGAGAATTACGAGGCACACTAACGCTATTTAATAAATGCCAACTTGATACAATTGCGGCATCTTCATTTTGTGGTTGGTCTGCGCGTTCCTTTAAATAAGCTGCACGAATAAAACGTGCGCCAGGCGAATAAGAACCAGGTGGAATTGACTTACCAGATAAGTTCCCAGTTGAAACTTTAGCTGTATTCAATGGCACTTGCCCCTTTTCAAATGCAGGTGTAAATTGCATATACTTTTCTAACCGTCCAATTTGACGTTCAAAATTAGGGCTGTTGGTGACGATTCCTAGTGGGTTTTCAATTACTCTCATTGGTGTTTGAGTAGGTTCAATAACGACGATATCCCCAGTTGTATCAACTAGCGCAAAATGTAGTTCTGGTTCGCCGTATTTTGTCACGCTGTATTTATCAGACATGAGTTGCACTGTATCAATATGCTCACGAATATCAGCAACTGATTTGAAGTTACCTAACACCCAAAAAATAAATTCAAATGGTGCAATCTGAACCTTACTATCATCAATCTCATCATTTAATTGAGCGCCGTTAGCAAATGTTAATTTTTGCGCACAGAGCCCAAACTCGTTGACACCATCTGAAACATCAATTCGTTCACGGCGCAAATTTCCCCCACCAATTAACGCATATTTATTTTCAATTGTTCGATGACTAAATGATGTCTGCCATTGAAAATTTCTGGGCACAAACATTGGCGCGTTTTCAAGTGTTGGCCAGTCCATTGTACGCGATAAAACATGAACGCCATCTTTAGCAATTTGTAAAATACTTGTACACATGATGTTCTCCTATATTTTTAATTAACTTATATTGTACTAATAACCGACGTTAATTAACAAGATAAACACTTCTTTACAATTAAACTAAAGAAGTGTTTACTTAGTGTCAAAGAATACTAAGGAGTAGTCAAATGTTAGCCACAACCCCGTTGAGTCCGTCTTCAAAATGGATTAACGTTGAAAATCCAACCCCTGAAGAACAACGCCAACTCGTAACTGAATATGAAGTCACACAAGAAATGTTGGAATATGCCATTGACCCTGATGAACGAGCGCGAGTCGAAGTTGATCAAGATGCCAACATCATGCTATTGATCTTTGACGTTTTTTGCCCACCAATTAGTGATACGCGCCCGCAAACGGCACCGGTAAGTTTTATGTTTACCACGAATAACCTGATTTCTTTCACCAGTTCGCAGACAGCTTTTGTTGATGACGTGTTACTCAAGCAAATCAAAATATCTGCTAAGACACCAGCTGACACTAATCAACTTGATATTATTCTTCCTGTTTTGTATCACTTATCAACCGCCTACTTTGAGCCCATTCACCACGCAGACAAAAAACGGCAAGAAATTCAAACAGAACTTCAAAAAAAGACCAGTCGCAATGCTATTGATTCATTTGTGACGATTGAAACTGGTTTAGTTTATATTTTAACTTCTCTACGTGGCAATACTTCCTTGTTGTTAGAATTAAAGCGTCGCTCCAACCAGCTTTCAGCACAACAACAAGAAATTTTGGACGATGTCATTGTCGAGGCTCAGCAAGGACTAGAAATGGCCCAAATGACCTCGGATGTGATTGACCGTGTCTCTAATGCCTATTCTAAAGTCTTGGATAATGATTTAAATAATACGATGAAATTTTTGACGGTTTATTCAATTGTGTTAACCATTCCGTCAATTGTCTTTGGCTTCTTTGGTCAAAATGTTGCCATCCCGTTTGAGCATTCACCTATTGGCTGGGAATTAACCCTCATCGTCATGTTGATTTTAGCAGCAATAACCTCTTGGATGTTACTAAATAACCATTTCTGGAAAAAATAATACAAATTAAAAAGCAAAATCGTGATTTAACGATTTTGCTTTTTAATTTACTTACTTTGGAACACGTAATAAATCCATTTTGTCGAGATACTCAGCAATTTCGACCGAATTCCATGCGGCACCCTTTAATAAATTATCTGAAACATTCCAAAGATGGAATGCGCCTTTGTTTTCTTGGTCAGGACGAATGCGACCGATAAATGTTTCCTTCTTGCCCACCGCATTAATTGGTTGTGGGTAGATTTGATGATCAGGATCATCTTCTAAAACATCCCCGTCAAATTGACTGATGGCCTCTCGAATACCTGGCACATTAGCATCTTTATCTTGAACTTCAAAATAAACAGATTCACTATGCGCAATTGGCACTGGAACACGTGAACAAGTGGCAGTCACTTGAATATCTTCACTATTCATATCGCCATTGCACATAATCTTTTTGGTTTCATGAATCATTTTCCATTCTTCGTGTGTATACCCGTCTTCTTCGAAAACGTCAATTTGTGGTAACACATTGAATGCTTGTTGATAATGCTTTTTGTCACCCTTTACAGGCATAACTTCTGGTGTATATGACTTGCCATCAAGATAAGCGCGACTTTCATCCAGAGTTTCTTGAATCGCACGATTACCAGCACCACTAACTGCTTGCAAAGTGGTAACGACAACGCGTTTCAATCCATAACGTGCGCGAATTGGCTCTAAGGCCATCACCATTTGAATCGTTGAACAGTTAGGGTTGGCAATTAAGCCGTTATGATTTTTTAAAGCTTCCGGGTTAACCTCGGGCACCACTAATGGCACTTCTGGATCCATCCGAAATGCAGAAGTATTATCAACAACGACAGCGCCACGTTTAATGGCTTCTGGGGCAAATTTCTTAGAGACAGATCCACCAGCTGAAAATAAGGCTAAATCAATGCCTTCAAAAGAATCCGGAGTGGTTTCTTCAACTGTGATATCTTTGCCATTGTATTTGACTTTGGTGCCGGCAGAGTGTTTAGAAGCCAACATCTTAACAGATTTGACATTCAAGCTTGACTCTTCGACCATTTTAATCATGCGCGTACCAACCGCGCCAGTTGCACCAACAATAGCTACATTGTATTCACTCACAGTAAAAACCTCACTTTTTTTGAAATTGGTTTTAATTCTAGCACATTAAAAAACAATTAAAAAGTTTTTAATCTAAATTTTCGTTAAAATCGTCGATGACTTGGTAGTAGGCCCCTTCTTCATTTTGAAAGCCAAACAGTCGTTTTGTTTTAGCAGCATCAAAATATCCCAAATCGATAGCCTTTTGACCATTGATTTCTTTAACGCCTTGAAAGGATTTTTTGATGAACTGATGAACAAATTTGGCCTCATTTAAAGTATCCATACTTTTCTCGTAAGCTGCCTGTAAGGTATAACCGGTATCCAAAAAACGTTTCATTAACCGCACCTGGACATAAGTCACAAAGCTATAGACCCGGGGTCCCTTATTATTAACTCGTTCATTAGATTTGATAAATTTTTTTTGTTCCCAATAACGCAGCTGACGAGCAGAAACGTTAGCCATTTTACTAAGTTCACCAATGCGAAATTGCAGAAATTCAGTATCAATGAAATGTGCTGGATTTGGTAGTCCCATGATAATTCCCCTTGTGATTAATTTAAGTTCAGTGACATATGTTTATGTAAAATTCCGGCCTCTTCAAACGTCTCGCCTTGTATTTTAAATCCCAATTTTTCGTAAAACGGAATAGCAGTTAATTGGCCATCCAATATTAGCTTTTTAGCCAACTTATCTTGCTTAGCTAACGCAATAATATGTTCTAATAATTGCTTTGCATACCCATGGCCACGTGCTTGTTTTTGGGTGGCAACTCTTTGGATTTTCCAAGAATCAGCTTGTTTAAGGATTCGTAGAGTCGTCACCGGCACGTGACTGTCATACCCGACAAAATGGGTTGTTTTCGCTTCAAATGCGTCTTGTTCCAATTCTGCAGGGACATGCTGTTCTTTAATAAAGACAGCTTCTCTTATTTGAAAAGCGTCATGATAAATTTCGCTGTTAATGTTTGCTGTCTCCTTGATTTCCATCTAAGCACCTTCTGTCATTTTAAAAATATGATAGTGGTATTTTACCACCAAAAAACATTTTTCGTGCAACAAGTCGTCTGTTAAACTATACTACAGTTAAATTTATAGACTGGATGTGAAACTATGCAGATTCATCATATTTCGATGCTTGCGGCAGATGCACAAAAAAACTTTGATTTTTACACCAAAGTTTTAGGACTCCGTTTAGTTAAAAATACTGTTAATCAAGAAAATTTTAGTCTCCAACATTTATTTTATGGTGACTACACCGCTTCTCCCGGAAGCGTTTTAACCTTTTTTGTGGTCCCCTTTTTGGGCAAACGAACTGATGGCAACCACCATATTGATGGCGCATACCTTGGTATTCCCAAGGGGTCACTTGACTGGTGGGCTAACTGGTTAACCGATCATGATGTCGCTGTTCAACGAACCGATCAACAACTGATCTTTACAGATTCTGATCAGTTCAATCTTGTCATGCAAGAAACAGAACAATCACTTTCAGAGGCGCAAATTAATCCAGACTCACCTGTTCCAGCCAAAAATCAAATTGTCCATATTCTTGGTAATACGTGGGTAGTGCCTGATTTACCAGCAACTGAAGCTTTCTATCATGACTGGCTTGGTCTCACCGCCGACGCAAATCACCGTATTTCGTTAGCCACAGATCAATTTATTCAGTTACGTCAGACAGATCAACCAACGACACGTACTCGCTTTGGTCGCGGAAGTACTGATCATCTAGCATTAAGTGCTGAAAATGAAGACCAATTGCTCGATTATTGGGAATTAGCCAAAACACAAGGCTACCACCTTGAAATGTATCGCGATCGTTTTTGGTTTAAGAGTATCTACGTAAAAGATCCCGGGGATAATCGCCTTGAACTGGCAACCATGGGTCCTGGCTTTACGAGAGACGAGCCTTTAGATCAACTGGGCAAAAAAATCTCCTTGCCACCGTGGATTGAACCTAAACGGGCTGAAATTGAAGCTAAAATTCCAACATTTGATTAGTCAGTTTGATTATAATATTCGACTTCAATATTGTCTGATGTTAAGACAAGTTTAGTGACGCTGCCGTTGGCTGGTCGAACCGTCAAATCGTATTTGCCTTGACCATATTTTTCCATCATACTGAGCACCGTATTACCGTGACTGACTAATAATACATTATCATTATCTTTTAACTGGGGATTTGACCGAATAAGGTCAAATCCTTTTTCTAATCGCTGCCAATATTCTGCATCATTTTCCGCGTCATGAAACGGATCTGCTTCTTTTAAGAAGTCTTTTGCCTTAGCAATTGAGTATTTATTGACGATGTCTTTAAATGTTTTAAGACCATGTGGGGCTCCTGCCACATACCAAGTCTCATCCATATTGTTACCTTCATAGTAGCCGTAAAATTCTTCACGAAAATTCATTTTGACAATTGGTTGGGCTACTGAAGCGCTTTGATTAGCATCTAAAATCATCTGAGCAGTTTCCATCGCCCGCGTTGTATCGCTGCAATAAGCTGCATCAAAATGAAGCTTAGCTAGCCGTTCACCGGCTTTTTTAGCATCATCGATTCCTTTTTGAGTTAAAGGTGAATTGCTCCAACCTTGTAATTTGTTATAAATGTTGTAATACGTTTGCCCATGACGCACCATATAAATATTTAATTTTGTCATATTATCGACTCCTTTTTATAATGAGAGATAACCTTTAGCTATTTTTGATTATAAACTATTCAAGTTCTGATTGTTTAACATTTAATTATTCTTGGTTGAAGTTCAATCAAAAACCAATAATTATGATAGAATATTGATATTTGAAACTACATAGATGATTTTTAAATTTGATTTTTATCCAGACTGTGAGGAACCACTATGAAAAGACTTAGCGCAATGATGAATACTAGAATGGGATTATTTACCGTTTTGGTGTTTTTATTTTGGCTAAAAACTATTTTTGCTTATTTTATGGATTTTCGCCTGGGCGTAACGAGTTTCTTTCAATACGTTATTTTATTCATTAATCCATTGGCAACCACGATTTTTTTGCTTGGTATCGCTTTTTATTTTAAAAGATCGCGCTTTTTTTACCCCGTTTTAGGGGGCCTTTACATTGGTAATACTGTTTTACTCTATTTAAATGTAATTTACTTTCGTGAATTTACTGATTTTATGACTGTTGCCACTATGTCTGGTTATTCGAAAGTTAATCAAGGTTTGAGTGGTAGTTCGTGGGCCTTGACAAATTTTCATGATGCGTTTTTCTGGATAGATATTGTTGTCATCGCGTTACTGATGCTGTTTCGCAAAATAAAATTCGATCCACGCGGTATCAATCATCGCATGGCCTTTTCCATCACTTCATTAGCGGTCGTCTTATTCGGTGTTAACTTATCACTAGGTGAAATGGACCGACCACAACTGCTAACTAGAACCTTTGATCGAACCTATATTGTTAAGTATTTAGGCTTGGATTCTTTTACAGTCTATGATGCCATCAAATCACAACATACAGATAATTTACGGGCAACAGCTACTAAATCCGAACTGAAATCGGTTAAAAAGTTTACCGATAAACATTATGCTAAACCTAATAAGAGTATGTATGGAATTGCGAAAGGCCGAAATGTCTTTGTAATCCATCTTGAAAGTTTCCAACAATTTTTAATTGATAAAAAGATTAATGGCCAAGAGGTAACACCATTTTTAAATTCAATTTATCATGGATCAAACACGTATGCTTTTAGCAACTTCTTTCATCAAGTTGGCCAGGGAAAAACGAGTGACGCTGAAAATATGCTGGAAACCAGTACTTATGGTCTTTCCCAAGGATCATTGTTTGCCACTCTTGGTAATGATAATACGTTCCAAGCTGCCCCTGCCATTTTGAATCAGCGGGCCGGTTATTCGAGTGCGGTTTTCCATGGCAATGTTGCCAGTTTCTGGAACCGTAATAATGTCTATAAAAATTTAGGTTATCAATATTTCTTTGATGCCAGTTACTACGATACTTCTGGAGATAAATCAACAGGTTATGGTTTAAAAGATAAACTTCTGTTCAACGATTCCATCAAATATTTACAAAGATTGCAACAGCCGTTTTATGCCAAATACATCACCGTTACTAATCATTTCCCGTATGATCTTGATGAAGAAGATGCGGATCCTAATTTCAAAACTGTCGATACCGGCACCCAAAGTGTTGATAACTATTTCTTGACTGCCCACTATTTGGATCAGTCTCTGCAAGAATTCTTTGACTACTTGAAAAAAGCCGGATTATACGATAATTCAATGTTTGTCATTTATGGCGATCACTATGGTATTTCCGATTCTGAAAATCCAAAATTAGCTTCTGTATTGGGTAAATCTGCTGATACATGGACTGATTATGATGATGCTCAATTACAACGAGTACCATTAATGTTCTTGATTCCAAATTCTGGTAATCACGGTGGTATTTCTAAAACTTACGGTGGTGAAATTGATGTCTTACCAACCTTAATGCACTTATTGGGAATTAGTTCTAAACGCTACATTCAATTTGGTACTGATCTGTTCTCCAGCCAACACGATCAGGTAGTGGCTTTTAGAAATCGTGATTTTGTCACACCAGATTACACTAGCATTTCCGACGTGATTTACAGCAATAAAACTGGTAAAAAAATCACACCAACTGGTAAGATTAAAAAACAAATTGCTGCGGATAACAAAAAGGTTGCCACCGAATTGGATCTTTCGGATTCACTTAACACCAAAAATCTGTTGCGTTTCTATCACCCTAAAGGATTTAAAAAAGTTGACCCAAGCAAGTACAACTACGCTAATGGCCTTGATCAGGCAATTGATATTGAAAAACAATTGAAGGGTAAATCAACCAGCTTATATTCGAAGAAGGGTAATAAGAGCACTGAAAATGATTATTCAACAGACGCACCAGAACTTGATCATTCGAAGACGGACTCTAACCGCATTAAGATCACCAATCCTGATGAGAATAACAAGAATTAAATTTTATACTCGTTTTAAAAACCGTTCGCGATTCGAACGGTTTTTTTGTTGTCAATTACCATTATACTTGCTGAAGCACTAGTAAATAAAATTTTAAATTTCTCCATTATTTCAGCCAGCTTATTTTCATTTGAATATGAATATGCAATAATAATCCTATTATTCAAAAATTATTAAAAGAGGATCCAAACATGTATATCGTACCTAGTCGCGATCGGTTGCTCAATATTATTACGGCCGTGTTAATTTTAATTATTATGATGTCCCTCATTCTCACTAATTCGCCAATCTTTTCATTATTTGATTCCTTATTGCAGGATTTTGTCACCGGTCTTAGCTTTAATCACCCGCTGCTGAATACCCTTGTCTCGTTTCTAGTTAATCCTGTTTTAGTTGGTTTCTACATCCTAGTTCTCTGGTTTTTATTATGGGGTTTCAAACATAAAATTATTGCGTTTTGGTGTTTATGTACCTACTTTTCTGGCGAAATTGTTGGTTTAATTATGCGAAAAATTGTTAATCGGGCTCAACCATTAAGTCATACTGGTGCCGCCCATGCCTCCTTTCCAAGCCATCACGTTTTTGCCTTGTCCTTACTTGTGATTTTAATCTACGTTGCGGCCATGCCTTACGTAGAAAATCGACTTAAACGCTGGGTAATTGTTGGCCTAATGTGGCTTCTGGTTATTTTTGTTACTATTGCACAAATACAGTTAAAACGAGCATACCCACTTGATGCGGTTGGTAGTATTTTACTAGCTTATATGTGGGTAGAGTGTTTTGAATGGATTTACCTCACATTCTTCAACAAATTGCAAAACACACGTGTTTTTTCTCATTCTGATTTCAATTAAGCAAAAAAACTGCCGTTCAATTGAACAGCAGTTTTTATTTATGAATTATTATTTTTCATTTTTGAGTTTTAGTGATGTACTGCGAACTGGCGCCCGTTTACCAGGATACAGTTCATCAACCACTGAACTAACCGCTGTCGGGGCTTCACCAAATGCGGAAGCAATTAATTTCACTTTACCCGTAAAACTAATCCCATCACCAATCGCATAAACGCCCTTAACACTCGTTTCCATTTTAGAATCGACCACAATGTCATGGCGATTTTCTTCAAAATCGAGTGACCAAGCTGTTAAAGCTTTATTGTTTGAGGTGAATCCATAATTAACAATCACAGAATCCACCGTTAAAGTCTTCTCCTCATCTTCGGAGCGCACCTTTTTCAAGGTTAAATCTAATTGACCGGATTGATTTTTTTGCATTGCTTTTAGCAAATACGGCACTTCTAATTCGACACTTGATTGCTGCAATAGTGACACACTATGCTCGAGCGCCCGAAAGTTTTCACGTCTGTGCATCAAATGAACTTTTTTAGCAATTGGTTCAAGCATGAGCGCAATGTCGATAGCAGAATCGCCACCCCCGGCAATTAAAACTTCTTGATCTTTAAAATCTGCCTTGTGATTGACGGTATAAAATAGCGAACTATTCTCAAATTGTTCTGCCCCTTCAACCGACAATTTTCTCGGGGTAAATGCGCCATTTCCCAATGCAATGATAATTTTTTTACTGTATGACACACGTTCTTTAGTCGTAATTTTAAAACCATCATCTATTTTTTCAACGTCATCAACTGTTTGGTTTAAAAACAGATCAATTGGGGCTTCTGCCATTTGTTGTTCAAGCTGTTCAGTCAATTGTTGTCCTGTAATACCCGGAATTCCTGCAATATCTAAAATACGTTTTTCTGGGTACAGTGCATTCACTTGCCCACCGAGCTGTGGCAAACTTTCAATTAATTGGGCCTTTAATTCTCGTAACCCAGCATAAAATCCAGCAAACATCCCCGCTGGGCCTCCACCAATAATGGTCACATCATACATTTCTTTAGCCATTTTCTAATTCCTTTCGTCAAAATCGATTGCATTTATCTTACAATAATTTAGTTCAAAGTGACAAATATTCTTTTTTCACTAAATTAATTGTTAGGGTTTGTCTTTTACGATTGAGTCCGCTATCATTAGAAGTGTGATAAGGCTTTCAAACAATTATTGGAGGTAATTTAATGGCTACAAAGAAAATGATTCTCGATTTGGATACTGGTGTTGATGATGCGTTAGCAATTGCTTATGCACTAACAGCTCCCGACGTTGATTTAATTGGTATTGCTAGCTCATATGGTAACTGCCTAGTTGAACAATCGGCTGAAAACAGTCTTAAATTGTTAGAACTACTTGGTGCGACAGATGTTCCTGTCTTCATCGGCCACAGTCATTCAAGTACAACTGATCATTTTGATGTTATGCAAGTAAGTAAAGACATCCATGGAAATAACGGAATTGGTGAAGTTGAGCTACCAAAAGCAAAACGGCCAGTTGAATCACAAAATGCCGTTGATTTCATCATCGAAGCAGCTCACAAGTATGCTGAAAATCTCATCATTGTACCAACTGGTCCAATGACAAACCTCGATGATGCGTTGACAAAAGACCCAGAAATTGCTGATTTAATCGGTAATGTAACCTTTATGGGTGGGGCATTAACTGTTGAAGGAAATGTCACTCCTTATACCGAAGCAAATATCAACCAAGATCCACAAGCTGCTGATCGGGTAATGCGCAGTAATTTGAAGATTACAATGGTTGGTTTGGATGTTACACTCCGTACTTTGTTAACTAAGGCTGAAACTTCAGTATGGCGTAACTTAGCTACTGATGCTGGTAAAAACTATGCAGATATTACTGATTTTTACATTGATGCCTACTATAACCTCGATATTGATAAAACAGGTTGTGCGCTTCATGATCCATTAGCAGTTGGTGTTGCACTTGATCCATCATTTGTTCAAACAATTGATATGAACATGAAGGTCACATCCGACGAAAATGATTACGGACGCACAATTGGTGATAACGCACGATTGAACGATCCAACTACCAACGTTAAAGTTGCTGTCAACGTTGATAAAGATCGTTATCTCATGGTCTTCATGAATTACTTAACCAATCTTTTCAAAAACCATTAATACGACAAGATTCGAGCCTTGATGCTCGAATCTTTTTTATTGAGCATGTTGCTTTTTTGAGCAAAATAATTTATATTAACAGTGAATCATATTACATCTGGGGTGCCGTTTGGCTGAGATACACCCATTGAACCTGATCTGGTTAGTACCAGCGAAGGGAGATCGTAAGGGATTATTATGTTGAAATAATAATTGAAAGCGTCTCTTCGCCATGAAGAGATGCTTTTTTACTTCAGAAAGTAATGTGATAATTCAACTATTTGGAGGAATGTCACATGGCAAAACGAAACAAATGGCAAGTTAGAGACATTATCTTACTTGCTTTAATCGGTATCGCTTTTGGAGCAATTTTTATGGGTACAAATTTTATTTATGATGCCCTAACTGTGTTCCTGACACCGTTAGGCTACGCACCAATGGCAAATGACATTATGATGGGCCTGTGGATTATGGCTGGTCCATTAGCTGCTTTTTTGTTACGGATTCCGGGTGCTGGGTTCTTAGGCGAATTCCTAGCGGCTGTCGGTGAAATGTTTTTTGGCGGTCAATGGGGTGCTTCAACCTTAATTTCTGGTGCGGTTCAAGGAATTGCCGCAGAACTCGGTTTTACGTTTACCGGATATAAAGTTTATAATTGGTTTTCAATCAGTCTTTCAACTCTGTTTTTGACAATCATCACATTTGCCTGGGATATGGCACGTAATGGTTATGCTAAATTTAGTTTTTCATTATTAATCACGTTATTTATCGTTCGTTTAATTTCCATTTTTATTTTTGGTGGTGTTCTCGTCAAGTTAATCACCAATCTATTACAAAGAAGTCGCGTTTTAAGTCGACAATAAGGAGCAGTTAGTTACTATGGCCACCATTAAAATCGAACACTTAACATTTCAATATCAGTCACCAAAATCGATTTTAAATGATGTCTCGATTGAATTCCCGCAAGCTAAATTTTCATTGCTTGTTGGTCCTTCTGGCAGTGGTAAATCAACGCTTCTAAAAATCTTAACCGGCCTATTACCTGAATTTGGTGGTACCATTCAAAACGGTACCATGAGTATTTTTGGTCAACCATTGGCTGATGCGCTTAAGACCCATCAACTTGCCTTGATGTTTCAAAATCCAAATCAGCAATTTACGATGGATACGCCCAAAAATGAATTGATCTTTGCTTTAGAAAATTTACAAACTGATCCAGCCCAAATGGATGAAAAAATTGACCATGCACTCGCATTTTGTGAAATTGAACAGTTGAAGGATCGTCAGTTGCTGAGTTTATCTGGCGGCGAAAAACAAAAAGTTGCCTTGGCTTTAATCGTTGCCATGGATTGCCCAGTTATCTTACTTGATGAACCTTTTGCCAGTGTTGATCCAGTTGCGAGAGAATCTTTACTACAAAAGTTGGCCATTTTACGCGATCAATATCAAAAAACCATCATCATTGCTGATCACGATTTACACGGTTATGATGCTTATATTGATCATGTCTATCAATTGGATGAAACAGACGCAAAAATTACACAACTCTCATCTTCACAATCAAACACACTTTTTCAACATTTTGCGCAATCACAGCAAGATATTCAATTGTCTTTACCTGATTTAGATAATGAACAAATTGCGTTGAAACTGACAAATTTTAGTCTCATGCGTCAAGACCAACAGTTGTTATCAGCAGAAAACTTTGCTTTTTTTAAAAATAAAATCACACTGATTACGGGCGCCAACGGTATTGGTAAATCAACCTTGTTTTATGCGCTAACAAAGCTCATGCCTTATCAGGGAACCATTTTACTAAATGGTGATCAAAATATTCACCAGATTAGGGCCAAACAGTATGCGCGCCAGGTGGGTCTAATTTTCCAAGACGCCCAAGATCAATTTTTGAAAATTACTGTTCAAGAAGAACTGGACCTTAGTATGCAACAACTTCATTCTTCATTTTTCACCACCACATCATTAGCCACAATTTTGGACCAACTTGAACTGACACAGCATTTAGATCAGGTTGTCTATTCACTTAGCGAGGGCCAGAAAAAGAAACTACAAATCTTATTAATGTTAATCAGTGGCCAACCTATCTTGTTATTGGACGAACCTTTAAAGGGACTAGATCTTGAATCCGTGCAGATCATTTTACAATTAATTCTGCAGGTTCGGAAAGCAACTGAACAAACAATTATTTTAATCAGTCACCAAATGACAGGCCTAGCAGGCTTTATTGACTATCATGTCGTTTTTGAAAATCAGCAATTACGTTATCAGGAGTCGTTATCATGAATCCAAGTTTAAAACTACTATTGATTTTATTAATATCGCTGGAGATTTCCTTTACCGCCAGTTTAAGCGCCAACTTGATTTTAATTATCATCAGTCTTGGGTATTTACTTATCAAAAAACCAGTTTTCAAAACGATTGCTTTACTCCTACTTGTCCCTGCACTTCCTGCAATTGCCCTGTTTATCACAATTTATTACTTTAGCCCTGGACATGATTTACATTTCGCCCTAGTTTTACTCACACGGATGTATGTTTATGTCTTGGTAGGCGCAACCTTTACAGTGACGACTAAACCGTTAGCATTGGCATTGTCACTCGAGCAAAATTGGCATTTACCCGCCAAATTTTCATATGGCACGTTAGCGGCGTTTAACATGGTGCCAAAAATTCGCATTGCTGTGACGACGATTCAAAAAGCCGCGTTAATGCGCGGAGTTCGTTTGGGTTTTTGGTCACCGCAACTTTACTTCAAGGCGATATTGGTTGCCTTACATTGGTCGGAAAACTTGGCTCAAGCCATGATTTCACATGGTTTTGTGGAAGATCAACCTCGGAGTTTTTATCGTAAAATACCGTTAACCTCCGGTGACTGGCTTTTGTTTACTATTCCATTAATTGTAGTGCAACTGCCAATTTGGTTATTAAAATAATTAATCGCCCCGTTCAATAATGAACGGGGCGATTTATTTTGTGGGTAACGACCGGAAATAGTGTACAATAGACGACAAATAACAACGATGGAGCACTGCAAATGACAACCCTTTTTTCAATCATTTTATTACTAATTGCCGTGGTGGCAGCTAATATTTTCTACTTAGTATGGCCCAAAATACCATTATCACTGTATCAACTTGTTGCTGGTTTAGTATTGTCACTTGATCCGCAATACAGTCATTTTACCTTTGAACCAGAAATTTTTATGATTGCCATCATTGCTCCGCTAATGTTTAACGATGGGCAAAATCAAGCCTTCAAAAGTATTACCAAACACTTCAATACCACTCTATCATTAGCGGTGACCTTGTCTGTCATTACCGTTGGTTTAGTCGGCATCTTGGCACATACTGTCTGGCCATTTTTAGCGTTACCAGTTGCATTTATGTTAGGTGCCATCGTGACACCAACCGATTCAGTCGCCGTATCTTCAATTACAAAAGATATCGTTTTACCTGACGATGTCAATGGGGCACTGGAACATGAATCTTTGTTTAACGATGCTTCTGGAATTGTGCTGTTTAATTTAGCATTGAGTGCCTTCATGTCAGGAAATTTTTCACTAACCTCTGGTATTTTATCATTTGTTAAAGTCTTTTTTGGTGGCATCATTTTTGGCTTAATTGTGGGCATGTTAATTATTAAATTGCGCATGACCCTGACGCAAAGTCATGCGGATATTAGTGCGATTGTTGTTCCCATTAATGTCATGACGCCAGTGGCCGTTTATTGGTTTGCGGAACGATTTGGTCTTTCTGGTATTTTGGCAGTTGTGGCAACTGGATTAGTGCACAGTATCTTACATGACCGTCTTCGTCTGACTTCAACCAAACTACAGATTGTTACTTCTACGACTTGGACAATTTTATCTGATATTTTAAATGGCTTTGTATTTGTCCTGTTAGGTGCCACATTACCAACTGTTCTTTCAGACATCAACGTGCCAGAAATTGGGACTAGCTTTCTAATTGCCCTCTTTTTATACGTGTTACTATTTGTCCTTCGCTATTTGTGGATTCGCTTGAATCTAGCACCATTACACCGGCACCACAAAAACACATCACAACAAGCCTGGCAAATTGCGATTAGCGGCATTCACGGTACAATGACACTTGCGATGGCGTTTTCCATTCCAACAGTGATTAATGGTGTTCCATTTGCACTGCGTAAACAATTAATCTTTATTGCGGCGTTGGTGATTTTAATTAGTTTGTTAGTACCAACCATCCTGCTACCACTGTTATTGCCAAAGAAACAAAGAAGTTATACGCCTGAACAATTTGACACTCATATCAGTGACATGGTCTACTATGCCATTAATTTGCTGCGGCAAAACAATCAAGACTCGCGTGAACTACAATTGGTCGTTAACACTTTAACCAGTCAGGCAGGAGCCAGTCATCAAATTAACCGCAAGACATATATTGCGCTCACTGAAAAAACACAAGAAATAGAACAAGATTACATTACCGCTTTGAATGAACAAGGTGACGTTTCAGATGATGCCTTGAAACTATATGATCGCTTTTTACAACGCTCCTCTGCACAGCACAGTTGGCGCAACTTCTTCAAAATTTTCATCCACCGTTTCAAACTTAAATTTAGCAAAAAAGCTTATCAGCGGAATATGGCAATGCGACAAAAAATCGAGCAAACACCAGCCCTGAAACAAAAATGGCAAGATCGTCAGCAGGCAACCTTGCAAATTTTAAATGGTGCTAAAGATGAAGTAATTCAATATTTAGATACAATTGAGACCCAAGATAACATGGCTGAAGTTAATCTTTTGCGCCAAGGTTATCAACAACGAACAAAACACTTTGAACAACGCGAAACATATTCCAGTGATGTCACGAATGCTTTATTTATTCAAGCATTTCAAAGCGAATACACTTATGTGCAACAACAAGTCGCCGCTGGCAGCATCGTGCAAGAGTTAGCCAATCAACTTAATGAACAGGTTTCTGTTGATCAAATGGCCTACATGCAAGAAATGATGGACTAGTTTTACTTCACATAATGCGTGACAAATTCAGTAATATGTTTCGTATATCCTGTTGGGTTTGTTTTAAATGAATTGGCATGGCCAGCTCCCTTAACAATCCATAGCTGCTTAGGCCCCTTGGTTGCATGATAATTTTCATAGACCATTTTGGTTGGGACAAAATGATCATTACTACCATGAATAAACAGCATGGGGCGCTGATTATGTGCTAATTGTTTAGTTGAGCTTGCTTCACCAAAATAATAACCAGCACGAATTTTTGTGATAACACTGACCTCATTTACTATGGGCACTCTGATCCAGACCGGCAAATGATATAGTTGGCCGGCTTGGTAATTAATTTCTGCCTTTGCGTTGGTATAGCCGCAGTCTTCAATAAAAGCTTTAACTTGAGGTGGCAGTTTTTGGCCACTGGTCATCATTGTCGTTGCGCCACCCATACTGACACCAAACATCAAAATTTTGCTGTCTTTACCATTTGTTTGAATCACCTTATTAATCCATTTTTGGTAATCAAGACGATCCGGCCAACCATAACCAATATAATGACCGGCACTTTGACCATGACCACGTGCATCCGGCAGCAAAACATTATAGCCTAAATGATGAAATAAAAAGGCGTATTCTCCCATTTTAGCTTTACTCTGCATAAAACCATGGGCCACAATGGCTGTTTTGTTTGTTTTTTCGGCAGCAGGAATGTAATCGGCAACCAAGTTAAGATTGCCGGTCGCAGAACGCATTTGCCACTGTTTTTTATCAGTATCCAAAAACCAACGTTTTTCTTGATATAATGGATCTGTCTTTGTTAATTTGGTTGGTTTACTTAAAAAAGGTTTTTGGCTTGGAACCACCGCCACATGATAAAAATATAACCCAGCGCCAAGAAACCCGCCGAATAATAAAATTAAAATAATTATTACAAATATAATTAGCCTTTTTTTCAACTTATTCACCACTTCATATCAGATTGGGGATTGTTATGTCTAAAGATTTTTATTTTACGTCCACGAATAATACGAGCACCATTCATGCTAAAATTTGGCAACCACAGGGCCAAGCTCAGGCTGTGATTATGATTGTCCATGGCATGGCCGAACATATTGGTCGCTATGAAGAATTCGCTCAGTTTTTGACCCAACAGCATTACATCGTCGTGGGAAATGACCACCTAGGCCATGGCGACACCGATCATGGTGCTCACTTAGGTTTTTTTGGTCGTCAGCATCCCATGGCAACCCTATTAGCAGATGAACGCAACCTTTTAAAAATCGTTTCTGAACATTTTCCCAGTTTACCATATATTATCCTTGGTCACAGCATGGGGACGATGATAGTGCAAAGTTTGCTTCCCCAAATCGATCAACAGATTGCGGCTGCTATTTTAATAGGATCGAGTGCCAAACATCCCGAACTGACACCTGCTTGGCCACTCATTAGTCTGCTCAATCGTTATCGGCCGCATAAAACTGGTAAATTACTGGACTCAATGGCGTTTGGCAGTTTTTCCAAACCGTTTAATAAACATGTTAAATTCTCATGGTTAACGCATGACGCTGACATTTTAGCACAGTATACTCAGGATCCTTTATCCGGTTTTACTTTTACTAACAACGGTTTTTATACCCTATTTTCACTGACTAAAGCAGCGACCAAACCTACCTGGATCAACCATATTCGTCATGATTTACCCATTCTCATTGCCAGTGGCACACATGACCCAGTTGGTAAATTTTCACAAGGTCCAAAATATCACTTTGATTTGTTGACCAATGCGCATTTTGACCACGTTACTTTAAAACTTTTTGAAGGACTGCGTCATGAAATTTTAAATGAACGAACGCGGTCAACGGTTTATCAATTTATTGCAGATTGGTTAACACAAAATGTGGTAAAGTAGTGAGTAGGAATGTTATTAATTGTTGAGTTAGGAAGTGACCAATATGTTTCCAGAACGTTTACGTGCACTACGCCGCGGCCAAAATATTACCTTAAAAGAACTAGCGACTGCCTTAAATAAGCATCTCAGTGCCAACGAAAAACCTAACACACCGTCACAAATTGGAAATTGGGAACGGGGTATTCGCACTCCTTCATATATTGAAGCGCGCAAATTAGCTGAATATTTTAATGTTAGTCTAGATTTTTTAACGGGTAAAACTGATCAAAATGAATATGATTTGGGAAAACTGTTTCTTTCTGGCAAGGAACTTTCTTTTAACAATACGGTTTTGACTAGCCAAGACCGTTACGAAATTTTCCAACTGATTGATGGCTATTTACATGGCCGTAAACAACGGCGTGATACCCAAACATTTTATGGCACACAAGAAGAACTGGATCTCGATCTATAAAAGTGAGCGTTTATGACTCCTAAACAATTAAAAAAACTCAAAAAACAATTTCGACAATCAAAACCATCTGATTACATCACGCAGATGAACCAGTATTTAACCCTGTTTGAAAACTTTCCGTCCGTCAAATACCTGATTAACAACGTGTTAGAAAGTGATCGGCTGCTCAAAAATGGATTACTGCCGCAACCACTGCCGCAACTCATCCTACCTGATAACCTTCAAGATCAGATCTATGCCTATATTAATGAACATTATGACTTGGGCGATCCCAAGGGTGATCAATTATGGAATCAATTTGTGGACGCGCTACCAAAATTGGATCGCCTCCTCAGAAACTTTCGCGATTATTTAGAGCAAACCTACGGCATGTGGTCGTATGTTAATGCACCATTTGTCAGCGACCTATCAAAATACATTGCTGGTCGGAATACGTTAGAAGTCATGGCTGGTAATGGTTATATTTCTAGCGGATTACGTAATTTGAACCGTGGACAAACAATTTTTACAACCGACAACCAGGCTTGGCGCAGTGAAAATGCAACTGGGAACCACCCCGTAACGCAAATTGAAAAATTAGATGCACTCAGTGCCTTTGAAAAATACAAATCACAAATTGACTTCGTTATCATGTCTTGGTCACCAGATAAACTCACCATTGATTGGCAGCTACTTCAGGCCATTCGCGACAGTAAACTTGACATCACGCTCATTACAATCGGTGAACAAGATGGAGCTACTGGATCTCATGAATTTTGGTCAAATGCGCATTATATTGAGCCAGAGATGGCTGCCAAGTTAAGTACTCATCTAAAGACTTTTGATCTTATTGACGAACAAGTTTATTTAGTTAAATAAAACAAAAAGACCTTAAAACCAAAATGGTTTCAAGATCTTTTTTTGTGTATTGAAATTATCTCAGACTAGCCCCACTCCACAATGTGACTAATCAGACGCGCTACATTATCCGGTAGCATCATGCGTCCCACTTCGAAAAATGTCACTAGTCGCTTGCGCGAAACAATCAAAGATTGCCTGACTTCTCGACTCATCGCATGTAATTAACCTACCACGTTTTGTTTTGATATGCAAATTATTGACGGTTGTCATGAATTGCAATGAGTTGTGTATCGAGCCATTCCAACATCTCATCAACAGCAGTTGATTGACTCTGTGGCAACTCATCAACTGCCAGCAATTTATCGATTCTTAAACCCGACTTATTAACGTCTTCAGAGCGACAAACCATGTAGACGTTTACTGGCTGTTCATCGGTGGTGGTCACAATCTTTGAAAGCACCTTGGCATCACTCATTGGTAAATTAATAATATTAGTTTCTAAGGCGACACTAATTGCGGCACCCTTTTTCATAGTAACTTGCCATTCATAACGTGCCAGATTATCGTCCTTAGTTTGCTTTTCAATAAATGTTAATCCAGACTCAAGTGTTTTTTGGTCCACCAGATCAGATTCTTTAATCTCTTTGGTCTCATTTGCAAATTGTTCATCGCTTAAACCCGCGACCATTTTTTCAGCTGTATATTTCATTACTTACTTCTTTCTAAGTTTACTTTTTAATTTAGGACTAATGTAGTTGTTACGTTGGCGAACAGCCGCAATGATACATAAAATATTCATCACTAAGCCAATTACGCTGAGAACATCCACAATCAATTTAAAAAACGGACCCGCATTTCCATGCAAATTAATTTCGACAAATGCGGCTAATAATGCAATCGAATAAATTAAAATCACAAATAGCATCAAGTAAATCGAAAATCGTTGGTTTAACGCAATCAAAATTGCAGCAACCAAATAAAGTGCGATTGCGATGCCAACATGATCAATTACTTCCGGGCTTAGGAGCGGTGTGTGCGAATGCGAATACATCAATAGACTCACGATGCAATAAATCACGAGTGATACCGTCGCATACGTAATAACTTGGCGTGCTTGTTTCAAAATCATCTCTCCAATTAAGTTAGTAGTTTCATGATACTATGAAACCTTAGTGAACACAAAAAAGATTATACCTGACGTATAATCTTTTCAAATAACCTTATTTAATTTTGACGATTAGCACATCACACTTAGCAATGCGATTAACATAACTCGTTACAGATCCAACCATAAAACGCTCTACGGCAGATAACCCGGTCGTCCCAATAACAATTAATTGATTGTGGTGATCTTCTGGAAATTCCTTAGCAATTACCGGTTTAGGATTGCCGAAACGAACGTGAATGCTAACATCTGTCACGCCAGCATCCAGCGCAGTTTGTTTTAATTCATTTAACCGTTCTTCAATCTCCTCAACTAAACTATAAATGACATCCCCGCTAACGGCGCCCCCGTAACTGTCGCTAAATTGATTAACTTCGACAACATTTAAAATATCCAAATGTGTATGATTTTGTTTCGCAATCTGAATGGCTTTGTCAATGACCTGCGGAGTTGCTTTAGAACCATCAACCGGTACCAAAATATTTTGATATTGTTGTTCAAACATGAAAATCAACCTTCTTTCTAGACCTGTTCCATAACTTAATTATACTATTCTTCCTGCGAGATGTAATCAAAAGCGTTAATTTAATTGTGATTGGATGATCAAAAACAAAATATTTAGTCGAAAAATATGGTGATATCAAGCTTTTTATTAATGAACAATAATGCAATTTTTCACTAATAGAACTAATAATTGTAATCGCTTACACTTGGTGCTATTCTTTAGAAGGCTAGATGAATGACAGAATCAACCAAATAGTCAATTAAATGATAAACGTTAGGATGGGATAGATATGCGTTACGTTTCAATGACTTCGCACAACATTGGTGAAAATTTAGCAACAGAACAGTATTTGATGAACAACAAAAATTTTGGTGAACCGTTACTTTTATTCTATTATGAGGAACCTTGTATCATTGTGGGACGTAATCAAAATACAATGGAAGAAATCAACCAAAAATATGTCGACGATAATCACATCCGGGTCACTCGCCGATTATCTGGTGGTGGTGCGGTTTATCAAGATTTAGGTAACCTTTGCTTTAGTTTTGTGGTCGATAGCGACAGTGAAGAATTTGGTGACTTTAAATCTTTCACCCAACCAATCGTTGATGCACTTCATGAAATGGGTGCGACAACAGCTGAAGTCAGTGGCCGTAACGATATTTTAGTAGACGGTAAAAAATTCTCTGGCAACGCCATGTATACAAGAAATGGTAAAACATTCTCGCATGGAACGTTAATGCTAGATGTTGATTTAGATGTTGTGACCCACGCCTTAAATGTGCCTGAGGACAAGATCAAATCTAAAGGAATTAAATCTGTTCGCTCACGGGTAACTAACCTCAAACCTTACCTATCAAAAGAATATCAAAGTATTACGGTTCCTGAATTCCGTGATTTACTCCTTAAAAAGTTATTCCACGTTGATGACTTAGCTCAAATCAAGGATCAAGAATACATCGTGACAGCTGACGAGCAAGCTAAAATTGATGATATTTATGAACAATATTACAACAACTGGGACTGGGTTTATGGCAAATCACCTAAATTTAGTGTCAAGAAACGTCAACACTTTGATATGGGAACTGTCGATGCTCGGCTTGAAGTCGATGATGGTCAAATCAAAAACATTAAATTTTATGGCGATTTCTTTGGCCCACAAGATGTGTCCGCGTTGGAAAAACAATTAACTGGTATTAACTACGATCGTCCAAGCATCAAACAAGTTTTAGATGCTGCTGATACTGGCCAATATATCGTTGGTATTTCGACAGATGAATTAGTTGATTTACTTGCCTGACAAAATACTAAAAAGAGCTGAAACCAACGGTTTCAGCTCTTTTATTATGCTTTCATTGCTTTATTACCGATGTCGTGTCGATAGCGTAAATTGGGTAACTTTTCTGCGTCCAACCACTGATATATACTTTGTTGTGCACTAGCCACGTTTTTTCCATGGCTAACAATGTCCATAATACGCCCACCATGGCTCATTAACTGACGATTTTTATCTTCTATGACACCAGCATAATCAATGAAAAGTTGTGCTGGTTTATTTTTGATAAACGTTAACGGTGTGTCCGGGCTGGCTTGCTCAGGGTAATTTGAACCACTCAAAACCACCGTTAAATAAGTTTCGTCAATTTGCCAACTTGCTTCACAAGGTTGCTCATTGATTAAACAAGTAATTAAATCATAAAAATCTGTTTGCAATTGGGGTAATAAGACCGCAGTCTCAGGATCACCAAAACGTACGTTAAATTCAATCACTTTAGGACCTTCATTGGTTAAAATTAAACCTGCATATAAAATTCCTTGAAATGGACATCCAGACGCGTTCATAATTGCGACAATGGGTTTGATAATCTTTGACAAACAAGCGTCAGAGATGCTTTTGTCAAATTGAGGTAATGGACTGTATGCGCCCATACCACCTGTATTGGGTCCCTTATCGCCATCAAAAGCCGCTTTATGATCTTGTGATAACGGCATTGGCACGATTTGATCTCCACTCACAAATGCCATAAATGAAAATTCCTGACCATCTAAAAACTCCTCAAAAATAATTTCCGTCGTATTAAATTCATGCTCGCCTAACATTTGATGGACCGTCTGGTTGGCCACTTCTTTATCTTGTGCAATGACAACACCCTTACCAGCGGCCAACCCGTTTGCCTTAATCACCAATGGAAAAGGCCATTGATTCAACGCCTCAAGGGCAGCTGTCTCAGTTGTAAAGGCTTGATACTTGGCGGTCGGAACTTTTGCTTTAGTCATCATCTCTTTGGCAAAGTGTTTCGAGCTTTCTAATTGAGCGGCGACCTTGGTTGGTCCAAATATGGTTAGATTAGCTTGATGAAATTCATCCACAATTCCACGGTGTAACGGTACCTCGGGTCCAACAAAAGTCAGATCAATATGCTCTTTTTTGGCAAAATTAATCAATTGTGCAAATTCTAGTTCATTAATGGCGACAGTTTCAACACCAGTCAGCATCATTCCCGGGTTACCAGGGGCACAATAGACTTGCGTTACTACTGAACTTTGTTGAAATTGTGTACAAATTGCATGTTCACGTGCGCCACTACCAATTACCAATACTTTTGCCATTTATTCGTTATCCTTTCCAGATTAATGTCTGAAATGTCTGCGGCCAGAAAATACTAACGTTACTCCATATTTATTGGCGTTATCAATCGATTCTTGGTCACGAATACTGCCACCCGGTTCAACAATCGCTTTGATGCCATGTTTTGCAGCAAATTCAACACTATCACCCATTGGAAAATAAGCATCAGAAGCTAACACAGCTTGGTCGTAATTTGGCGAACTTTGTGCTTGATTAATGGCAATTTCAGCAGAACCCACCCGGTTCATTTGACCTGCGCCAATTCCTAAAGTTTGTTCATTAGTTGCAACAACAATGGCATTACTTTTAACATGTTTAGCAACAATCTGTGCAAACACTAATGCCTTTAATTCCTGTTCACTAGGTTGTCGTTTGGAGACCACCTTAAAGTCATCCTGTGTTTCAATCAAATTATCTGGTTCCTGACGCAGAACGCCACCCATAACTGAGACTGTTTCTAATTCATTTTTTTCAGCCTGTGTAAAATCGACTGTTAAAAGCCTTAAATTCTTCTTTTTGGCTAAAATATCATAGGCCGCATCATCAAAGCTCGGTGCGATAATAATTTCCAAAAATAAATGGTGCATTTTTTCCGCGGTGGCCAAATCAACATTCCGATTTAAAACGATAATG
Organism: Paucilactobacillus salsurae; assembly: GCF_054784995.1. Classification (NCBI taxonomy): domain Bacteria; kingdom Bacillati; phylum Bacillota; class Bacilli; order Lactobacillales; family Lactobacillaceae; genus Paucilactobacillus; species Paucilactobacillus salsurae. The sequence goes on along the minus strand of NZ_BAAHWX010000002.1, from coordinate 132,734 downwards.
CCGCCAAAAATTGAAGTTGAATCAGCTTCATAAGCGCGATCCCATGCTTGTTCAATTGTATCTGCAATACCAATACCACATGGATTCATATGTTTAACTGCCACGACTGCTGGTTGATCAAACTCGGCGCTCATTTTCAAACCTGCATCGGCATCTTTAATGTTGTTATATGACAGCTCTTTACCATGTAATTGTTGCGCACTGGCAATAGAAAAAGCTGTAGGTATCACATCAGCGTAAAAAGCAGCTTGTTGATGGCTATTTTCCCCATAGCGCAGCGCTTGTTTTTTGGTATATGTCAATGTCAGACTATTTGGAAATTCATCATCATTATTTAAATACTGGGCAATTAGTGCATCGTAAGCGGCTGTGTGTTGAAATACTTTTAGGGCTAACTGACGCCGGTAAGCCGCGTCATCTGTGCCCTCCTTTATTGCTGTGACAACACTTTCATAATCATTAGGATCCACCACACTCAAAACATCGGCAAAATTTTTAGCGGCTGCTCTTAACATACTAGGACCACCAATATCAATTTGTTCGATAGCCTGTGTTTCGGTAACATCAGGCTTTTCAATTGTTTCTTTAAAAGGATATAAATTAACTGCGACCAGATCAATCGTATCAATTTTGTGCTGTTCAAGTGCTTGCATATGCACGGCATTATTACGTTTAGCTAGTAGTCCAGCATGAATTGCTGGATGTAATGTTTTGACGCGCCCATCGAGCATTTCAGGAAAATGAGTCACATCTTCAACTGCTTGAACGGTCACTTGCGCATCTTCCAGTACTCTTTTCGTGCCTCCAGTTGAAAGAATTCGAAATCCTTGTGCACTTAATTTTTGTGCAAATTCAACAATGCCTGTCTTATCAGAAACACTTAATAACGCCGTTTTCATTACTGTCTTCCTCCTAAATTAATCCCTTTTGTCTTAACACCTGACAGATACTCTCAAAATAAAGCTCATGTTCAACTTGATGAATCTTACTCTCTACCGTTTCAATCTGTTCGTTTTCACCAATTGGCACTGCTTGTTGCGCAATAATTTGACCACTATCAATGCCTTCATCGACATAATGAACCGTCACGCCAGTAACCTTCACACCGGCAGTAAAAGCATCTTTAATGCCATGACGACCGGGAAAAGCTGGCAACAATGCTGGATGAATATTTAAAATTGACTGTGGGTATTCAGCGAGTAAAACACTCGTTAAAATCCGCATATAACCAGCAAGAACAATCAAATCAATCGATTGTTTCTTCAAATAGTCTAAAATTGCCTGTTCATATGCATGCTTATTGTCGAATTCATTTAATTGATGCGTCCAAACTGGCACATCGTCAAGTTGCGCTTTTTGCACAACTTGGGCGTTAGGGTGATCGCAAATTAGACAACTAATTTCGATTGGCAGCGTTGACTGTTTCAAATGTGCTACCAATGCTTCAAAATTGGTGCCAGTTCCAGAGGCAAATACTGCAATTTTAATCATCTTGAGCCTCCACAAATTCAATTGGGTTTTCATCATCGGCCTTTTTTTGAACCTCACCTAGCCGATAAAATGGTTGATTCAAATCACCTAAAATCGTTTGAACATTTGCTAATTGTTGCTCGCGAACAATTAGCACCATCCCGATGCCCATATTAAAGGTCTGATAACACTCTTTTTGACTTAAATTGCCTAGTTTTTGCAAAAATGTAAAAATAGCAGGTTTCTTCCATGAACCCAATTTAATTTGTGCTTTTAAATTAGTTGGTAACATCCGCGGTAAATTTTCTATTAACCCGCCACCAGTAATATGAGCAGCACCAGCTAATAAATTTTGTTCTAATAACGGTCGCATACTAGCCGTGTAAATTTTAGTTGGCTCCAACAATTCTTGAATTAATGGTCGTTCAAACTCAGGTAAAACGTCGCTAAACTGAAAATCTTGATCTTCAAATAACAATTTTCGAACTAACGAAAATCCATTGCTATGCAGTCCACTACTTGGTAGTCCAATCAGTTGGTCATGTTCGTGTACATTCTGAGCCGACAGTAGCGCACTTTTTTTAGCCAAGCCAACTGCAAAACCAGCTAAATCAAAATGATGAGGTTGGTAAACGCCAGGCATTTCAGCTGTTTCCCCACCAAGTAAAGTCAGTTGATTATTCTGACACGCAGTCAAAATACCATCTAAAATTTGGGCAATTTGTTGTTTCTCTACATGGGCCAATGCTAAATAATCTAAGAAAAAAAGAGGCATGGCACCTTGTGCTAACAGATCATTAACACACATTGCCACTAAATCTTGACCAATGGTCGTCACCTGATTTGCTTGCGCAGCCAATAATACTTTGGTGCCCACACCATCGCTACCCGCCACCAACACTGGTGATTCCAATTGTTGCTGATCTAATTCGTAACAACCAGCAAAACTACCTAAATGACCGAGGACGTGACTGTCTTTGGCAGTCATTTTATTTTTTAATTCATTAACGACTTCATTACCGGCTTCAATATCAACGCCGGCTTTTTGGTAGGCATCCTTCATCTTACCCTCCTATTTTTGGGCGCTTAACGTGTTATCGTTAGCAGTTTTTGGAATCTCAAAACTTTCTTCATAGTCATAAAGTGGTGTCGGATAGTCACCGTTAAAATAAGCAACACACAGGCCATCATTTTCAACGGATTGGTTCAAGCCAATGGCCTTAATCAACCCTGGTAAACTTAAAAAGCTAAGTGAATCCGCACCAATTTGTTCTCGCATTTGTGCCACTGTATAATTGGCGGCCATTAATTCTCTGGTGTGTTCAATATCGATACCATAAAAACACGGATATTTCAGTGGTGGTGAGCTGATTAACAAATGGACACTCTTGGCACCAGCAGCTTTCAACATTTTGACAATGTATTGACTGGTTGTTCCTCGCACAATCGAGTCGTCTACCAATGCCACTTTTTTTCCTGCCACTACTGCTTTAACAGCTGACAATTTCATTTTGACGCCTAATTCACGTAACTCCTGAGTTGGTTGGATAAAGGTTCTGGTGCTGTATTGATTTTTCATCAACCCCATTTCATCAGGAATACCAAGTTGCATTGCAACTCCTGAAGCAGCTGATAATGAGGAATTCGGCACGCCGACCACAATATCAGCATCAACTGGATTTTCACGCGCTAACTGCATCCCCATTCGCTGACGTGCCAAATGAACATTAACACCATAGATGTTCGAATCTGGGCGAGCAAAGTAAATGTACTCCATTGAACAAATTGATAATTTGGTATCAGTTGTAAAATGATCAATTTGATAGCCATCATCGTCTATTTTTAACAGTTCACCAGGATGAATATCCACAATAAACTGAGCCCCAACGACGTCTAATGCGCATGTTTCACTGGCGACAATATAAGCACCATTTTCTAATTGCCCTAAAACTAGTGGTCGAAATCCATTAGGATCTGAAGCAGCATATAAGCCGTCCTTTGTTAAAATTAGATATGCAAATCCGCCACGTAATTGGCGTAAACTCGCTTTTAAGCGTTCGACAAATGAAGCTTGGGTTTGCCGTTGAATCAAATGCATCAATACTTCAGTATCTGAATTTGACTGAAAAATGGCACCTTGTTGTTCTAATTCACGGCGTAAACTCACCGCATTAGTCAGATTCCCATTGTGCGCCAGTGCCACATCTTCATCTAAATAATGAAAAACCAGCGGTTGAATATTTTCAATCCCATGACTCCCAGCAGTGCCATAACGAACATGGCCAATCGCGGCATTACCTTTAAGTTGTTCTAAGGTTTCTGGTCGATTAAAGACATCTGCCAATAACCCCAGACCCTTATGCACATCTAAACGTTGCCGAGAGTTACAAACAGCAATACCAGCACCTTCTTGACCGCGATGTTGCAGACTGTGCAACCCAAAATACGTTAATTGTGCTGCCTGGCTTTCATGACAAACACCAAACAACCCACATTCTTCGTTTAGACTTTTGATTTCAGTTGCCAAGAAAATGCCTCCTTCCACACCTGTTTTGCTTCGTTCACTGGAACCGTAATTGTTTGATCGGCAGTTTGCATGCTAAGTCCTTCACCACCAACAGTTCCAATTTGAAGTCCTTGATTGTTCAACAATTGTTCCACTTGATCCTTATCTTGTGGTGCGACACTGATGATGAAACGGGATTGGTCTTCACTAAATAATTGAGCAGTTGACAAATCAACTTGAACATCGATCCCTAATTCATTATCAAAACAACATTTTGCTAATCCGACTGCTAGGCCGCCTTCAGACAAATCATGTGCACTATTGACTAATCCTTGCTGAATTAATTTTTGTATTAACTGTTGATTGGCAACTTCTTGTGTTAAATCAAAATCAAACAAACGGCCACTGATGTTGCCTTGTTGCATTTTTTGAATTTCCGATCCATTAAATGCGTGTTTGGTTTTGCCAACTAAGTAGATCAAATCTCCTGCATGTTTAAATGCCTGTGTAGTAATCCATTGCGTGTGTTCAATCAAGCCGACCATGCCAACCATTGGTGTGGGATAAATCGCTTCATGATTTGACTCGTTATATAACGAAACGTTGCCGGAAATGACGGGAGTTTCAAACGCTTCACATGCTTTCGCCATTCCTTTAGTAGCTTGTTGTAATTCGTAATAAACTTCTGGATCCTCTGGGCTACCAAAATTTAAACAATCAGTGATTCCTAATGGTTGCCCACCTGCAGCGGTGATGTTTCTGGCCGCTTCACTGACGGCAATCTGACCACCAAGATAAGGATCTAAATATAAATATCTTGGATTGGCATCAGTCACCATCGCCAACGCTTTATTCGTGCCTCGTAGGCGAATCACCGCAGCATCAGAACCTGGATTGACCACTGTGTTGGTCTGGACTTGTGAATCGTAGCGGCGGTAAATGTCGTGCTTACTGGCAATCGTCGGTTGTTGTAATAGTTGTAGTAGCGTTGCTGCGCCATCAGCAATAATTGGTTCATATTGTTGATGGTCTTGCTTTAACCGTTCAGGTTGTTTGCTTTGTTGATAATAAACGGGTGCGTCATCCACTAGCGCGTGAACAGGAACATCAGCAACCATCTGATTCTTGAAAAACAGCTGATACTGTAAGTCCTCAGTCACATGACCAATTTGTACTGCCTGACTGTCATACTTAGCAAACAAGTCTTCTACTTCTTGACCATGACCTTCTTTAATACAAATTAGCATGCGCTCTTGCGACTCTGATAACATTAATTCATAGGGAATCATATCTTGTTCGCGTTGTGGCACGAGATCTAAATTCAACTGCATACCATAATTAGCCTTCGCACCCATTTCGGCTGAAGACGATACCAGGCCTGCAGCACCCATATCCTGAATACCAACCAAAATATCAGCATGCTCATGAATTAATTCTAGGCAAGCTTCCATCACTTGTTTTTCTGCAAATGGATCACCAACTTGGACAGCTGAACGTTGTGTTTCATGTTCATCGTCAAACTGGGCAGAGGCGAAAATTGCACCCTGGATACCATCACGACCCGTTTTGGCACCGACATAATAAATGAGGTTGCCATCTCCGGCAGCTGCACCTTTTTGTTGATCATTTTTATCTAATAACCCAACACACATTGCATTCATTACTGGGTTATTTTCAAAGACGGCATCAAAGGTCGTTTCGCCACCCACAGTTGGAATCCCCATGCAGTTACCATAATCACCAATTCCAGCCACCGTTTGATCAACTAAATACTGCGTATGGGCATTGGTTAATTCACCAAAATGCAAACTATCTAACATCGCAATTGGTTTGGCGCCCATTGAAAAAATGTCTCTGACAATTCCACCGACTCCAGTTGCCGCACCTTGATAAGGTTCGACAGCCGTCGGATGATTGTGACTTTCAGCCTTAAATACAACTGCCTGTCCATCACCAATATCGATAATGCCGGCACCTTCACCTGGGCCTTGTAGAATGTGTTTCCCTGTTGTTGGGAACTGTTTTAGCAAAGGCTTTGAATTTTTATAGCAACAATGTTCACTCCACATTGCTGCAAAGAGACCTGTTTCAGTAAAGTTGGGTAGACGGCCCAAAATAGTTTGCACTTTTTCATATTCACTTTCACTAAGTCCCCATTGTTGATAGAGCTGTTGTGCTTTAATTTCAGTTGGTGATAATTCCGTCATCATATGCCTTGGCCACTCCTTTATGGGTTCTTAGTTAGCAACTACTTGATCAACTAAACTTTGAAATAACTTTAATCCATCCGCACCACCAAGTAACGCATCGCTGGCACGTTCAGGATGAGGCATCATCCCCAACACATTGCCACGCTGGTTGATAATACCTGCAATGTCTTCAACACTGCCATTCGGATTATTTTGATACGTAAACACAATTTGATGATTAGCTTTTAAAGTAGCAAGTGTTTGTTCATCACAGTAATAGTTGCCTTCACCATGAGCCACTGGAAACATGACACGCTCACCTGCCTCAAACTGGTTCGTAAACAATGTTTGACTGTTTTCAACACTTAAATATTCAGGCTCACAAATGAATTCCAAATTATCATTTTGCCGTAAAGCGCCAGGTAATAACCCCGCTTCAGTTAAAATTTGAAAGCCATTGCAAATACCAATTACCGGTTGACCGCTTTGTGCGTAATCACTCACTGCCGTCATAATAGGTGCAAAACGAGCGATTGCCCCACTTCTTAAGTAATCCCCATATGAAAATCCACCTGGAATGAGCACCGCCCCAGTATCGTTTGGTAATTTTGTCTGGCGGTAATCAATAAACTCGGGTTGAACATTCATCTGATCTCGCAAAACGTAGTACAAGTCCCAGTCACAATTTGATCCGGGAAATCTGATGATGGCGTATTTCATTAATTAATCCTCCACTTTTGCGGCGATGGGTTCAATTTCATACCGGAAACTTTCCATGTTGATATTAGCCAATAATTCACGACACATTTGATCAACTTGTTGTTCAATTGGTTGTTGCGTAGCCGTTAATGTTAATTCAAAGTATTTGCCGACCGTTACTTTTTGGACATTTTGATAATCTAATCGATGTAACGCCGTTTTGATCGCCTCTCCTTGAGGATCTAAAATTGATTCTTTATAGGTAATGTAGACTTTAACGTGATACATGTGCTTCCTCCTGTGATTTCAGTAAACGGTCCAACACTTCATGGTAGACAGTGACTAAGTCACCGGTTTTCTTGCGAAAAACATCTTTATCAAACGATTCTCTTGTCTCTAAATCTACTAAACGACAAGAATCTGGGGAAATTTCATCTGCCAAAATAATTTTGCCTTGAGCTGTTTTACCAAATTCAACTTTGAAATCCACTAACTCTAAGTGAGCCTGTGCAAAGCGCGCTTTTAAAATATCATTAATTTGTAAGGCCAGTTTTTGTAATTGTTCACTTTCACCGGGTTGAATCACCTTTAAGGCCAAGGCTTGGCTTGTATTAATGGCCGGGTCATCTAGTTCATCTGACTTAAAAAAATATTCCACTACCGGATGATCGAATTTTTGTAAATACGGCACGGCAAACTTTCTTTGAAAACTGCCTGATGCGGCATTACGCACGACCACTTCGAGTGGAATAATGTCAACTTCTTGATTTAGTTGTTCGTTGTCTGATAATTTTTGAATAAAATCAGTTTCAATCCCTTGTTGACCCAGTAGTTCAAATAACAAGCAATCAATTTGATTATTTAAAACACCTTTGCCCGAAATATGATCTTTCCGCTTGCCATTCAGGGCAGTCGCCTGATCCATATATTCAACCCAAACAACGCCTGGTTCATCAGTATTAAACAAGCGCTTTGCTTTACCTTCTTTAATGAGTGTTGTTTTTTTCATTATTGCTCTGCCTCCCAGATATTTTTTGCTTTAATTTCTGCTAATGATTGTTCGATGTTGCCTAGTATGGTAATGTGTCCCATTTTTCGATTAAGACGCGACTCTGCTTTACCATAATCATGGAAATGCCATGTTGGTTGATCGATTAATACTTGTTTAGCCGGTTGTAAATGTTGTCCTAATAAATTAACCATCACTGCTGGCATAACCTGCGTAATTTCAGGAATGGCTAACCCACAGATACTGCGAATATGCGCCTCAAATTGTGAGATATTACAAGCTTCAATTGAATAATGACCGGAATTGTGCGGCCGTGGTGCCAGCTCGTTGACCAACAATGAACCATCGGCCAACATAAAATATTCAATCCCCAACACACCGCGTAACTTTAATCCTGTGGCTATGCGAAATGCTAACTGCTGGGCTTTTTCTTGAATTGCTGATTCCACTCGTGCAGGAACAATGCTTTTATGGAGAATATGGTGATAATGAACGTTTTCTGCAACTGGAAATGTTTTAACGTCCCCACTCGCACTGCGCGTCACCATCACTGAAAGTTCTTTAGCAAATGGTTGGCGTTTTTCTAAAATACACGTGTCTCGTTGGAGCAATTCTTTAGCTTTAGGTACGTCTGTTGATGAACTAATATCTTGTTGGCCATGACCGTCATAACCGCCATCAGCGGTTTTTAAAATACAAGGGTAATTTAACTTTGCGAGTGCTTCACCAAGTTCTTCTCCATTTGTGACACGCATGAATGGCGTTACAGGAATCTGATGATCATTTAAAAAATTTTTTTCGTTGAGTCGATTGCCGGTAATGGTTAAAAGATCGGTGCCTTGCGGCAATGCAGTTAATTTCTGTGCCGCCTGTAAAGTGTTAACATCAACATTTTCAAATTCATAGGTTAAAACATCACTTTTGGTCGCTAGATCCAGCAATGCTTGTCGATCGGTATATTCAGCGGTAATTTGAAAATCTGCCACCTGACCAGCAGGACACGCTGGCGTGGGGTCCAACACCCCAACTTTATAGCCCATTGACTTTGCGGACAATGCCAGCATTTGGCCTAACTGTCCACCACCTACAATCCCAATTGTTTTTGGTGGTAATAATGGTTCAGAACTGGCTTTCACTGTCGATTGCCTCCTGCGTTTGTGTCTGTCGAAAAGCTGTCAAACTTTGAGCAATTGCCGGTTGAGTTACCGCTAATATTTCTGCTGCTAGTAATGCGGCATTTTTAGCACCTGCCGATCCAATTGCCGTTGTCGCCACTGGAACTCCACTTGGCATTTGAACAATCGATAATAATGAATCTAATCCATGAAGAGCATGACTTTCGATTGGCACACCAATCACTGGTAAAATCGTATTGGCCGCTAACATGCCTGCTAAATGTGCTGCACCACCAGCACCCGCAATGATCACTGTATAATCATTATTTTTCGCCTGCTGCCCAAATTCCTGCAGCTGAGTTGGCATTCTGTGTGCTGAAACAATATGCCGATCATATTTCACTCCCAGTTGCTGTAACAGATCAGCCGTCAACTTCATCGTTGGCCAATCCGAGATAGAGCCCATGACTACCGCTACTTTTCCCATAATCGACTCCTTCGTGTTTTATAGATTTCACGATCAGTGTAACAAGTTAAATCAAAATAATCAATAGTAATTACGAATTTAATTGAATAATTATTTTTTAATGTTCGTGTTTTACCAAGACAAAAAAAGAAAGTAGCTGCCTACTTTCTTTTTTTATGAACTACCTTGTAATTTACTTTAAATTAATTTCATAATGATATTTTGCATTTTCGCCTCCATGCAAAATTTTATTACCTTCTTTTGTTAGTAAATCGCTTTCTTGGCCACTAATATCCGGTAATCCTTGAAAGGGCTCAATGCATAAAAATGGTGCATTAGCACCTTCTTTTGTCCACAAACATACGTAACGAAAATCGTTTAGTGTAACATCAATTGAATGCTCTGTTTTTGGTGAACTCACTTTAATCGCTGAAATACCATCATTTTCAATAATGATTAAACCATCCTCAAACATTTCGTGATTTAATTGAATTTTTCCATGATCTTGTGGCTTGATCTCTACAACTTTTCCGGTACGATATGGATTTGGCGTTTTTACAATTTCAAACTTTTTTAAATCCAGCTTTTCTGGTACAAAGCTTATAAGATAATCATCAAAAGTACCTTCATCATTAATAGGGATATTAAATGCTGGATGTGATCCAATTGAATAACTAAGAGTTTTTTTATCGCGATTCATAACTATGAATTCAATAGTTACACCATCTTCTGTTAATTGAAATGTAACATTCAATTCAAATTCAAATGGATAATATTTTTTGGTAGTATCATTTGCAATTAATTCTAAACTTAATTTAGCTCCAGTATTTTCTTTTACTATGAAAGATTGGTCTGCAGCAAACCCATGCTGTGGCATCTCATATTCTTTGCCTTCAATTTGGTACGAATCATTCGCTGATCTGCCAATTGCCGGAAACAAAACCGGCGCATGTTTGGGCCATAGACTACCATTCCAAATATAATCAAAATTTCCTTTTTTATTAATGAGATGTGTCAATTCGGCACCTTTTTCATTAATTTCAGCTTTAAATTTTTCATTTTCGATTGTTTGCATGATATTCTCCTCGTAATGAACCTTACAAATCTTGTCAATTAAACATTTTGCGTTTATTTTTAGTTAAAAAAGCCGAAATAATCATGTGCATTATTATATGAAATATCTTCCACAATTTGGCCCAAATATTGTTCGTCATCTGGAACTTGTCCTTGTTTTGCTAATTGCCCAATATAATCACAAAGAACTCGGCGGAAATATTCATGTCGTGGATATGACAGAAAGCTTCTTGAATCAGTCAACATCCCAACAAAATTAGCAAGTAAACTTTGTTGAGCCATAATCCTTAACTGGTCTTGCATGCCTTCACGAGTGTCATTAAACCACCATGCACAGCCAAGTTGCATTTTTTGAACTGTGTCATCACCGTAAAAATCACCCATTCCAGTTGCTAACTGTAACCAATCATTTGGATTCAACGAATATAAAATTGTTTTTGGAATGCTGTTTTCTGTTTGCATATCAATTAGCAAATTCATGATTTGCTCTGCCATATCCGGTTGCGTACCCATTGAATCGAATCCTGCATCAGCCCCAATTTTTTTAAACATTGGTTTATTAGCATTTCTAATTGCATTAACATGATACTGCATGGTCCAACCAAATTTTTTGTTCAAACGCATTAATTCTTCTATTAATGCAGTTGCATATGCATCAACTTCGTTTTGCGTTAACTGTTCATTATTTCGGCCTTTATTAAAGATATCATTCACGTCTTTTGCTGAAGCTTTGACAAAATGAAAGGTATTTAATCCGTGATCAGATAAATGACCACCCAGACTGTTGAAAAATTCAAAACGTTGTTCAAAAGCTCGAATAAATGATTCAAAATTGGTTATTTCAATGCCTGAAACCGAAGAAAATTCATCTAAATATTCTGCAAAGGTGTTTGCTGAAATATTAAAAGCTTTATCGGGTCTCATTGCTGGTAATACCTTAAACCCATTCTCATGTTCTTCTTTTTTGAGAAGTACATGATATTTCAGATCCGACGCTGGATCATCTGTTGTGCACACAACTTGAACATTTGAATTTTTGATCAAATTACGGGGTTTAAAATCATCCGTTGCCAACATACTATTAGCCTTATCCCAAACCTGTTTAACATTTTTTGAGGTAAAGGGTTCTGTAATGCCAAAAAAGCGTTGTAATTCCAAGTGCGTCCATTCAAACAACGGATTTCCAATTGCCTTTTCAATTGTTTTGGCCCATTCGACCAACTTTTGATACTCATCGCCATCACCAGTGATATATTCTTCTGGTACGCCATTTGCACGCATAAGTCTCCATTTGTAATGGTCACCAAAACTGCCATCATTAATCCAAATTCTAGTTAAATTAGGATAATTTTTGTTTTCATATATTTCCTGAGGATTCAAATGACAGTGAAAATCAATAATCGGCATTTTAGAAGCGTGATCATGAAAAAGTTTTTTACCCATTTCATTTGTCAACAAAAAATCTTTATCCAATAAAGCCATGACTAAAACCTCTTTCCAATTTTTATAATTCTTCTGCAAAATTTTCATAATGCTCTAATAATTTCGTTGCTGCTTAAATTTGTTTTTCATTCGTAAGATGTTTCAATAACATAAATACTATGATGATACAGTAGATTAAAGAAATGCCCCAAGCAATTTGGTTAGAATAGCAGATTGCCGTATACCCCAACGCCGCCATTGACAATACGGCGCCTATTGAGCGACCAATTAGCTCTCCAACACCCGAAAGAACTGCATAAAAACTGTGCCCCAAGCCTTGAATTGTATTCCTAAAAATCATCAACAATCCGTGTAAAACAAAAAATAAACTGATTGAAATTAAATATTGATTAGCCTTGTCGTATACACCGCCACTTGTTGTACCAAGGACAACTGAAATCAGCGGCTGCTTAAATGCCATCACAACTAATAAGGCAACGACGGAATAGCAGATTTGTATTAACGAACCTTGCCAAACTCCTTTTTTTACACGGTCAATTTTATTTGCCCCATAATTTTGAGCCATAAACGTAGCAATACCCATCCCGACACTTTCCATTGGCAATGTAAATAATTGCCGAATTTTATCGCCAGCAGATTGAGCCGCAATAGATGCAGTACCTAACAAATTAATCGCATCTTGCATGATGATAGCCCCAATTGCAGATACCGAATATTCGAACCCCATCGGAAATCCAATTAAACAAATTTTTTTTAAGTGTCGTGAACTAAACTTAAAATTGTAAGACTTCACAAAGTCAAATCGTTTGTTAAAGTAAAACCAGGCGACATTTAAAAATCCGCTAAAAAACTCACTAATTACTGTTGCAATTGCAATTCCAGCAATACCCATATGGAAAATTGTCACGAAGATCAATGCTAATAAAATATTTAATAGCAACGACACTAACAAGAAATAGAACGGGTGAACCGAATCACCAAACGATCTTAAAACGTTACTTGAGTAGTTAAAGAGAATATTTGCGGGAATGCCGACAAAAGAAATTGTTGTGAATGTGGTAGCTAAATTCATAATGTTTTGTGGCGTATTTAAACTCGTCAAAATATAAGGGGTTAACCAAATCATAATCGGTGTGAGGACAACCGCCATAATGACACAAATCAATATGCCGTGAAATAAGAATTGTTTCTCCAGTTCTTCGTCTTTAGCACCAACACTTTGAGCTAATGGAATACTAAATCCCACGCAGCTTCCTTGCACAAAACCAAGAATCAAAAAGCTAAGTGGATAATATGCTCCAACTGCAGCTAATGCTTCAACCCCAATTAACCGACCAACAATAATCGTATCTATAAAATTATATAATTGTTGAAATAAAGATCCGCCAACCAATGGAATTGAAAAAACAATAATTTTAAAAAAAGGTGTCCCTGTTGTTAAATCAATATTATGCTTCACAATCCCACCAACTCATTCTTTTTTGTAAAAGCTATTCTCGCCATTTTCAATCCTTAAATTGAAATAAGATCTTTAACATTAAAATTGATGATCACTTTGTATTTATCCCATTTTTTATTATTGAATCGGATTTCAACTTGTCGAGTTTCACCATTGAAATACCAACCTTCTTCTGTATTAATAAACTTGTCATAATTTAAAAACTGTTGTATCTCATTTTCGTTCAAGAAAATATTAAATGGTGCAACTTTTGGGCAAATTACTGATAATACCATTTTTTCAACTTGTGACTCATAATTTCCTTTGTTAATCACATTTATTGAAACTGAATCATTTTCTTGCTCAACAGAAAACTGTGTAGTTAAAAATTCACCATTTTGATAATTATTTGTTTTACCGTCATCTTCATAAACAGTAAATTCAATTTGTTGACTAGGTTCGATCAGCATATTTAATTGTTTTATAACATCATTATGCAAGTTATGAATGTTCGGGCTCATGGCGATAATACTTCCTGTTTTAAGAAACATTGGTATTGAAGAAAGATCGACAGGTATTCGAATCGTCTGTCCACCCTCATAGTATTTTGATGTTTTAATATCATACCAAGAAGCTCCAGCAGGAAGATAGATATCCTTCACTGTCTGACCTTTGTCTAAAATATTTGCCACCAACAGTGAAGATCCAAGCATAAATTCAAAACTTTCCTCTAACACTTTTGGATCATCCTGAAATTCATATACTAATGGCCTCATAATGGGTGATCCTTTTGTAGACGCCTCAAACAGTAAAGAGTAAAAATAGGGTATTAGTTTATATCTCAATTTAATTGCTTCACGAATGTATTTTGTATAATCAGGATACATCCAAGGTTCTGTTACTGTGTTATCAGTATTTGAAGAATGAATTGTAAATCGAGGTTGAAAAATACCATTTTGCACCCATCTGACAAATAGTTCTGGTTCAGGTGCTGGACCATCAAAACCACCGATATCACAGCCTTGATTGGCGACCCCTGAAAGTCCCATTCCTAAAATCGTCGGAACATTATATTTAACATTTGTCCAACTGGTACCATTATCTCCTGCCCATGTTTGGGCATATCTTTGGACACCTGCAAACCCAGCTCGATTAGTTAAATACGGCCGAACATTTGGATCATACTCATGAATGGCGTCTTTAGCTGTTTTGGCCATAATCGTAGACATGATGGGCTTAACAGCACCAATTTTTTGATGTAAACCCTCAGTATCTGTAAGTGCATCATTGTCGTTAATTTCATATTCATTATTATCATTCCAAATTGAGGTTATTCCGATTGATAGTAGTGACTCAGTCATATGCTTTGCCCATTGTTTTCGACCATTTTCATTTGTAAAATCTATGAAATGCGCTGGTCCGCCCCAAAATTGATCAACCTGAGCTCCTTTTCCATCACTCGTTTTTACAAAAGCATCATTTTTCTCAAAATCCTCTGTCAAAAAATGAGTGTTCAGAATACCTGGTTTAATATTTGGAGATAACAATACTCCACGTTTATTCAATTCCTCAACAAATTTTTGAGGGTTTGGAAAACGTTTTTTATTCCAATTGAAGACATAACGTTTACCATCTTGCCCGCTTGTATACCCAGATGATAGAAAAAAGCCATCACAAGGAATGTCATATTTTTTACACGTGTCTATAAAGTCCAGAATAGCATCATCTGCATGTTCATCTAATTCGGTGTAATACATAGTGGATCCCATATAACCTAGAGATGCTAATGGTGTCATCACACTCTTACCGGTTAGATCTGTATAATGTTCAACAACGTCTTTAATTTTTGGCCCGCCAATGAAAAAGACATCTAAATCTCCACCATCACACTGAAAATAACTATAGCGAAGCCAATAATTGCTATGCTCACTATCCATGTCAAATACTGAATCATACATATTATTGTAAAATAACCCACTGGCAACGTTGTTATTTTGATTGTAATCAATGTAAAACGGAATCATTTTGTATAAAGGATCAGATTTTTCAGCATTCCAACCTAATGAATCAGTATTATGCATACGCATGCGGCGTTTGAATTTGTTCAATGGACCCGACTTCTCACCAAATCCATAAAAATAATGATTATCTCCCATTGTTGAATAGTGATAAGAGCGCCCTAGTTCATCTTGTGCGAATGCACGTTTTGCCAAATCTTGATGAACAATATTACCCTCTAAATCTGTAATTTCAAACATAAATGGATCTTCATAAATATTTAAAATATATTTCCCCGTTGAAACCGAATAGCCAAACTCAGTTTTATTGAGTGTAGGCTTAATTGCCTTTACATGCGTTCTTTCCTCGCCAATTAACTCATCAGTTTGGTCTTCCCAAGCCGTTTTAGTTAACGCATATGAAGATTCCGGTGAGAATTCATCAGCAAAAGTTCCCCTCATTCGAATAATATTTGAATCTAGCAAATAAACTCTAAATTCAGCCCCATTTGTTTCAATTTCAATAAAATCGTCGTTACTATCAATTTGCAATAATTTTGTACTTAATTTCATCGAATTACCAACTTTCTTTAGCGCCCATTATTAAGAAATTTATTCTTGATTTGAGTCTTCAGCGGCTTCTTCTTCGGCATTTTCATTGTGTAGTTTAGTTAACTTAGCGGCATTTTCATTAACTTTTTTACGACTTAATGGGTAGAAAAACAGCAATAACAGTGCTGCGGCGGCTAAACAGAATGTAGGAACCCCAGTTGCTAATAAATAAATTTTATCTACTACGGCTGTTGTTTGAGCTGCACCACCACCCGTAGATGATTGATAGCCAATAAATGTCAACATGAAACCACCAAATCCACCAGCAATGGCTTGGGCAACTTTACGGGCAAAAGAATTAACGCCATACACGATACCATCTTCTCGAACTCCCGTAATCACTTCATGATTATCAATCACATCTGTGATAAATGCCCAAACCATCAAGTTAAACATTCCTGCACCTAGTGAACCAAAGAACAGCATTACTAGATAAAAACCAGAACTATGCGTGTGAATTATCATTAATGCACCGTAAATTGCTGCACCAATTAATAATGCGACAATTGAAGTTTCTTTACGGCCAAAGCGGCGAGTTAAATAATTACTGAAAGGTGCAAGTAGGATTACTGTCGCAAAGTTGAAGATCAAGGCAATCGCCATGGCTGTTTTATTTGCAAAATAGTCGTTAAATAAGTATGAAATTAACGTTCCCGACAAATTTTGATTGATAACAATAACAATATCAACTAAAACCAGAATCAGTAAGGCACGGTTTTCAAACAATCCTTTAACAACTCGTCCAAGCGGAACTGGTTCACTTTTTTCGGTTCTAACACGTTCAGTAGTCAAATGAGTTGTTAGTTGATAGGAAATCCATCCAATGATTGCACAAACTACAACAACCCAGAAAAAACGACTTCCCGAGATTTTTTGTGTTGCACCAATGTAGATAAACATTGGAATAATATAACTAGTAATCGCACTTCCCAGCGCAGATCCTAAAGCTCTAAACGTTGATAGAGATGTCTTATCATTTGGGTCTGAACTAATTGCTGAGGCCATTGAACCATAAGGGATATTAACTGCAGAATAAAAAATTCCCCAGGCGAGATAGGTTGCAAAAACCCAAACTAATCGGAATGGTAACGACCATGTTGCAACAATTGGTACAAATAATAATACCAGTGAAATCAGCAAGGGATATCTCATTCGATTAATCCAAGGCTTAAATCGTCCAATTTTGTGTAATTTACTATTATCTACAAGTCGTCCAACTGTTATATCAGCAAAAGCATCAACAAATCGGGCAATTAGAAATAGAATTCCGACTTGAGCTCCTGTTAGGCCCAACACATTTGTATAAAAAATCATTAAAAACGAATTTACAACATTGAAAGAAAAGTTATTTCCAATATCTCCAAACATGTAACCTAATTTATCTTTTATGCCAAATGGTGCAGCTTTAACAGTGACTGTCTTTTGTAACTTATCCATGTTCTCACTCCTATAAACTATAAATTGATTTCCAATAAAATGAATAAATATGAATAAACGAAACGATTGCTATTTTTCCTCTTTTTATATAATTAAATTTTGCCTCCCCGTTTTTTTGCGATAAGTATCGTATTTACCAGCATATATATGAAAAAGCAGAATTATTTGGAAAAAGTGATATACCAGATTCTGCACACTAAGATCATAATAGTTTTTGAAAGCGCTGTCAACATCAGTAAATCGGCTTTTGTTTAATTTAATGAAATTGATTTCATATAGCATCATAATTTTCAAGTGAATCAATGTGTTTATTAATTTTTTGTAAATTTAAAAAAATTTACAAAATAAAAAAGGAATCAAATTTCTATTTTGTAGAAATTTGATTCCTCTATTATTTTATTAGTGAAGCTTCTAGGCGAAATTCACTATAATTCTATAATTTACTTCTTCAATGGTGTCCAGTTCCACTTAGTAAATTCTTCAATATCGCGACCTTCATCACGAGTAATCTTGAAGTGCTTATCTAAGATACTGTCCATCTTGTCATTGAATGCTTTACCATCAGCGGCTGATACAACGCCTTCTGAAACAAGTGTTTCAACGGCATCTTTAGCTTGGTGGAAACGATCCAATTCTGAGTATACACGCATGTCATATGCAGTAGTGATGTCACCGTCTTCACGATAACCATGTACATGTAAACCAAGGTGTTGACGTTGATAGAACATTGATTCAATCAAGTCTTCATAGCCGTGGAATCCAAAGACAACTGGTGTGCCTGATTCGCCAAAGAACTTAGTGAATTCCGCATCAGATAATGAACGTTCTGCGTTCAATGCGCCATTCTTTTCTTGTAGACGGTTCAATTCAACAACGTTAACGTAACGCATTTTAACTTGTGGGAAGGCATCGTTAACAAGATCAAGTGCAGCAAGTGTTTCAATTGTTGGTTCAACACCGGCTGAAGCAAAGACGATATCTGCCTTTTCGCCTTCAGCAACAGTTGAAGCCCAGTCAATTGTCTTAAGACCCTTGGTAGCTAATTCTTCAGCTTCTGAAACTGAGAACCATTGTTGACGAGGTTGCTTTGAAGCAACAATATGGTTAATCTTTTGACGCTCAGTAAAGGCACGATCAAAGACTGCAAGCAATGTGTTACCATCAGCTGGCAAGTATTGACGAATGAAGTCAGACTTCTTTTCAGCCAAGTGAGTCAACAGACCTGGATCTTGGTGAGTGTAACCATTGTGGTCTTGTTGGAATACAGTTGATGTTGAAATTAAGTTTAATGATGGATAATCATTACGCCATGGTTGGTCAGCAGCTTGGCGAATCCACTTGAAGTGTTGTGTAATCATTGAATCCACAACGCGTAAGAATGATTCGTAAGAAGCAAAGATTCCTGTTCGACCAGTCAATGTGTAAGCTTCAAGCCAGCCTTCTGCTTGATGTTCTGATAATTGAGCATCTAAGATACGGCCTTCTGGTGCTTCAAATTGGTCATTTGGTTCTTTGATTTCTTCCATCCATTGACGGTTTGTAATATCAAACATTTCCCAAAGGCGGTTTGACATTGTTTCATCAGGTCCGAAGAAACGGAATGAATGTGGATTCTTGGTAGCAATTTTAGCCAAGTATCCTGACAATACGTTCATATCCATGTTACGGTTAGCATCAGCTAATTGTGTTCCACGGTTGTCAGCGTTAATGTCATTTGTAAATTCTTTCCAGTCTGGCAAGTCAAGTGTTTCTGGCTTTTCGCCACGAGGACGACCACCATTAGCAACTGGGTTTTTAGCCATACGTTTGTCACCCTTAGGTGCAAAGTCAGCAACTTCAGCCTTCAATGAACCATCAGTATTGAATAATTCTGTTGGCTTGTATGAATTCATCCATTCTTCAAATTCTGGTAATTCACTAAGATTCTTTTGTGAAAGACCAAGTGGAACTTGGTGAGCACGGAATGAATTTTCAATTGGTTCACCGTGTGGATTATGTGTAGGACCGCCCCAACCTTTAGGAAGGCGAGCAATCACAACTGGCCATGCAGGAACGTTTCCGTCTTGGTAACGACCGTTTTCACGAGCATCTTCTTGAATTTGTTTGATATCAGCAATTGCTTGATCAAATAACTTAGCAGCTTTTTCGTGATAAGTCATGTAATCGTGGATATCATCATTTTCAAGGAAGCGAGGTGAGTAACCTAATCCAGTAAAGAAGTTTTTAATTTCTTCGTCACTCATACGTGAGAAAATTGTTGGGTTAGAAATCTTAAATCCATTTAAATCAAGAATTGGTAACACAGCACCATCATTCTTAGGGTTCAAGAACTTAATTGAATGCCAAGCTGTCATTGCTGGACCAGTTTCAGCTTCACCATCACCAACGACAGTGAATGCAATTTGGTCTGGGTTATCTAAAACAGCACCAGTAGCGTGTGAAAGTGAGTAACCAAGTTCGCCACCTTCGTGAAGTGAACCTGGAGTTTGAGCAGTCATATGTGATCCGATACCACCTGGGAATGAGAAACGTTTGTATAAACGTGACATACCTTCAAGATCTTGGGTGATTTCTGGATAAGCTTCAGTATATGAACCATCCATATATGAGTTTGTAACCATAACTTGACCACCGTGACCTGGGCCACCGATGTAGAACATGTTCAAACCATACTTGTTGATCAAACGGTTAGCATGTGCGTAAAGGAAAGTTTGTCCTGAGATAGTACCCCAGTGACCGATAGGCTTAACCTTAACGTCATCTGCTTTAATTGGTGTATTTGTAACTGAGAACAATGGGTTGCTCTTTAGAAAAATCATGCCGCCTGAAAGGTAGGTACTTGCGCGCCACCATGCATCAACTTTTCCCAAATATTCTTTGGAATCGTAATCTACTGCCATGAATTTTACACTCCTTCATAAACTTAAATAACTACTAGATAAAATTTGTAGCAACAACAACGTAAATTCCTAAGTTCTAATTTACACTCACTATGATACTTGGTTTTTCTAAAAAGTCAACTTTTTTGAAAATTGATACGGTCCAATTTAATCAAGCAACATAATCACGTTGTAAGGGCTTTTATAGCTACTTTTTGCAAAAAAATTTTTTAAAAAAGTTCGGATTTTATGGGTATTTTGATGTGAACACGCCTCTTTTGAGAGGTGGTTCTTCTATTATAAATTAAAAGTCATCATCCTTGTTGGATGATGACTTGAGGTTATTTTTTCAGAGTTGGATACTAACTCAACTTTTTGTTTTCTCTCTTTTTATCCGAAACGTGCTCCGAAAAACTGCACCTTCCGGTTAACCCACTAAAAGTAAAATCCCAAAACCAGGGATTTCACTTTTAGTACGTTAATCCTCAGGTGCAACCCGTTTTTCTCCGCACTCTATTCTTCATCCAAACTAACAAACGTATTATACTTCAAATACTTATAATGTAACCGCATGTTAGATACTTCAAATGGTGTTCCGTCATCTAGGAAGAAAATTCCTTCCATAATTCCAACGGGTTCCGTTGGTGACAGTCCTAATAGTTTTTGATCTTCCTTATTAGAAGGTTCTGCTAAAATTGACAAGAATGATTTTGTAACGGATTTACCTTCTATGTCTTCTAAATAATTGAAGATTGAGCCCTTCACCACATCCGGTGTTAATGCCGGCATAATTCGAATTGGGATATAACCTGTTTCGATAATAATCGGTTGCTCATCAAATAAACGTAGCCGTTTAATTTCATAGACAAAATCATTATCCGTTAAAAATAAATCATGTTGCAATTCCGGACTAGCCGGAATGACTTGATAGCTTAACAACTTAACAGATGGTTTTTTGCCATCCACTTGAAAACTATCCGTTACCCCTAAATTAGTCCCCTCGTAATGAAACATTGACTGATTTTTTAAGTATAATGGGTTAATAAAGGTTCCCGAACCACGTTTTTTAAAAATGATCCCTTGTTGTGCCAAAACATTTAATGCTCGTTTGACAGAACTTCGACTAACCTGATATGTTTCACTTAACGATCTTTCATCAGGAAGTTTCTTATCACTAAATTCATTATTAAAAATTCGCTCTTTGAGATCATGCATGACCTTGCGATATACTAAGTCTGCCATTCCATTAAGCTCCTCAATTTCAAACCCTAAGTTTCATATTCTGACATGAGTATACCAGATTTTTACAATTGGTTGTATACTTTTATAAAATTGGTCCGTTCCAAAACTTGGACTAACGAAAGGTGGCTCTTACACTTGAGTAAGAAAAAAAGAATTAAAAAAACTTTAGTTGAACAAATTCTTGATAAAAATAAAATCGATTACGAACAAACAGAATTTCCCACCCATCAGGAGGGAGACGTTGCTCAACTGACCGTTGACCACAGTGACATTGACGAACACTTAATCTATAAAACATTAGTCCTGACTGGCAATGAAACTGGTCCTGTGGTTGGTGTCTTACCAGTCGATATACACATGGATGAAAAGAAGCTCGCCAAGGTCTCTGGCAATAAAAAGGTTAATATGGTGCCTTTAAAAGATTTGTTAAAAACCACTGGCTATGAACATGGTGCCAACACACCTGTGGGTATTTTTGAAAAATTTGGTTACCCAATCTACTTTGACCAAGCAGCTGAATCTGAACCTTATATCTATGTCTCTTCAGGTAAAATTGGGCGGTCAATTAAAATTAATCCCGTGGCATTAGCACAATTAGTGCAAGCGCCATTTGTTGATTTAGAACAAGCTTAGTGAGGTCGTAAAATTGTTACAGTCATTTGGTCAAGCAATTGAATTTACAGGCCTTTTCTTAGTTGTCATTCCACTTATTTTAGGAACACTGCTGGTACTGATAGCGCGAAACACCAAAAAAATAGTCGTAAACAACTTTAGCTACGCTGCTCAAATTTATGGTGGCTTTATTGGGATCGTGATTCACGAATTGAGCCACCTATTCGTCGCACTACTGTTTTTCCACAAAATTAAAAGTTTTCGGCTACTGAAATTTCCAAACCAAATGAGTAACGATCAATCGTTAGGATACGTTAACCATACTTGGAATCCACGTAGTTTTTATCAAAGAATCGGTAACCTATTTATCGGTATTGCCCCAATCATCGGCAATACAGTAGCTATTCTTTATTTAACAAAGTGGTTATTTCCAACACTATTGCCTTTTCTAATGAGTCGATTTACCACAAATCCAGTCGTTGACGCTTCACCGTTAGTTTGGTGGCATGTCATCGTCTGGTTCCTATTAATCGTCAATATTTGTATCGGTGGCTTTGACCTTAGCCAGGCTGACTTGTCTAATTCAGTATTGGGCGGCATCAGTTTTATCACGGTCTTCGTGCTACTTAATTTAGTGATGGTCTTGCTTAATCAGGGATCCACCTTAATCAGCACGGTGCAAGGATTGATGTTACCTTTTATTTTTTCGATGGGACTTGCTTTGTTACTTTCCATCTTCGTTAATTTAATGATTCGTGGCCTAATTTTATTACGTTAATCCTGCCATTCATCTTTAAAGGCCGCCACAAAATCACGCATTAATTGCTGACGTTGTTGTCCAATTTGTTTGGCACTTTCGGTATTTAGCATCTCATAAATTTTAAATAATTTTTCATAAAAATGATTAATCGTAGTCCCCGGCTCTTGACGATATTGTTCCTTTGTCATGTGCATGCGGGGCTTTTTTTGTGGATCATACATTTCTTCACCCACATGACCACTGTAATAAAACGCCCGACCAATACCCAGTGCACCAATGGCATCAAGACGATCAGCATCTTGAACAATTTGCCCTTCAATTGATAATTTAACCGGATGATCACCCAACGTTTTAGAAAAAGACATATTGGTAATGATCGTCATCACTTCAGCAATCACTGCGGGATCAACTGTGAGTTGTTGCAATAACTGTCGCACTTCTTCCTGTCTACCTTCTGGGTCATCAGTTAATTTATCATCAATGACATCATGCAACCAACCCGCCAATAATGCAGTGAATTCGTCCGCTGATTCATTTCTTACTAACCGCGAAATCATAGTCGTTACGCGATGTAAGTGATCAAGTCCGTGGCCACTAGTATCACCACCCTCAACTTGTTTTACATATAGTTGTACCTGGTTTAGTTGTTCTTGTTGTTGTTTTGATAACACGATAATCACCTCATATTGATCCATTATAAAACAAAACAAGCATTAATTTTTTGGATTAATGCTTGTTTTCGATTTGAATGGCATGTTCCATAATTAATTGATAGAGTTGCGCGATAAATTCAGAAGTTAAATTGGCATCCCCATAGGTTTCAGTCAATCTAGCCACTAATTGATCCATTCTTGAAGCTTGCCGAACTGGCAAATCGTGATCTTGTTTAAATTCGGCCACTTTTTGCACAATTGTAAGTCGTTTTTTTAAAGCTTGCATAATTTGATCATCACATTGGTCAATTTGCTGTCGAAGTTGTTCTAATTCCATATCAATTCATCCAATCTCTTTTAAAATCGTGGTGGCAATCTCATCAGGTTGCCTACCATCAGTTTCAATCACCACATCGGCCACTTCTTGGTATAACTTTTCTCGGTATTGCCATAGTTCGATAAATGCATCATGATCCATTTGTTGTAACAGTGGTCGTTGCAAATCATTTTGAAGTCGCTCCAAAAGCTCTTCCGGTTGGGTTCGTAAATAAATTACCGGCGCCGCTGCTTGTTTTAACAGTTGGCGATTGGTCTTTTTCATAACCACCCCACCACCAGTGGACAAGACGCCTTCATCAGCCAAATGTGTTTTTAAAAGTTTCGTTTCCACTTGACGGAATTTTTCTTCACCCATACGGCTAAAATATGTAACAATGGTTTCTCCTAATGAAGCTTCAATTAGCTGGTCTAAGTCAAATTGAGGAATCTTTAATTGAGCGGCAAGTTGCGTGCCAACTGTCGTTTTGCCAGCACCCATAAATCCTACTAAAATCAAAGGTTGCATTATTTTCACTCCTCAAATTGTTGGCGTAACTGCTTTGATGATGCAAAAAAGTCGTGAATTTTATGTTCATCTTCAGCAGCAATTGCCACTTCAAGTTCTTTTAAAACCATTTCAAATTGCTTTAACGATTTCAATGTTGCTTCGCGATTTGTCGTTAAAATATCTGTCCACATTTTTGGATCAGCACCACCAATGCGCGTGGTGTCTTTAAAGCCACCCGCCGCATAATTTGGCATGTCAGGAAATTCTTGTAGTGCCTCTCTAGTGCTGTTAACTAATCCAGCAGCAACAATATGGGGTAGATCACTTAAATAGGCCATCATTTCATCATGTTTTGTGGCCGATAATTCGATAAACGTTAATTTTAACGGCGTC
The DNA here is from genome assembly GCF_054784995.1 of Paucilactobacillus salsurae. Taxonomy (NCBI): domain Bacteria; kingdom Bacillati; phylum Bacillota; class Bacilli; order Lactobacillales; family Lactobacillaceae; genus Paucilactobacillus; species Paucilactobacillus salsurae. The sequence goes on along the minus strand of NZ_BAAHWX010000002.1, from coordinate 107,914 downwards.
AGTAATTTTTGTAACTGTTCATTAGCATTTTGATCAGGACCAACAATAAAGTAGGGTGCATGATCATAGAGATGTACGTCCACTGCGTTAATGCCGGCTTTTTGTGTACCCGCCATCGCATGGCCACCCGCAAAATGAATTCCGTTTTCTAATAACGGTTGTGCCGCATTAAGAACCTGGACCTTTGTACTCCCAGTATCAGTCACTAAGACATTTTCCTTAAGTGAGCAATTTGCCAATTCGCTAAGTTGCTCAATGATCACCTTGGTTGGGCCAGCTAAGATAATAACGTCTGCGCTTGGAGCCACTTGCGTTAAATCAGTGTCCACCTGACTTGCCAAGCCCGTGTCCTGTGCTTTTTTTAAAGTTGCTGAATTGACATCAACACCAATAACTTCAATGGCATTATTATTCTGTTTTAAGGCTAAGGCAAGAGAAGCACCCATTTCACCTAAGCCACTGACAACAACCTTCATTACAATCTTCCTTACTCTATTAGTTTAGCAACTGTGTTAAATCATCTAAAAATGCAGGATATGACACACTGATGGCATCTGCATTTTTTAATTCACTATTATCATCGGCTAACAAGTTTGCAATTGCAAGCATCATTCCAATTCGGTGATCGCCATGTGAATCTAATGGTTCATGAGCAGCATGTAATTTCACACCACCTTTAACGACAAATCCATCTGGTTTAGCCTCAATACCCGCTCCCATTTTATTGAGTTCTTCAGTGACTGTTGCAATTCGATCGGTCTCTTTAACACGCAATTCTTGGGCACCGCTAATCACGGTTGTGCCAACAGCTTGGGTTGCTGCTAAAACTAATAGTGGAATCTCATCAACCATCGCTGGAATTTCTTGCGCACCAATTTCCGTTGCTCGTAATTGTTGGGCAGTTATCGTCACGTCACCCATTTCCTCTGCACTATCTGCTTGGTTAGTAATCTCGAACCTGGCGCCCATTTTTTCAAGTGCTTGAATAATTCCTGTTCGCGTAGGGTTCAATCCTACTTGTTGAAGTGTAATTTTACTGTTAGGTACACATAGTCCGGCCACGATGAAAAATGCAGCTGATGAAATATCACCGGGAACATTAATCGTTTGTGCTTTAAACTCATCTTGTGGCGTCACAGTAATATTGACACCGTCTTGTTCAATCGTGCCACAAAATTGTCGAATCATTTTTTCAGTATGATCACGAGTGATTAATTTTTCCGTTAAATGGGTTGGGGTGTCAGCCTGCAATCCAGCCCAAATCAAGGCACTTTTAACTTGTGCACTAGCAACAGGAATTTGATAATCAATGCCCTCTAACTGATCATTTTTTTGTAAGGTCATCGGTAAAAAATTATCGTTAGTTGCTTTAATTTTGGCACCCATCTGAGACAAAGGTTCACTAACGCGTTTCAAAGGACGCTTGCTTAACGAGTCATCCCCAAAAAAGTCGATATCAAAGGGTTGTTTTGCTAAAAAGCCTGTCAACAAACGTGTAGAAGTGCCTGAGTTTCCCATATCTAATGCCGTTTTGGATGCTGTGAAATGATTAAACCCACCTTGTCCCTTAATTTGCACAGCTGACTTTGTTGTTTGAATATCAACACCTAATGCACGAAATGCACCAATTGTATGTAAACAATCGTCGGAAAATAAAAAATGATCAACAGTCGTTGTACCATGGCTAATCGCACCTAGCATGATTGATCGATGTGAAATGCTCTTATCTCCAGGCACTAAAAGCTGCCCGTGTAAGCCATTTTTACTATCAGGTAATAAAACTGTTGTCATTTAAATTCCTCCAACGAAATTAGTCTTAATATTCTTTTAATTCTTGTAAGTATTGTGATACTTGGTTTTTGAAGCGTTCAATTGAATCACTATCAAATTTATCAAGTAATGCTTCTGTCAAGGTGATCGCCACCATGGCTTCAGCAACGACTGCAGCGGCAGTCACAGCAGTGGTGTCCGAGCGTTCAACATTGGCTTTATAAGCTTCTTTTGTTTTAACATCGACACTCATCAATGGTTTGTAAAGGGTTGGAATGGGCTTCATGACCGCCTTAATCACTACAGGCATACCATTAGTCATGCCACCTTCAAAACCGCCAAGATGGTCTGTTTGTCGATAAAATCCTTGATCTTGATCATAAAAAATCTCGTCCATACCGTGACTACCTGGGTGGTGGGCAAACTCAAAACCATCCCCAAATTCAACACCTTTAAAGGCATTAATTCCAACAATTGCTCGTGCTAATTTGGCATCAAGCTTTGTATCTGCACTGACATAACTACCAACCCCTGCCGGCATACCGGTGGCAATCACTTCCACTACGCCACCTAAAGTATCGCCTGCTCTCTTAGTTTCATCAATGAGATCACGCATTTTTTGATCAGCTTCTTCATCAAAAGTACGTGTTGGACTTTCATCGGTAACTTTTTTCAAAGATGCCAAGTCTTTGTATTGATCTAGTTTACTAGTATCGGCACTAATGCCGCCAATTTCGCGCACAAAGCCCAGCACTTCCACCCCGATTGAAGCTAACACTTGTTTACACAAGCTACCTACGGCAACACGCATGGTCGTTTCGCGCGCACTTGACCGTTCCAACACGTTACGTAAATCTTTGTGCTGGTATTTCATGCCACCTACTAAGTCAGCATGACCTGGACGAGGGCGTGTGACCTGACGAACTGAATTAGCTTCAGTAGCTTCGATCATTGGATCCATAATTTCATTCCAATGCGCATGATCACGGTTTGTTACGTTTAAAGTAATGGGTGAGCCCATTGTGATTAAGTGGCGAACGCCAGTTAAAATTTTAACTTGATCTGTTTCAATTTTCATCCGGTTACCACGACCGTAGCCTTGTTGGCGCCGTTTTAAATCAGCATTAATTTGTTCCACTGATAATTTTAAGCCAGCGGGAATGCCTTCAATAATTGACATTAACTCTGGACCATGTGATTCTCCTGCTGTGACATAACGCATAAACTTAGTTGCCTACCTTTCAATGGATCTGTTCAAATATTTTTTCTTCGTTAAAGAACGCGCGTACTTCATTCGTTGGGACAGTATAAATGGCTGGTTCACCAAAATCTTTCACGTAAACCAAATTCAATCGGCCATTACGATTTTTCTTGTCGTTTTGAATTTTTTCGTAAAAGGCGTCACTACCAAGCAATTCAGATTCAGTTGGTAACCCAACTACTTGTAATCGGTCTTTGATCGCTGCAGTAACGCCAGCAGTTGCTAAATCTTGATCTTCAAAAATTTGCATGATGTGTACCATCCCCACACTGATGGCTTCACCATGTGCTAAAGCGCCATTGGCTAGTAGCTCAATAGCATGACCCATTGTATGACCAAAATTAAGTAGTTGCCGCATGCCAGATTCTTTTTCATCTTCCATGACAACCCGTGCTTTAAACCCAACGCTCAGTTCACTTAATCGCGTTGCGTGCTGACGAATATCATCCACTGAATTGATGGTTTCAATCAATTGCCAAAAATCAGTCGAATCCAGTGCTGCTGTTTTGACAATTTCGCCATAGCCTTCAGCAACATAACGATCTGACATTGTCGCTAATGTATTAGGATCGATGAAGACTGCATCTGGTTGGTAGAAGGTGCCAATAATATTCTTAGCTTGACCAAGATCAATTGCTGTTTTGCCACCAACTGAACTATCAACTTGAGCTAGTAATGAAGTAGGAATTTGAATGAAACTAATGCCGCGCATATAAATCGAAGCAACAAATCCCGCCAAATCACCAATTACACCGCCGCCAAGAGCGATGACACCGTCACTTCTGGTGAAGTGATCATTAGCCATTTGATCAGCTAATTGGGCGACTGTTTGCCATGCCTTAGATGCTTCACCAGCAGGAACCTTATATGACTTAACATCAAAGCTTTCGTGACTTAATTTTTCTGCAACCTTCTCCTGGTACAAAGGCCCCACATTCGTATCACTGATTAACGCAATCTTTTTGGATTCCCAATGGCTTTTAACCAGTTGACCGATTCGATCTAATAACCCATTTTCAATTAAAACATCGTATTCTTTTTCAGGTAATGAAACATGTACCTTAGCCATTAACAACGGCTCCTTTTTGTGTCGTCATGCCATTCAATGCATCATGAAGGGCGAAAACTTTTTTTGTCATTTCTTTGTAAGTGTCCGGTTTCAATGCTTGTGGTCCATCTGAGAATGCTTTTTCAGGATTATCGTGAATTTCAACCACTAAACCATTTGCACCACTAGCTGTTCCAGCTAATGCCATTGGTGTAACTAAATCCCAGTGTCCTTCAGCATGGCTAGGATCAACAATTACTGGGTAGTGGGTCAATTTTTGCAGCACTGGTACTGCACTAACATCGAAAATATTACGTGTGTACTTGTCATCGAAGCTGCGAATACCGCGTTCTGACAATGCAATTTGGTGATTACCACTGGCAGCAATGTATTCTGCTGCATTCATCAAATCATCGATTGAAGCTGACATCCCACGTTTTAATAATACAGGTAAATTGGTTTTTCCAACAGCCTTTAATAGTGAAAAGTTTTGCATGTTACGGGCGCCAATTTGTAACATGTCTGTGTATTGGCAAACGGCATCAAGATGTGTTTCATCCATGACTTCAGTAATCATGTCCATGCCTTGTTGATCTGCTGCTTGGCGTAAGAATCTTAATCCATCTTCGCCGAGCCCTTGGAATGAGTATGGTGAGGTACGAGGCTTGAAAGCACCACCACGTAGCATTGTTGCCCCACCATCTTTAGCAACTTTAGCCATTCTAGCAACGTGTGTTTCTGATTCCACTGAACAAGGGCCAGCAATCATCGCAAATTGACCGTCAACACCAATTGTGGTGTGTGGTAATTTGATCACTGTGTTTTCAGGATGAAGGGCGCGGCTGCCTTGAACTGCTGCGGGATGATCCATAATCACATCGTCAATACCTGCTTTTTCATCATCAGTTAAATCAGCTGGTGTCACTTTGTTTAAGGCAATGCGGTTATTGTGAACGAAGATATCTGTCTTACCATTGAAGTGTTGTTGAATCATTTGTTTGGTTTTAGCTGCTGTTTTGTTGTTTAAAATAATAATCATAATATAGTCTCTTCTTTCTTTTTTACTGAGTAAGTTGTAGTTGAATTTTGTTTGTGATTGTTTCAATAGGCATTTCTAAGTTAGTAAAAATTTTAAAACTTAGCGCACCTTGATAAATTAACATTCCTAAACCGTTAAACACCTGGCATCCTTTTTGTTTGGCAAATTTTAAAAATTTTGTTTCAGGGGGTGAATAAATCACATCGCAAACAATTTGTGATTGATTGAGATGGTCTAGAACACCAGGCGGAGCTGGCATTGTTGCTTGATACTCGCCCATTCCCAAGTTGGTCGTGTTAACAATCAATTTACTTACTTCAATCGAGGCTTTCATCTGGGTTTCATCGGCGTAATCGATTAGGTGCATCTCTGTTTGTTTGCCATTTGCTAAGTCATCTAGTTGTTGGCGAATTTGGTTAAATGTTTGATTTTTTCTTTTAAAGACGTTGATTTGAGCAATTTGCTGGTCAATTCCGGCTTGGATAATCGATCTTCCTGCTCCGCCGGCACCAAACACTGTCATTGTTTGATGACGAACATCGATGTTGTGGTTAGCGAGATTTAAGAAAAATCCTTCACCGTCAACACTGTCGCCAATCAAGCGTCCATGATCGTTTTTAATGACATTGACCGATTGTAATTTTCTGGCTCGATCACTAACCTCATCGAGATATGGAATGACCGTCTGTTTAAATGGCATTGATAGGTTGGCACCACCGATATTCAACACTTTCATTGCTTCAATTGCTGTTTTGAAATGTTGTGGTTCAATGTCAAAGGCTAAATATCTTGCATTGATGTGATGATGACTGAAGCTGGTGTTATACATCAATGGTGAAAAGCTATGTTGAGCTGGATGGGCAAAAAAGCTAAATAATTGTGTTCGTCCATCAATATCTGTTAACTGTTGCATCAAAGCCACTCCTTTCAAAAATTAAAAGCCTCACAGTGTCGACAAACACTGTGAGGCTTCAAAAAATAATTGTTCAACTATCCATTACTACTGGTAAGAATAGAAAAACGCCACATAGTGTTTGTTTTTTCTAACAACATCTATGTGGCAATTGTTTTTAATACGCGAAAAACTATTGGTCACCTAGATGCAAACGTGATGTTTGCGTCTAGGATTGACCCAAACATCACTTGATAAACCAATAGTAATAATAGCTATTTACTTGTGACGTTCTATTTTCTAGCATATTAAAATCTCCTGTGAAATTGATTAAACACACTTTAACAATTCTCAAGATATCTGTCAAGCGTTAAAATTAAAAAATTATGAGAAATCAGTCAAAAACTTTCGTTGACCCCTTTACCAGACAATGATACGCTCAATAATATAAACCTTGAAGGAGCTTTTTTAACTTATGGATAAACAACTCAAAATTAAGGATTTAATGCTTGGTAATCAACAACCCCAACGAATTATCGTCCCAATTGTTGCCGACCAACTCGATGAAGTCTTGGTTCAAGCAGAAACAATTATGACCTCGCCTGCTAATTTAGTGGAATGGCGCATTGACTACTTTGCGCAAGATTTCAACATTGATCAATTAATTGCAACAGGAAAAAAATTAAAGCAGATTCTTGGCAGCAAGCCGCTCATCATTACAAATCGCACCAGCGACGAAGGTGGTATGTTAGACTTCGATGAAGCACAATACATTGATGCCTACGAACAATTTATAGAAGCAAACATTGCGGATGTGATTGATGTTGAATATTCAAAATCAGACCAAGTGATTACTCATTTGAAACATTTGACGGATAATAGTGATACAAAACTCCTACTTAGTCATCATGATTTTACTAAAACTGAAAGTAAAGAAGTCCTCATCTTCTTGTTTGCACAAATGGCCAAACAAAATCCTGATATTATCAAAGTGGCCCGTGCACCAAAAGATCGTGAAGATGTGATGGCATTAATGAACGCAACACTAGCTGCCGATCATCAGATTGATCAACCCATCATTGCAATGTCGATGGGTAAACTGGGCCAAATCTCGCGAATTGCAGGACAAACCTTTGGTAGTGTGGCAACCTTTGCCAGTTTAACGCACACCTCCGCACCAGGACAATTACCAGCTGGTGAATTACGTCGCATCTTGGATCTACTACAATAATAAAAAGTTCTGAACAAATCTGTTCAGAACTTTTTTAGTCTTCTGTCACAACAGCATGCGGTTCGTGTTCCATTTTCATCGCATATGCATGTTTCAAGAAAATTGGTGCCAAAATGGTCGTCAAAATGACTGCTGTGATGATTGATGAATAATAATCAGGGCCAATTAGTTTCGCATCAAACCCGATTTGGGCAATGATCAACGCCATTTCACCTCTAGAGATCATCCCGGCACCCACAATGTAAGCATCTGGAATGCTAAAATGAGTCAGTTTCGCCCCAAAACCAGCCCCTACTAACTTTGTGATGACAGCGATAATCGTCAAAATGGCAATTAACCATAGATCTTTCATAAACCCTGTAAATGTCATACTTAAGCCAATGCTGACAAAGAACACGGGAATAAAAACGGCATAACCAATTGGTTGAATATTTGCTTCAACTTCATGATTTACCTTAGTTTGGCCCACCGCAATGCCGGCAAAAAAGGCACCCACAACTGAACTCAATCCTAATAAATCAGCTACATATGCCATTGATAAACATAAAATAATGGCCACGATTGTCGGTCCGCCCGAAACATATAGATGCTTGGCTAATGATGTCAAAAACGGCGTTAGCCACTTAACAAGCACAAAAATGGCAACGAAAAATAAAATCTGGCCGGCAAAAGTAATGACCAAGTTACTGTGGGCGGCACTGGGGTCAACTTGTGACCCCATTAAACTAACCATTACGCTTAAAATCACGACTGCCAACACATCATCGACAACCGCGGCACCTAAAATGGTGGCGCCGGCTTTACTTTGGAGAACATTTAATTCTTTTAACACGGCTACTGAAATTGAAACAGAAGTGGCCGAAAAAATAACACTAATAAAAATACTCTCTAGTAAGCTGACGCCAATGGCCATACAAAATAAGTACGTTCCTAAAACTGGCAGCGCCACTCCAAAAAACGCGACGCTAATGCTCGGGGTTAAATATTTTTTTAGTAATTTCAAATCACTTTCCAGCCCGGCGCTAAACATCAAGATAATCACGCCAATCTCTGAAAATAAATGAATAAACTCATCCGCCTTAATCCAGCCCAAAAGAGCAGGGCCTAGAATAATACCAACTACGAGTTGTCCAATCACAGCTGGCAAACGCAAGCGAACGCTGATATGTCCGGCCAACGTAGTGGCAACTAAAATTAAACAAAGTGTTCCAATAAACTGCATATTTTCACCTCAAAAAATAAAAAAACGCAAGCACAAGGCGCCTTCTCACACCCCTGAGAAGGCTCAAACCTTGAGCTTACGTCAACCGAATTTTACATATTAACTTGCATTCAGCTTATCATATTTATTGATTATTCGTCACGATAAATGCATTCTGGCATCAAATTATTTTGTAATACCACGTTCAATGATTGCCACATAGCTTTGCGCATGAGTAATAATATCATTAAATTGTTCCAAGGTGGCCTGCGGATGTTGGGTCATAAACACCCTCGTTTCCTTTTCAATTTCACTCATCACAGCTGACACCATTGCAAAAATTGTTTCCTCGTCAACATCTTCACGGATCGGTAGTTTTTTCAACACCGGTTTAATCAATTGTACGATCTGTGTATTTTGATCAACGTTAAAGAGACCATGAATTTGCGCCATGATGTTGGTTGGGATTTCTTTTTCGCCCACATATCCCCGCAACAAAACACTAAACTCATCTGGATACTTTAGTTGTAATTCGATTTTGTATTTTGTCGCCCGACCAATCATATCGACAAAATCTGTTGCATCTTGCCAAACACTATAATCAGCGATGTTAATAATAAAATCGTTAGCACGCTTGATCACCGCTAAGAATAAATGTCCTTTATCACCAAAATAACGAAAGATAATGCCTTTAGAAACATCGGCTTCATTGGCAATCACGTCCGTCTTGGTCCCATGATAGCCAAATTTTGCAAAATTATGGGTTGCACTTGTTAAAATTCGTTGCATTTTTTCTGGATCTTTTGGAATCGTAGCTGCCATTGTTTAGCCCCTTTCGTTAGTTAATTTGCAAATCGCGTTGGCGATAAAAAACATATCCTAAAATAAATAATACCAGTGCACCAGCCATCATCCAACTAGCTTGTGACCAATCTACTTGATGTAAGGGCACTTGACCGATCCAGCCATACGGGGTTAACCGCGTTGCTGCTTTTGGCAAATCCATCATCTTGCCAAAATATAAGGAGAAAAATCCATATGCCGGAATCAACCAGGCAATGGTCTGAAGTCGTGGCAATAACCCAGCAAACACAGCCCCAATCCCTAGCGTCACAAACAGCGCAGGTAGATATCCATAAAAAGCGCGCATAAAACGAGAGAAATGAATCGGCGCATCCATGACCGATTGGCCAGCAACGTACATGCCAAAAATACTAAAGAATAGTGCTAACGTCCCCATGATTAAAGCCATCAACATGTAACCAACATATAAGTGTAATCTGGAAACCGCCTTCGCGTGAATTTGCTCCAACCAACCTTTTCTTTCATCGCTATTTAGCTTCAAAATAACTTGCATTGCCGGTACTGTTGCTAAGGCAACAAACACAATTGCTAAGACCGCTGCAAAGTTTAACACAATTGTTTTATTGGCGGCATTAATTGCACTACTACTAAACAATTGCTTCATCATCGGATTAGTTTTTAAAATATCACCTACTGTGCCAAAAATGGAACCATAACTAGCACCAAGGAAAAAGACACCAATCATCCAAAAGATGATCGCATTTCGTTCTAGGCGACCTAATAACGAAAAAGGACTGCGTAATAAGAACGAAGCCGTTTTACGACCAGGCCGTGTCGCAATGATACCAGCCGTCACATCGCGATGCGCATCAGTTACAAATGTTACCGCGAGAACAATCACGGTTAATCCAAAAATTAAACCTACAGGTGCCCAGTTATTGTCAACATAAACTGAAAGTTTTTCAATCCAGCCAAATGGAATCCACCACGTATAGTTAGGATTTTGCACATCAGTCCCCATCCGGGCAACGTATAATACTCCTAAAACTAAGTAACTTAGTGCAGTAGCTCCTCGTGAATTATCGCTTAACTGTGCCATTAATAACGCGAACGAGGCAAACATAATACCAAACAGCGCTAAGCCAATACCATACAAAAGACTACCATTCCAATCGACACCACGCATCCCTGAAATTTGTAAACCAACACTAGCGAAAAGGGCAAATAGTAAATTAATGACCACAATTTCACTAATCACTGCTACTAATGGGCTGAAATGTCCAACCGCATGCGAAAAAATCAATTCGGAAATACCTTCATCTTCTTCACCACGCGTATTTTTAACGGCAAAATAAATATTCATCATTGCCATAAAGAGCCCCATAAAGACCATCATTTCCATTGAATAAATAACTGCTGGTGTAAATGGTTCTTTTGCAATAAACGGACCAAATAATGACACCATCGCTGGACTTTTTAAAGTGGACACAATTGAGTCCGTTGCGGAACTGGTTCCATATAGGCCATTAAATTTAGCCGCAGCAATTACCATTAGGCCAACGAGACACAGCAACCAGACTGTAATTTTTAACCAGTCTTTTTTTAAATAGAAGCGGGTTAGAAAAAGACTTTGTGCAAATCTACCTTCATTCATGAGTTGTCACCTCATTTGAATCGTCATTGTAATAGCGTAAGAAAAGATCTTCCAATGTTGGTGGTGTACTTTGTAAACTCATAATTTGTTTAGCTGACAAGATCTGCATGACCTGATCCATTTTTTCGGTATCAACAGCAAATGAGAGATAATTTGGTTTACTATCATCCGTTTTTAAATCATGAATACCATCCAACTGGGCAATTTCTGGTACAGATTCCTTAGTTTGCACCGTAATCATCGTTCTCATCAAATGCCGCATTTCTGCTAATGACCCTGTTTCAATGATTTCACCTTTACGAATAATTCCTATTCGATCACACATGCGTTCAACTTCTGACAAAATGTGACTAGAGAGCAAAATACTCTTGCCTTGGTGTTTTAAGTCTAAAACATATTCCTGAAAAATTGCTTCGTTTAACGGATCGAGTCCAGATGTCGGTTCATCAAAAATATAAAAATCAGCATCTGTTGAAAGTGCCGCAATCAATGCAACTTTTTGTCGATTTCCTTTTGAATATGTGCGTGACTTTTTGGCGGGATCGAATTCAAATCTTTGGATCAGTTCATCCGTTTTAGCGTTGTGTTTTTGATGATTTAACTTTAAAAATAAATCAATCACTTCGCCACCTGTCAAGTTCGGCCATAAATAAACATCTCCCGGGACATAAGCTAATTTTCGATGAATTTTAACAGCATCACGCCAAACATCGTCACCGAAAATAGTGGCTTGCCCACCACTCGCTCGCAAAATACCTAATAGCACCCGAATGGTTGTTGATTTTCCCGCACCATTAGGCCCAATAAATCCAAAAACTTCTCCTTTTTTAACATCAAACGTAATATTTTTTAACGCTTGAAACTTACCAAATTTCTTTTTTAATCCTTCAATTTTCAATACTTCTTCTGACATCATTGCCATCCCCTTAACGCCTAATATCAGCGTGTTTATCAATTTTCAACGCCAGTATATGCTTTATTGACTCATTAGTCAATGACTAACGAGTCAATTTTTCGTTTTTCCTTATTTTCTCCACTAACTGATATTAATTGACTACTTTTTTGCTAGCGTTACACTATTAATTGAAACTGAAATACGAAGGGATTTTAAACATGAAAAACTTAAAAGCTTGCACGACTGTCCTCGTTGGCAAAAATGCAACCATTGATGGTTCAACAATGGCAGCACGTAATGATGACACCTTTTTGCCGATTACACCACAACGCTTTGTGATTTACCCAGCCGTTTCTGACCGTCACGAAACGCTGGTTTCTGGTCAAAATAATTTCACGGCACCATTACCTGAATCAGGTTATCGTTACATGGGTACACCCAATGTTGATGTTGCAAAAGAAGGCATTTACGATGAAAATGGCTTCAACGAAAAAAATGTTGGTATGAGTGCTACCGAAAGTGTCTATGCAAACGAACGCGTTTTAGCATTTGACCCATTAGTTGAAAATGGACTGGCTGAAGATGCAATTGTTGGTATGGTACTTCCTTTTATCAACAGTGCTAAAGAAGGGGTTACGTACTTAGGTAAATTAATTGCTCAATATGGTTCTCCTGAAGGCAACGGTGTTATTTTTAGTGATAAGAATGATATCTGGTATATGGAAATTGTCACCGGCCATCACTGGGTGGCACAACGCATCCCCGATGATGCATACGCCGCTACAGGTAACCGTGTGGCTATCCAAGAAATTGATTTTAATGATCCCGATAATTTTATGTATTCTAATGGCATTCAAAAATTCGTTACTGAACATCATCTTAATCCCGATAAAACAGGCTGGAATTTCCGGCATATTTTTGGAACTGCTACTGAGTTTGATCAACACTACAACACACCTCGTCAATGGTATGCTCATCGAGTTCTCAGCCCCAGTTATGATGCTTCTCCTGAAGACTTCGATCTACCATTTATTCGGCACACGGATCGAAAAATCACCCTTCAAGATATCGAATCCATCTTAGGTAGTCATTATAATGGCACACCATTTGATCCCTTAGGTCATGGTAGTGAAGAAGACAAGCATCGTTACCGTCCAATTTCACTTGCGCGGACGCAAAATTCACATATTTTACAGGTCCGTAATGACATGCATAACAATGATGCCGCACCAATTATGTGGCTATGCTTTGGCATCCCTGCTTTCACCCCATACGTTCCATTCTTTGGTAACATGGATGAACTGGATGACAGTTACGTAAATACCCCAATGGCGTTTGACCAAGATAATGCCAGTGCTTATTGGATGTATCGTGAATTGTCGATGTTAGTAGAGTCACATCACGCTCAATTTATTCAAAGTGATCTTGATTATTTGAAGGACGCGCGCGAATATCAGTATCAATTTGTTGAAGATACTTTAAAACAAGCTGACAATCTTTCTGGTCAAGCTTTAACTGATTTCTTAACTGCCCAAAACAAAAAGATGGTCGCAGAAATGGCTATTCGGACGAAGAAGTTGATTTCGCAACTTATTATGCACGGACTAGAATTATCAGATTTAACTTTTACTATGGATGCTAATTTATAAAAAATGAATTTCATTAAGACCACCCAATCAAATGAGTGGTTTTAATTTGCCTTTTTTCAATGCAAGCTAATTTTTTTAAGATTAGCCTTATTTGAGGCATAATAAATGTGATACAATAGTGCACATGTCGAAAAAACACATAGAGGTGACCAAATAGTGGCAACAGACTTTGCCGATCAACCAAAAGACGTCAATGGAAAACCATATAACCGATTAGCATTAGTTTTAACACTACTAATTGGAACATTTTCAACATTCTTAACTACGACAATGTTGACAACGGCATTCCCCACATTAATGAAAACTTTCAATATTTCTGCTGACACTGTTCAGTGGCTAACAACTGGATTCATGTTAATGATGGGTATCGTAATGCCAATTACCGGTTTTTTCCTCCAACGTTTTGATACCAAAAAACTTTATTTATCTGCAATTGTGCTCTTTTTTGTTGGTACAGTTGTCTGTTACTTTGCTAAAAGCTTTGGCATGCTTTTAGCGGGTCGATTAATTGAAGCCGCAGGAGTGGGTGTCACTTCTCCTGTTTACCAAACGATTATGACAACCATTTTTCCACCTTCACAACGTGGTGCCGCAATGGGAAGTGCCGGAATTGTGACAAGTTTAGCACCTGCCATTGGTCCCACATTTGCTGGTTGGATCTTAATTCATTACTCTTGGCGAATGCTTTTCCTTGCCATCATGCCCATCTCCTTATTTATTTTAATTTTAGGATTCTTTACCCTGCGTAAGGTTTTACCAACCAAAAAAGCGCCGATTGATTGGTTCTCAGTTGCCATGTCCGTGGTTGGCTTTGGGTCGATGCTATTTGCCTTTTCATCTGTCGGTCAATATAGCTGGGGCGATCCGATTGTTTACGTTACTTTAATTGTTGGTGTAATCGTGGTTTCCATATTCATTTGGCGCTCTCTTAAGATTAAGAATCCACTCCTACAACTAAAAGTGTTTGAGCACTCTGACTTTACATTGTCCGCAATCCTAGTTGCTGTCTCGTTTATGTCCATGAATGGGTTCACACTGGTATTACCATTATATCTGCAAACTATTGGTGGTGAATCGCCACTAGCTTCTGGATTAACGTTATTACCTGGTGCAATTGTTATTGGGGTGATGAACCCCTTCACAGGACGCATTTTTGACCGACTGGGTGGTCGTAACATGGTGATCACAGGCATGTTTTTACTACTTGTTTCTACTGCCTCGTTTATTCCAGTGACAGCCACCACGCCTAGCATTTATTTGACGGGTATTTACATGGTGCGAATGCTGGGTATTTCAATGGTTATGATGCCAGTGACCACCACTGGTATGAACGCTTTACCACTTAATCTCATCAGTGATGGAACTGTCGTCAATAACACGGGGCGTCAAGTATTTGCTTCTATGGGGACCGCCATTTTGGTGTCTGTCATGTCGAACGTGACATTGCATCACACACCTAGTCAAGCAGTCGCCAAAGCAACTCCTGTTGCCTACCAACACGCCGCATTAAATGCTAACGTCCTTGGCTTTCGCTACGCGTTTTTAATTGCCACCATTTTTGCAGCAGTCGGTTTTGCATTGACCTTCCTGTTAAAGCATGATAATAAAGGAGGTTATTAGTATGATTTTAATCTTCTTGTTTTTTGGTGCGGCATTATTTACTTGGACAATGATTTTCATGCGTCCCAGCCTGAAAAAAAATATTTGGGTGATTGTAGCATTAATTTTAACCTTAGGCAGTTTAGGGCTCATCATTGGTAATTATCATTCCCATTTAGGCATGAAAGTTGAAACCACCGAAATCAACTATCCCCTAACTTCCAGTGTTAAAAACAAACAGGTTTTGCTGTACAAACAGTTGGGAACTAAAAATGAACGCGTTTATCTTTATAAAACCAATCCTCTTGACGATAAATTATCAAAAACTAACCCGTTCAAAAGTCACGTGATTATTCAACAGAATCAAAAGAAGAATCAATTAACAGTGCTATCCCACTATTGGGTCTATCGCAATGAGGAAACTCGGTTGTTATTTAGTATTGGTGAACGTAATCATCAATTAATTAATAAGACCCTCAAGTTCCAACTACAGCCGCATTGGCAAATTCAAAAAATTAACTAAAGTAATCGCACACTTAGGCGGTTGCTTTTTTTGATTAATGGTAAAATGAAACTAACATTCAGCATAAGGAGGACGTCATTTTGGATATTTCAACAAATAAATTACAATTAGCAGACGGTAACCAAATGCCACAACATGGGTTCGGCGTTTATAAAATTACCGATGATCAAAACTTTACAGATTCAATCAAGGCTGCTTATGATAGTGGCTATCGTTTATTTGATACAGCGCAAATGTATGAAAACGAGCAACTGTTAGGTCACGCACTACAAAAATTAAAGATCGATCGTTCCAGCATCTTTTTAACCACCAAGGTTGGTGAAGCCAATCAAGGCTATGACCAAGCGATTGCTTCAGTGAAGGAATCATTGCAGAAATTGCAAACTGATTATGTTGATTTGTTACTCGTCCACTGGCCCGTCTATAATCACTTTTTTGAAACTTGGCGGGCTTTTGAGGATATGAAGAAACAAGGATTAGCAAAATCCATCGGCGTTAGCAACTACACCCTGGCTCATTTAGAGTTATTGACAACTAAGGCTGATGAAATGCCTGTTGTTAACCAAATTGAGGTCAATCCCCATTTTAGTCAAAAACCATTAATCAGTTATCATAATGATCATCACATTGTCACACAAGCTTGGAGTCCGTTGGGCCGTGGTAAAACATTGAATGATGAAAAATTAATTGACTTAGCAAAATCCAAAAATAAGAGTGTTGCACAAATTATCTTACGCTGGCACTTGCAAAACGGTATCTCGTTTATTCCAAAATCAACACATCCAACACGAATTGCTGAAAATGCGACTATTTACGATTTTGAATTATCTGCTGCAGAAATGCAGATTGTTGATTCAGCTAATCTAAACAAACGTAGTAGCACACAAGAACCCGAATTGGTTTATGAATTTGGCCAACAGTATCCACATTAAAAAATAACCTATCAGGTATCCACATCTGATAGGTTATTTTTTGTATTAGCGTTTTGAAAATTAATTGTTATCCTAAAATTCCTTCACCAGTTTCGGCAAGAAAGTCATCGGCCATTTGATTCCATGATGTTTCAATGTCATCAGTCAAACCAAATAGTCCACTGCGACCAATGATATAAATATCTGGGTTGGCATCATGAATCATTTTAAAGTGAGCTTTATTTGAAGAACCATCCATTTCAATCAAATAATTGTAACCATTTTCTTCACGAATTTGGCGAAGTTCTTCAATTTTGTGTAAGGCATTCGTAATGAATTTTTCACCCGCAAATCCAGGATCAACCGTCATGATGGTAACCTTGTCAACGTCGCCAAGATATTGTTTGATACTGTCCACAGAGGTTTCTGGGTTAAGTACAACACCTGCTTTTAAATCGGCTTTATGAATTTGATTAATGAGCCGAAATGCAATACCGCTAGCGCGTTCTGCGGGAAAACAAATGTATTCACTATGAACCTTGATTAATTCCTCCACCCAAAATGATGGATCTTCCACCATTAAATGTGATGAAATAGGCGTATCTGTAATTTTCTTGACCTGTTCAATAAACCAAGGTGACAAGGTTAAATTGGGTACAAAGTGCCCATCCATAATATCAACGTGAAAAGAATCTACCTTATCACTTAAAAAATCAATTTCTTCTTTAAATTTATCTAAGTTCATTGTCATTAATGACGGTGAAAATTTTACCTTCATAATCGTTCCTCCTACGAAATCTGAATATCGTCTAAACTGATATCGTCTTCAGTATCAGCACTCTCTTCTTTTTGTTCTGATTCATATGGCACATCTTTTTTGATCACTGCATAAACAACTCCGGTAACTAGCACGTTCACAGCGATCGCTGCTAATCCGGCTAACGGATGTGACATAGTTGGAAGCATCAAAAATCCACCAAATGGCACTGTGGCATCTGCCCCAAGAACCATAGTTGTGGCACCGCCACACATTCCACCAAGTGCCGCTGCAAAAATACCTCTGACCAGGTCATTCATGACAATTGGAATAGATCCTTCAACAATGTTAACAACACCCATCGGAACCGCAGATTTAAGTGTTTCAACTTCTGATTTGTTATAAATATTTTTACGAAGTAGCTTAGCAATGAAAAATGCTAATCCAAAACCAATTGGTGTTGCCGTATTAACTAATTGTAAGGCAGTCACTGGTCCATTAATGCCTTGTGCTTGTAGAGTTAAAACAAAGGCAAAGACTGTTTTGTTAATTGGACCACCAAAATCGACAATACTTAAAATACCGATCACAGCACCCAAGACAAGATTTGAAGCTGAACTCATTCCTTTTAAGAATGCAGTTAACCAACCAGTAAACCAAGCAACTGGTGTTCCAAAGACATATACCATTAATAAAGCACTTGCAGTTGCAGCTAAAAATGGCACGATCAAAGTTGGCATTAAGCCTTTGGCCCAGTTTGGTACTTTAACGTATGTGAGTACTAACCATGCAAAGAAACCAGCAACATAACCACCAATAATTCCACCAATGAAACCGGCACTAATAGCGATAGCAGCTAATCCAGTAACTAAACCTGGTGCAATTCCTGGCTTACCAGCAATAGAAAAAGCAATACCAGTTGAAATAATCATTGGCAACATTCCTAAACCTTTACCACCGATTGTGGCCATTGCTTGGAAGAAATTAAACTTTCCAATAACTAAGGCATCTTGTGATTTTCCACCAAATGCCATTCCAATGGCAATAATAAATCCGGCCCCACACACGATTGGAATCATGTATGAAATGGCTGTTAATAGATGTTCCTTAAATCTAGCTTTTTTGACTAATTCTTTCATTATTTTTTCTCCTCAATATTTAAGTTAAAAATAACCTTGAATTTTTTATTTACCAACAACTTCATGAAGTTTTGCAATCAATTTGTTTGGTGATTTAATAGCTACTTCTGTAGGGACTTTCACTACTTTTTTTCCTGCAAATCGTTCCTCACCAGAAATTTTGACATCAACAGCCAGCAAAACAACATCTGCATTTTTGATTTCTTCATCAGTCAATGCATTTTCAATACCGATTGTTCCTTGAGTTTCTACCTTAACTTCGTCACCAATTTTTTTGGCAGCGTTCTCAATTTTTTCCTGTGCAATGTACGTATGAGCAATGCCAACAGTACAAGCACTTACACCAGCAATTTTCATTTTCGGATCCTCCTAATTTTCAAACGAATCAATGACATCATTGACTGTTTTTGCTTGTTTTAATTGCTTTAACACATCATCATTCCCAAGTTTGCGAGCAAACTGTGATAACAACTTTAAATGTTCTTGAGCACCTTCTGGGCTATCCGTAACAGCAAATAGCACCACAATTTTGATTTTTTCGTCATCTAAACTTTCCCACTCGATAGGTTCATTCAAAGTGACAATCGCCACACCCGGTTCGACAACACTCTTTCCTTTACCGTGAGGAATGGCAACTCCACTGCCAATTCCAGTGACGCCTTGAGCTTCTCGATCATACACGTCACTCAAAAATGCCGCCTCATCAGTAATATTTCCTGTAAGGTAAAAACTATGAATGATTGCTTTTAGCACGTCATCCTTTGTCTTAGCATCATTATTTACTAAAACATTTTGCGTATTTATTGAACTAACCAAGTCCATCAAAACATCTCCTAGCCATTAATTTAAATCTTGGTAACTCACTTCTTGATCCGGTTGATAATTTCCAATCGCTAGCAACCTTACAAAATCTCGAATTTCGCACAGTCGCTGTTTATTTTCGGTCTCCGCCAGTAATAAAAACACGATCTGTTCAACGGACTTCTCTTCAGTATTCCAATTTAGTGGATAATTCGCACAATCAACATAAACAATTTTTGAGGTCACTACTTGGTCGCTTTGACAATGTGGCATCGCACAAATTTCGCTAATTTGAGTACTAGCTAATTTTTCACGCTGCATCAACTCTGCTAGTACATTATCTTTATCGGTTAATACTCCTTGTAAAACCAAAGACTGACAAACTTGATCAAATATATATTCTTTACTATGCGCTTTCGTTAATTGAAAAAAGAAATCTGGCTTAGTTTCTGTCATGTTTTCTCCTTTCAATATTGTTGACCTCATGTCGAATTGCGCGTTGATCTTTTTGACCAAGTAATGCACTAACTACTACATTTGGCCGATCATGATCCCCTGATAGCGGTACAGTTGAAACAATTAAGTCAACGTCATCATACTGTTGCTTGTGATTTTCGTATCCGCGAATTGAAACAACATCCTCGATCTCTAATTCCGGAAATAATTTTTCGATTTTCACCCGCAATAACTCAGCAGTTCCAATACCTGTTGTGCAAGCAACCAAAATCTTAAGTGGTTGTGTGGACCTTTCTATTTCGCGTGCAAAATAGATAGAAATAAAGCCGTTTTCGTCTTCTGGAATCTGAGGTAATTTGAATTGTGTACTAATTTCTTGTGATACCTCACTCACAACCGCAAATACTTTTGGATATTCTTGCTTAATTTGATCAAGTAATTCATTTTTGGCATAAATACCATTAGATAAACGATTAAGCATAGGCCGAATGTGATTAATCAAGTCCTGTAAAATATCTTTGTCATTAACCGGACAGTTCAATTTCTCAGCAACTTTTTGAGCATATTCTTCCGAAATTTGAACAGCTTCTTGTGGCACATCTTGTTTAATGGCATTTAAATGCTTGATTCGAGATGATTCTAAATATTCATAAATATAAATAATTTCAGCATCTGGTAAATCAAGATTTGAATAAGCACGAATTTTTTGTACCATCCACTTTGCACAACGATATAATTGTTCTTCCAAACTTATGCGGGTTTGAACATCATTAATATCAATATAACTTTTCTGACCAACGTTACGATATCGATTAATCAGAATATAGATATGCGAGAAAATGTTAATGTCATAGGGATAAGGAATTTCGATTTGCAGCCGCTTTTCTGCGTCTCGCAATAATTTAGCAATGAAATGCACATCACGTTCGTTAAGTGTGACGGAACCTTGATTGCCGATATTTGAAAAATCAATGATTCCAGTGAAATCGGTCAGCGCTGAAATTGCTCGACGAATTTGACTTTCCTCGCCGACAATGCCGAGTTCTCTGTTTTCACGGTCCAACTTTAAATTAAATTCTTGTAACCAATCATTAATCATGCGTTCGTCATTATTAATCACAGACTCACTTACAAAATATTGTTCAAGTAAAAATCGTAATTTCATTTTACGTGGTGATAGATACAATAGCCGCAATGTGATTTGCTCTCGACGTTTTCGCGGTGACAATTCGCCATTAGGTAGCTCTGCTTCGTGATGAATCTGTGTGTTTGATTCACGACTTTTGTTAATTCGAATTCCTTTTCCCTTAGCGGTCAAAATTAATGGTGGATTACCAACTTTTTGATTAATTTGATCAATAGTTCGATAAATTGTTTTCGACGAAACTGATAGATCCTCTGCCAACTTTTTAGCCGTTACAAAGTCATCTAAGTTTTCGAGTAAATCTAATAATTCACGTTTAATTCCAACCTTTGGCATCTTCTCACCTCCTCGCAATTTTATTGTATCCCGAAAATCAGAAAGCGTTTTCTTTTCATTTGTCCACTGCAATGGTCACTTTGTTAAAAGCTTAATTAGTCTCGTTGTTCCATAGTTTCTCGTACTGTTTGACAATATTTTCCACAGTAAAACCAAATCGTTTTGCCAACTCAGTACCGTCTCCACTTTCGCCAAAAGTGTCAATACCTATACTAATGCCGTTCAAGCCAACAAATTGTCCCCAACCGAATGTTGATTCCATTTCAATTGAAACGCGTTTTGTAACTGTTGATGGCAGTATTTGTTCTTGATATGTTTTGCTTTGTTGTTTGAATAATTCAAAGCTTGGCATTGAAACAACTGATAAGTCATATGATTTTTCACGTAGTTTTTGTTGTACTTCAATTGCCAAGGCAAGTTCAGATCCACTGGCAATTAAAATACCATCTGTATCAGATGTTTTTGCTGGTGAAGCAATGTAAGCACCTTTGGCAACATCCCCAGTTACTGTTTGTTGTAACACTGGTAATTTTTGTCGTGATAATACCAAAACACTTGGACGATCTGTCTCATTTGCAATAAACTGCCAAGCACTCAGCACTTCGTTTGCGTCAGCTGGACGGATAACGTTGACATCAGGCATAGAACGTAATGCAGCCAACTGCTCAATTGGTTCATGTGTTGGGCCATCTTCACCAACAGCAATTGAATCGTGTGTATAAACAAAAGTAACAGGTAGTTTTTGTAAAGCCGCGGAACGAATGGCTGACTTCATGTAATCTGAAAAAGTGAAAAATGTACTTCCGAAAACTCTTGAACCGCCATGTAGTGCAATTCCATTCAAGGCAGCTCCCATACCAAACTCTCGAACGCCAAACCAAATGTTACGGTTTTCAGGTTCACTATCTGAGAATCGGCCACTATCTGCTAATTGTGTCTTATTACTTGAAGACAAGTCTGCAGCACCACCCCAGAAATTTAAATTTTGATCAGCAATTTGTTGCATCACGTCTGAATTGGCGACGCGAGTGGCAATACTTTGTCCAACTGATGTTTTAACAATCACATTTTTCATATTTAATTTAGGAGACAATTCAGTCGTAAAGCTTTCAGCCCGATCATCATTTTGTTGGAAAGACTGATAGATTGATTGCCAAGCATCGTACGCTGCTTTACCTCGTACCTGTAAATTGTTTTTGAACTTATCATAAACTGCCGTTTCAATTTCAAATGGTGCATCAGTATATCCTAATTGCTTTCTCGTTGCCGCAACATTTTCATCACCTAATGCGGCACCGTGAACTTTATTTGTACCTGCTTGTGGCGAACCAAAACCAATGACTGTTTTTACTTCAATAATTGTTGGCTTTGAATTAGCTTTTGCTTGATTAATCGCATCATCGATAGATCGTAGATCCTCACCATCTTTAACCAATAAATAATCCCAACCCGCTGCTTCAAACCGTTTTTGCGGATTTTCTAATGATTCATTACTTAATGGCCCATCAAGAGTAATATCGTTAGAATCATATAAAACAATCAATTTATCTAATTTTTCTTTTCCTGCAATGTTAATGGCTTCGTGACTGATTCCTTCCATTAAATCACCATCACCGACTATTGTGTAAGTATTATGATCAATCATCTTATAATTAGTGTTGTATGTTGCTGCCATATGCTTTTCTGCCATGGCCATACCGACTGCCATACTGATGCCTTGTCCTAGTGGACCAGTAGTTGCATCAACTCCTGCTGTATGGCCAAATTCTGGATGCCCAGGTGTTAACGAACCAACCTGGCGAAATTGTTTTAATTGATCCATTGGTAAGTCATAGCCGCTTAAGTGCAGTAGGCTATATAACAAAGCTGATCCATGTCCAGCGGATAATACAAATCGATCTCGATCAATCCACTTAGGGTCGCTAGGGTTGACATTCAAATGATAATTCCACAAAACATAAGCCATTGGTGCAGCATCCAAACAGATACCTGGGTGTCCCGAGTTAGCCTTTTGAATCATATCAACACTAAGCATTCGAATTGAATTAACCGCTAATTCATCTTTATCATCAAATTGATGAGATTGAATTAATTCATCACTATTAATCATATTGTTCCTCCATTTTTACTTTAATTTAGTTGCTAGGTTAATAGTAATTTAAAATGGTGAAAACGTTTGCTATACTTTTGGCCAATGTAGTGGACAATATTTTTCAACTTTTGTCCTTATGTATATGAAAATAGTTTCATCTCAAAATCGATTTGAAATGAAACTATTCATTTTAATTAACTCATTTAGTTTTCAGTGTTTTTAATTAAACGCGCCACATTCTGTGCTAAAACATATAAATTTCGTGGACCATTCTCTATGGCTTGCGGTAGGGTTGTTACACCAGGCACAATTGGAAAAATTGCATCGATTGCTTTTGCATCATATAGGCTGTCAACACCGTCACCAACATTTCCAGCCAACACAATGACCGATGCATTTGGTGAAACTTTTTTAGTAGCCTGGGCTACGCCGTATGGTGTTTTACCAAACTTCGTTTGAAAATCAATGCCACCTTCACCAGTGAATACAAAATCAGCATTTTGGGCTTTTTGTTTTAATCCCGAGTATTCGATAACAATATCGATCCCTTTTTGCATTTCAGAGTTGGTAAATGCGAGCAATCCTGCACCTAACCCACCGGCAGCACCAGCTCCTGGATAGTCAGCCAAATCATGACCTAAATCACGCTTAATAATCGCTGCGTAGTGGGTTAAGTTTTGATCCAGTACTTTAACCATTTCAGGAGTTGCACCTTTTTGAGGACCAAACACTGCTGATGCACCATCTTTTCCAACGAGGGGATTAGTAACGTCTGAGGCAATGATAATTTTCACGTCATTAATTCTGGGATCAACATTGGCCAAATCAATTTTTGCTAACTGATCTAATTGACCACCTCCAAATTGCAAAGTTTTACCATTTTGATCAAGAAGTTGTACACCAAGTGCCTGTGCGATTCCAGCTCCACCATCATTCGTGGCGCTTCCGCCAATTCCAAGAATAATTTGCTTAACGCCTTGGTTAATTGCATCAAGCATCAGCTCACCAGTACCAAAAGTTGTCGTAATCAAAGGATTATGCGTTTGATCATCAACAAATTGAATACCACTGGCTGCTGCCATTTCAATAACAGCAGTTTGCCTATCCCCTAAAATACCGTATTGTGCTTGAACATCAGTATCTAGTGGACCAGTCACCGTTTTAGTGATGAATTTCCCGTTAGTTGCATCGACTAGAGACTGTACGGTTCCTTCGCCACCGTCTGCCATCGGTACCTTTTCAAATGTGGCATCTGGAAAAATATCAGCAACGCCCTTTTGAATAGCATCCGCAGCTTCTTTAGCAGTCATGCCACCTTTAAATGAATCTGGCGCGATTACGAATTTCATTTATTTACACTCCCTTTTGGCAAATTTTTTAATTTTGCTACTTAAATATGCATGAATCCAAGCATCACAGTCGCCACGATGGCCATTGTCAATCCAACAAGTGATTCATATAAAATTCCATTTGAACGTTCCGAAATGTCCATATGCATTGCATTTCCAGTAACGTGGAAATAATTACCATGTGGTAAATGATCAATCACAACACCACCGGTGTGGACCATTGCTGCTGCGGCTAATGGAGCAACGCCGAAACCTAAAATAGATTTACCAAATGATCCGGTTGCCAAGATAACACCTGTTGAAGTTGAGGCAGCAGCAGCAGCCATTAAAATACCTGAAATTGGTGCCAATAAGGTTCCTGAAACGTGAGAAACTTTTATTAAATTAATAACTTGCTGTGGCAAACTGGAACTCGTAATTAATCCACCAATTGCACCAGCACCAATTAAAATCAAAACAACGTCAGTCATTCGTGACATGCCTGAAGCGGCATATTCGCGTAATTGGCTCCCTTGTTTCATCGCAATTGCACCAATGATAGCCGCAATTGGCAAAACGTACATTGCATCTAGGTTTAATTTTGTTAAAAAGCCAATGTGTAAAACTGATCCAATCGGGTTGAGTAGCAACAAAACAATAGCAATTACAGGGGTCACCAAAGAACTACCCAAACTTGGTAAATTCGTTTTTGATTGAGCCTCTGCAGTTAGATTTTCTAAATCTTCATCTAAAACTTGAGAACCTTTATTTTTCAAAAGGGTGGCCAATAACACTGCCATTGCCAGCCCAAATAATGCAGGGATAAAGTCTGCAATCATGACCTGACTCAGCTCAACACCAAAACCTTTTGCGGCCGCAATCGTGTTTGGATTAGGTGAAATAATATTACCCGCTTTACCTCCTCCAGACAGTGCCACTAACAACGCCAATTTTGAAATGTGCATCTTTTTGCCAGCTTCAAGCGCAATTGGTGCAACAATTAATACTGCAACTGGGATAAATACACCTACTGCAGTGATAACCATTGTTGCTAAAGCCAGTGCGAAAATGGCTAATCGATCACCTAATTTTGAAACAATCGCGCGCGCCAGCGTTTCTGCTGAACCGGATTCCATCATGACACCGGCCAACATTCCAGCGGCTAAAACGCGTAAAATCGTGCCCATGACACTTTGCGAACCTGCAATTAAAATATTGATGGTTTGCAATAAGTTAGCACCACCTAATAAACAACCGACAATTGCACCTAACAATAATGAATATACTGGGTTCAACTTTTTTAAAATTAAAATAATAGCAAGTGCTAATCCAATTAAAGCTGCCCACCATGACACAACAACTGTTTGAGACATAAAAAAACTCCTTTCACTACTAGACCAATACTAAATTTTTTACATCGCTATTAATATTGGTCATTTCTCTTTATAAAGACCATTTTAGACTTGTAGTAACCGCTTACAAGTGCAATAATGGCACTAGCAAAAGTGCAATTAGTGCATTTTAATTAAAATGGAGTGTTGATATGATTAATTTTTCTAACGTTAAGAATGGCAATCGGTTACTAGACCAATTAATAAATCAGGATAGCTATTTACAATTAGCGGACATTGAAAAACAACTTCATTTATCGCGTCGGTCCGTTTTTTATCTGATGAAACGTTTAAATAAGGAATTAGTACATCAAAACTTAGATCCGATCGCCAACATTCACAATATCGGTTACTATATTTCGAACGAAGACAAAGCTGCACTTAATAACTGGAGTAATTCAACGCAAATAAGTTATTCTTCTTTGACAAAAACGCAACGACAAAATGTCATTATTTGGAATCTCATCAATCATGACCACATTTCAAATAATTATCTGATTGAAGAATGTGGTCTTTCCAGCCATACCGTTGTCTCAGATTTTAACGAAATCAGATCATACCTGCAGAACTATCAATTGTCCCTTCAGCAAACTAACAATGGAAAAAAGCTTCAAGGATCTGAATTATCAATTCGCAAATGGGTGTTGGCACAACTGACCCACTCAGACTCCATTATTTATGATTCGGTAGATGCTATCTCAGATGACTATACATTTATTTGTGGGCAGCTTCATCAATTAGAAGAGCGTACAAAAAACTATTTTAGTGATACTGCCGTTTTATCCACTAGTAAATTCATTCTTTGGTTAACAAACCGAATTAAACAAGAAAGTACGCGCTTAACTTTCCTCCCTCGAGTTTATACCGCTAGTAATGCCATAACTGTCAAATGGGCAACTGAATTACTCGCCCATTTCCATATCGACAATTCATTAGAAATTGCCTTTTTAGCACAAATCATCAATGCTAGTCAGTTCTACAGTTCACCAGAAACAGACCCTCTAATTCAACAAATTCTCCCTATCACTGACGAGATAATCGCCCGTTTCAAAGCAATTTCCGGTTCTAACACTGATTTTTCCACTATCAAACAATCGTTAAGTATTCACCTGCTAAATACGTTTTATCGTGCAACGTTAAATATTCAACCTGCTACTATTGAGATTCAATCCATTATTTCAAGTCATCCAGAATTATTTGTAACCACCCAAATGGCAATCAAACCATTTGAATCTTTTGCTAATTGCCAATTAAGCAACACCGAAATTGGTTTAATTGCCATTTATTTCGGTGGTCAACATCAAAAAGAAACACAATCCACTCAGCATAAACAATCAATTTTAGTTGTTTGTAAAAAAGATTCCGGGGTAGGAGAGTTGTTAATTAGTCAGCTCCATCATCGTTATCCAAACTATGAGTTTAAAGCGCCAATCACTAGTCAACAATATAATAATCTATCATTGAAAGGCCGAACCATTGTTGTCACAACTCTCCAACTGAAAAATAATCTCATTAACCAAACAAAAATAATTAAGGTATCACCAATTCTCACTAACCACGATTTGACGACACTGGATCACTTATTGAAATCTTCTTCTAAGATTGATATTTCCTATCGAATCAATCTAGAATCTTTAACTGACGTAATCGCAAATTATGCCCGTATTGAAGACGTTTCTGGTTTGAATAATGCATTATCGCAATTCTTTAGTGCAGCCAAGAAGAACGCTCAAAATTAAACGACATTTCATTAGAGATGTTTATTTTTCAATTTTTCTTTTATATTGTCGATATCAGCATCAAAAAGGTAAATTCTCACCAAAAAAAGCACAATCATTCTAAAAACTGGAATGATTGTGCTTTTTAAATTGATACTCAGAACCTAAACGCTTTGTTCCGAACTATTTATCAATCTCTTGCCATTTACCTTCAAAGGTCTCGACAATTTTATCAACTGTGAATCCATAATGTTCTGTGACAACGTCACCGTTACCACTGGCACCAAAATCATCAACGGCTACATGGCCACCGTAACTGCCGGTGTATTCACCCCAGCCAAATGAACTACCCATTTCAACTGAGATTTTAACCTTAACGTCTTTTGGTAAGATTTCATCTTTATAAGATTGGTCTTGTTTAGCAAAACGGTTCATGCTTGGCATTGACACAACTGAAACATCGTATGATTTTTCTAACAATGCTTTTTGCGCGTCTAATGCTAAAGCCACTTCAGAACCTGTTGCAATTAAAATACCATCAGGTGTGCCACTCTTGGCTGGTGAAATAACATAGGCACCTTTGGCAACTTTGCTGGCGTCTGCTTGTGGCAACAATGGTAATTTTTGACGAGTCATAACCATAACCGATGGATGATCATCTACATCGCCGACTGCTTGCCAGGCACCCATGACTTCAGTTGCATCTGCTGGACGAATAACGTCTACGTTTGGAATAGAACGCAATCCAGCAAGTTGTTCAATTGGTTCATGTGTAGGACCATCTTCACCAACTGCCAATGAATCATGTGTAAAGACAAAGATCGATGGGGTTGCTTGAATGGCAGCTAAACGAATAGCTGCTTTTAAGTAATCACTGAAAACAAAGAACGTACTACCAAACGCACGTGAATTACCATGCAGGTTAATTCCGTTAACTGCAGCAGCCATTCCAAATTCACGAACCCCAAAATAAACATTCCGGTTATCATAATCTAGGTCATCAAAAGCACCTGAATCAGTCAAGTTTGTCTTGTTTGATGAGTACAGGTCGGCTGAACCACCCCATAATTGTGGGTTAGCTTCAGCAACTTGTTGCATGATCGCTGAGTTACTTGCACGAGTTGCCAATGGTTTCTTGAATTCTTCACCATCAATAGATAATGAATCGGTCTTTAAGTTACCATCAGCAAATTGGTTGTAAACATCACCAAATTCTTGCTTGTATTGATCAAACATTTGGTTCCATTCGGCGTATTTAGCCTGCTTTTCATCAATATACTTAGCGTATTGACCATAAATTTCATCAGAAATTTCAAATGGTGCGGCTTGCCAATTATAAAAGTCACGCATGGCTTTCACATTGTCTTCACCAAGTGCGGCACCATGAACCTTGTTAGTGCCGGCTTGTGGTGTTCCGTAACCAATAGTTGTCTTAATTTCAATAATACTTGGTTGGTCAGTTGTTTGTGCATGCGCGATAGCAGCTTCAATTGCATCTGCATCGTTACCATCAAGCACTTTTGCATAGTCCCAGCCAGCCGCTTTAAAGCGGTACTCTGGTTTTTCAGTTGAGCTCAAGCTTAATGGACCATCAAGTGAAATGTCATTTGAATCATACAAAACAATTAACTTACCAAGTTTTTTATTACCAGCAATGTTAATTGACTCTTGACTAATACCTTCCATTAAGTCACCATCACCTACGATTGAATAGGTAAAGTGATCAAAAACATTGTATCCTGGACGGTTAACTTCCGCAGCCAAGTGGCGCTCTGCCATTGCCATCCCAACAGCCATGCCTAATCCTTGTCCCAATGGACCTGTTGTTGCATCGATTCCGGCAGTTTCAGTAACTTCTGGATGACCAGGTGTCTTGGAACCAAATTGACGAAATTGCTTAATTTGGTCCATTGGGAGGTCAAATTTATTCAAGTGTAACAAGCTGTAAAGCATTGCTGAACCGTGTCCAGCACTCAATACAAAGCGATCGCGATTAATCCATTTAGGATCTTCTGGGTTAAAGCGTAAAAACTTTTCCCATAATACGTAAGCCATAGGGGCAGCATCAATTGGTAACCCTGGGTGCCCACTATTTGCTTTTTCAATCATATCAACGCTTAAGAAACGAATTGCATTAATTGCATCAACATCAGTTTTTGTAAATGACATTAAAAGATCCATCCTCTCCGAAAAAATGCCAGGTAAATTACCTGACATTCAATTTTATTACAATATTATTTTGCGGCTCTAGCTTTGTCACGGCTGTTTAATACAGCACTTAAGATTAGGACAACTACTAAGAAACCAAGGATACCAACAACAACTGAGGCTGTACCGAAACTACCTAATTTTCCAAGTAAAATACCAGGAACCAAGTAATCTGTATCAGCAAATGTTGAAGCAGCAAGTTTCAAGCTACCTAGAACAGGTAGGATAAGAAGTGGTAACCAGCTAATCAAAAGTCCATTAACAGCTGAACCTAAGATTGCACCACGACGTCCACCAAAGGCATTACCATAAATAGCAGCGGCAGCACCACAGAAGAAGTGACCGACCACACCAGGAATGATAACAGTTGTCTTCATACCAATCATGACAAACATACTTAATGTACCAACGATGAAACTAACAAAGAATCCAATTAGAACAGCGTTTGGTGCATATGGGAAGATGATAGGAACATCCAAAGCTGGTTTTGAATCTGGAACCAATTTTTGTGCAATTCCTTGGAAGGCAGGCACAATTTCAGCTAAGATCATTCGAACACCTTGAAGTACAACAACGAATCCAGCAGCAAATGTACCGGCTTGTACTAAAGCATAAATAATAAAGTTTGTACCATCACTTAAGTGTTTTTCCACGAAACCGGGACCTGCGACAAATGCTAAAGCAATGTAAACAACTCCCATTAAGAGTGTAATCGAAACTGTTGAATCACGCAAGAAGCTTAAGCTCTTTGGAACGTTTAAATCTTCTGTGCTGTTCTTTTCATTACCAAACCACTTACCAATCAAGCCAGCAGTAGCATAACCAATGTTACCAGTGTGACCCATGGCAACTGAATCTCCACCAGTAATTTTACGCATAAATGGTTGACACAAAGCAGGTGTCACTGTTAACAAAGTACCTTCAAAAATTCCACCAAGAATGATTGTCTTCCAACCGCTTCCAAGATGTGCTGAAACCAAGATAACAGCTGTTAAACATGATACATAAAGCATTGCTTGACCAGTTAAGAAAATATATTTAAAGCGTGTAATTCGAGCAAGTAAAATGTTAACAATCATACCAACTAACATAATCAAGGCAGTTGTTGAGCCATACTTAACAAGTGCAATCGCAACTACGGCTTCATTACTAGGCACAACACCTTGTACGTGAAGTGCAAATTGGAACATTTTAGCGAACGGTGTTAAAGAATTACTTAAGATTCCAGCACCACCAATTAAAACTAAGAATCCAGCAAATGTTTTAATCGTTCCTTGAACAACTTCTGTCGCCTTTTTCTTTTGTAACAATAAACCAATCATTGCAATTAAAGCCACAAGAATTGCGGGTTGAGTTGCAATTGAAACGAATAAGTTCAAAATGCTTTTCATTTCTATTTCCTCCATATAATTTCAGATTTATAAAAAATTAATCGTGGGCAATATTTTCCTTATCTAACATATCGTTGACATGACCTTTAACCTCGTCCTTGTCAATTAAGCTCTTCAATAAAACGACCTTATCTTCGGGAATGCTACCTAAAGCACCACCCAAAGTAGATTCAACAAAGAAATAATCTGCTGAATCTGCAGTTGCACTACCAACATCTGAATGATCAACAGTAATTTCTTCTTGAACGTTTTCGTCCTTCAAAATTTGTTGAATGTTCATTTGAACCATAAAACTACTACCTAATCCACTTTGGCACACAGCTAAAATTTTCATGATTTTGCCTCCTATTTTTCCTTAATAACATCAATAATCGAACCAACATCTTGTGCATTCAATAGTGCCTGCAATTTATCAGTATCTGTTAATAATTGCATCAATCCTTGAATAACTTCTAAATGACTCTCATTATCCTTCGCAGCCAATACGAACCACAAACTAACTGGATGATCATCACTAATTAAATTAACGTCATGAGTTGTCTTCAACAATGACAACGAAATTCCGTTCGATCCCGCTTCGGGACGTGCATGTGCAAGGGCAATATGATCACCAATATTAAAATAGGGACCCTGCTTAGTCGCAATTTCAATCATTGCATCAACATAACTCGTTTCAATGCTTTTGTTTTCAACTAACGGCTTTGCAGATAATGTAATTGCATCTTGCCATGTTAGATCTGTTCGATCGGAAATCTGAACGGTTTCCGCGGTTAATAGCTCATCCAGCATTACTGGACCTCCTTTGATAAGATTATATTTATATCATACCTTTACAGCAAACGCTTACAAGTGCAATAATGGCATTGATAAAAGTGCAAAATGTTCACTAGTAGTGAGGAGATAATTTTTTGATTGAATTTACGAGAACGAAACATGGCAATGAACTGCTTGATCTGCTACTGCGATCAGATCAATATCAAAGCATTGCCGATTTACAAACTAAGCTGCATCTTTCAAGACGTGGTGTTTATTATTTACTCCGTCAGATCAATCAAGAACTGGTGAGTCAGCATCTTGATGAAATTTCGAATGTTCACAACATTGGTTATTTCATGACACAGTCAAGTAAAAAAATACTTAAAAAGTATAATAAAAAAGAACAAGATAAACCTTCTACCGTTTCAAAACAACAGCGGCAAACATTAGTTTTTTGGGAATTAATTAACGGTGCTTGCATTTCAATTAATGATATTGTTGCAAAATTTAACGTTTCTAACCACACAGCAATTTCTGATTTAACAGCAATTAAAACTCAATTAAAGAAACGAAATCTTGACTTAACACAAACGGCTAAGGGAAAACTATTAACCGGTTCTGAGGTTTCTATTCGAACTTTAGTCCTTGAACAACTGAACGATTCACAATCACTAATTTATGGTTTAATCGATCCTGATCCTGACAAAATTAACTTCATCCAAAATCAACTTCATGAATTAGAACAACTTTCAAAAAACTATTTCAGTGATGACGCGTTATTGATGATTAGTGAATTCACTCTTTGGCTTATTAATCGTCTTTCCAATTCCAAATATTTGTTAACTAAACGGTCTAATGCCTTAAAAATCACTAATCAAACCGCATTGACTTGGGCAAAAAATCTCTTAATCCACTACGATATTGTAAACGAATTTGAAGCAGCATTTCTAACACAAATTATTAACGCGAGTCAGTTTTATAAAGTTAATAAATCTGATGAGTTGATTCGTAAAATTGAACCTATCACACGTAACGTCATTGACAAATTTAACAACGTATCTGGGTCAAATATACCGCCCTATAAACTTGAAACCTCCTTATCTACCCATTTATTAAGTACGTTTTATCGTGCAACCTTTGGCATTAAATATACACACCCAAACCTACACTCCTTTATCCAAAATTATCATGAATTATTTATTTTTACAAAGATGGCGATTCAGCCGTTCGAAGATTTTGTTAATACGACATTATCAGATGATGAAATTGCCTTAATTGCTGTGTACTTTGGTGGTCAATTAAGGGATATCAATGAGCGTACTGATTCAACACCTGACGTGCTTTTGGTCTGTTCCAGCGGTATTGGTACTTCTGTTTTATTAAAAAATCAATTATCCCAGCGCTATCCGACGTTTAATTTCTCGCAGCCGCTTAGCGTCTTTCAATTTAAGAATTTTTCTCTGGATAACGTTAAATTAGTAATTTCGACAATTCAACTAGATGTTAAACTTGATATTCCAATTCTATTGGTCTCACCGATTTTGACAAATGATGATATTTCAAAAATCGATCGACGCTTAACGCAAACTCAAATTAATCAGCACTCGTCCTCAATTTTAAATGCAAATGCCATCATTGATATTATCAGTGACTATGTGCGTATAGAAGATGTTAGTGGATTAAATTCAGCATTGAATTATTATCTCGATGCAATTCGGGAGCGCGGTAAAAAAGTTATTGATCCCAAGGTTAATACGTCATTAGCTGATCTAATACCAACTGACCACATCACCTTTCAAAATCAACCTGAAAATTGGCAAAATTCAATAATCAATTGTTTTTCACCATTGCAACAAGATCATATTGTCACGGATGATTATGCACAACGAATTATCGGTTTAACTAACGAAAAGGGGCCTTATATGCATCTTGGAAATGGTGTTTTTCTTGCTCACGCAACTCCTAATGATGGCGTGAAGCAACTTGGAATTAGTTTGTTAATTTCAAAAGAACCCCTTCGAATTGATATTGAAAACTATGAGCCAACTAATATTAATCTCATTATCGGCTTAGCACCGATCGATCAACAAAGTCATTTAAATGCGTTAGCGGAACTTTTACAAAAATTGCAAAATAAAAAATGGCTAACGAGCCTTAAACAAGCAACTACAAGTTCACAGATTTTGAAACTCTTATCAAATTAAAAAAACGATTTTAAATTCATTAGAATTTAAAATCGTTTTTCATTACATTATTTTGCTTTTTTCTTCTTGAATCCAATAAAGGAAAGCATCGAAGTCAACAGCGTCAATCCAATAACAGCAGCTTGATTTTCTTTTTCATCAGTTTGTGGAAGCATTTGTTCTTTTTTACCTGAATTTGAAGAAGATTTTGCTGATTTATCTGTGCTGTCGTTTGCTTGTTGCATTGGAATAACAGTCACTTCAAAGGTATCACCTTGTATAGCATTTGGTAATGCAATAGTTGCCATACCCTTTGAATCTAGTTTACCTAAAACATTTCCATTTTCATCAACTAAGTTACCATTGCCATCAACGACAATTGTTATTGAGCCATTTGGATTTGTTTTATCAGTGATTTGAATTGTGTCACCAGGTTTTGCTGGTCCAACCTCTACAGTAACTGGAGCTTGTGCCGGAACATCAACTACCTTATTAACGGCATTTCCATTTCTATCAGTAACAGTAATGGTTAGCTTTTCACCATGCGGATCCACAGCTACCTCAGGGAGTATAAAGTTACCTGAGCCATCTGCGATAACCGTTTGTTTCATACCATTATGGTCTATCAAAGTAACCGTTGCACCTGGTTCAGTTACTCCTGTGATACTTGTCTTAGCACCGACATTTTTACCAACTGTTACTGTAATTGTTGGTTTCGTTGTATCTGGGTTAACCGTTACAGTGGTTGGTGTGGTATTGCCATTTATGTCGGTAGCCACCACATCCAAGTTCTCACCGGCTGGATTAACAGCGACGTCTGGAATACTGAAGCTTCCATCATCACCTGCAGTCGCAGTGTAATCTTTGCCGTTACCATCCGTCACAACGACGGTTGCGCCTGGTTCTGTTGTTCCTGTAATCGTGGTCTTACCACTGTCGTTAGTACCCGCGGTCACCTCTAAGGCTGGAGCGGTGGTATCTTCTGGCACCGTCACAGTTTCAGTGGTTTCATTACCATTTGGATCAGTCACCGTTACAGTGAGGTCTTCACCTGCTGGATCAACGACGACGTTTGGAATCGTGAAGTCACCTTTATCATCCGCTGTTACGGTGTGTTCTGTGCCAGCACCGTCGGTGATCTTAACTTCTGAACCTGGTTCCGTGGTTCCCGTAATGGTTGTTTCACCATTATTGTTGGTACCGGGATCTACCGTCACAGTTGGCTTGGTTGTATCTGGATTAACCGTCACGGTGGTTGGCGTGGTATTGCCATTTAAATCAGTAGCCACCACGTTTAGGGTGTCACCGGCTGGATTAACAGCGACGTCTGGAATACTGAAGCTTCCATCATCACCTGCAGTCACAGTGTAATCTTTGCCATTACCATCCGTCACAACAACAGTTGCGCCTGGTTCTGTCGTTCCTGTAATCGTGGTCTTACCACTGTCGTTAGTACCCGCGGTCACATCTAAGGCTGGAGCGGTGGTATCTTCTGGCACCGTCACAGTTTCAGTGGTTTCATTACCATTTGGATCAGTCACCGTCACAGTGAGGTCTTCACCTGCTGGATCAACGACCACATTTGGAATCGTGAAGTCACCTTTATCATCCGCTGTTACGGTATGTTCTGTGCCAGCACCGTCGGTGATCTTAACTTCTGAGCCTGGTTCTGTGGTTCCCGTAATGGTTGTTTGGCCATTATTGTTTTCATCAACATTGAAAACTGGTTTCGACACCAAGTGAACTGTAATTACATTGTCGCTTTCATTATTCGTGACAATAAACGATACTTTTGAATCTTGATTTGACGCAAGTCGATAATTTGCTAATTCCGGAAGGGTGCTCATTAGCGTACTGGTATCATACACAATCTCGGATCCAATTGCGCCAGTTGCTAGATCTGTTGCCAGCACTTTATTATCTTTATCAACAAACTTCACCTGCACATCGACAGCCTGCTGCTTATAAACTAAAGTAACAGTATTTTTACCAGCGCCATCTCCTGTAATTGTGTAAGTTGCATTATTAGGATCTACTAGTTCATAACCAACAATAACAAAGTTCTCATCATTATCGGCACTAATCGTAATTGTATCACCAAGTTGTCCTTGAACCGTCGTATCATCAGCAATTTTCGTTCCATCTGCTAGTTCATGTTGAACCAAAACATTTTGCAAAATAACGGGTTCTTTTCCAACAAATAGTTGTTCCGCATAGTCTAAATTGGCAACATCCCCAGTTGAGAACGTTGTCACTACATTACTGGATTCATACAAGATAGTTGTATCAACGTTACTTAATAGCACCGACTGTGCATCTTTTCCAGCTGCCGATACTGGTGTTGCCATAGAAATTGAATAACTATTCTGAACCGTGTTACCACCGACGTTTCCGAATTGCCCTGCATAGACATTTGTTTCATCTGATGGGCTAGAATATAAAGTCAAATTGCCATTCGTAATATATGCGCCATCAGCGCCATCTGCATAAATAGAAATATTATCATCATCATTTAATGCGGTATCCATCAGAACACCAAATTTAACGTTATTTAAAACTGTGGTTCCCTTGTTAAAAAATTTAAGACTATGTGAAATGCTTCCACTTAACTTAATCTGAACTTCTTCAGCAATTTGGATACCATTTCCACTTGTCATGACTTTAGCAAGCTTGGGACCACCAGCGGCATTTTCATTAATGTAATAGACAACATTATCCACATTGGTTGTTCCAAAACCAGTCATTTTACCATTACTATCGACATAAAAATATCTACTTGTATGACCAGACCCCTGCTTGAACGCATAAGTGTTTGCCGTTTGCTTGGGATCTTCTAAAGATTGAACTGTAACTGATACTAATGGTCTATCCGCCCCCGTCATAACATTACCCTGTGAATAAGCATACAGTGTAATTTTGTATTTGTTATCATTTGTCGTCACTGAAATATTGGCTGTCTTATCAGTCAATGTCCAATTTGAATCATTTTTGTAAATATCATTTAAGTCAGTAATATTGGCGTCCGCACTCGTTACGCTTCCACTATCTGAAGCACTGGTACTTGACATTGCAGCCACACTTACCGGTTTTGTAAGATTTCCATTATCATCTTTTGGTGCAGCGGTTAACGCTGTGTTCTTCAATTCATCAACTTCAGCTTGCGTATCTGCCACAACTGCTGCACTTGTACTTGCTGATGACGTTACGGCCTTCGTTGGTTCTTTCGCCTCACTTTGAGGATCGCTGCTGTCAGTATTACTTGCAATAGTAACAGTAGACTGATTAATTGTGTTTTGCGCACTTGAATTCGCAATTTCACTCGTAGCTTCAGTATTTGTATCAGCATGTACTTCTTGCGTACGCGCTAACTCAGATGCGCCAAAAGCAATCGAAACAACCCCAGCAACCAGCCAAAGCTTTCCCGCTTTATAAAGCTTATAATGTTCTTTGCGTTGCGTTCCATCATCAAATAATTTTTCTACTTTTTTCTTGCTATTTCTTTTCATTACTATCCTCCATTAACAGTAGTGTCTATAAATGTTAAACAGCGTTAACTATTTAGTAAGGCTACTTAACGCTTTAGTAAAAGACATTATAACCTATCATCTTCATAAGAGTCTACCCATTTGCTCAATTTAATTGTCAATTCCAAATTAATCTTGTTACTTTACTGGTGACCTATGGTATAGTATTAGTCAAGGTGCCAAACCTGGCAGGCCTTAAACGTCTGTCTGTACGTATTAATACGTACCCGCGTGAAATTTTTTTCACGCCACCATCACTAACGACTACTGGTGATGGTTTTTTTATACCTATTTTTGGAGGAACATCTGAAATGAAGATTCGAAAAATTCAACAGCAAGATGATGTTATATTGGCAACAATCATTAAAGATTCTCTTGAACACTTTCAACTAAACAACCCCGGTACTGCATATTTTGATCCACAGCTAACTCATCTTAGTCAATTTTATCAAGCATCTGACAAACGCGATTATTTTGTATTACTTGATCAAAATGATCGGGTTGTTGGTGGGGCCGGTTTTGGTGAATATCATGACCAAATCGCAGAATTACAAAAACTCTATATTTCGCCTAAATCACAAGGAAGTCACGGCGGCTATGCTCTAATTAACCAGGTAGAACTTGCCGCTACAAATGCCGGCTATATGCAACTATATTTGGAATCTCATCATGCACTAAAAGCTGCACTTCACCTCTATCAAAACGTTAATTTCAAACAGCTCAAACAACCATTACTACCCGGCCCTCATACCACTATGGATCGTTTTTTCATCAAAACAATCACTAAAAAAGACGAGAAAGCTAATTAGCCTTCTCGTCTTTTATTTGAACCCGAAATTATTTTTCTATTCCGTCACCGTCAAAATCTTGTTGCATGATCTCTTTCAAATCCGCGATTAATGGTTCCTTCGGATTAGCTGTTGTACACTGATCTTCATAAGCTAACTCAGCCATTTCATCAAGTGCACGGTCAAAATCTGCTTTCTTAACGCCATTGTCCTTCAAACTTAGTTTAATCCCGACCGCATGCGCTAAATCAATGAATTTTTGAATTAATCCTTGAATCAATTCTTCATCTGTACTACCTTGCACACCTACATAACGCGCTAAATCAGCGTAATCTTTATTGGCACGGAAATATTCATATTTTGGCCATGCTTGGATCTTGCGTGGTTCCTTAGCATTATATGCCACTACGTGTGGATAAGTAATTGCTATACATAATCCGTGAGGAAGATTAAATTCGCCACCTAATTTATGCGCAATTGAATGATTAATTCCCAAGAAAGCATTGCCAAAGGCCATTCCTGCAAGGGTTGAGGCATTATGCATTTCTTCACGTGCATGTGGATCACCATTGTATGAAGCCTCTAAATTATCAAATACCAATTTGGCTGCTTGTAGTGACCATGGTTTCGTATAATCGGAAGCCAATGCTGAGACAAATGATTCTGTGGCATGTGTCAACACATCTAGTCCTGATTCTGCAATGGTACGTTTTGGTACAGTTTCAATAAACTGTGAATCAACGATTGCCACATCAGGTGTGAGAGCATAATCTGCTAATGGATATTTAACGTGTGTTTTACTATCCGTAATCACGGCAAATGGTGTTACTTCAGAACCAGTTCCGGAGGTTGTTGGAATGGCCACAAATTTTGCCTTGTTGGCGCACTCTAATTTGTATGTGCGTTTTCTAATATCAAGGAACTTTTGTTTGGCACCAAAGAAACTGGCTTCTGGATGTTCATAAAACAACCACATATTCTTAGCAGCATCTAATGGTGAACCACCACCGAGTGCAATGATAGTATCCGGTTGAAACTCACGAATTTGACGTAAACCTCGTTCCACTGTATCAGTTGATGGATCAGGTTCAACATCTGAAAAGATTTCGTACTGGATCCGATCGCCATTGGCACGACGTTTCAATTCATTAATTACGATATCAGCATAGCCGTATTTCACCATGCTTGGTCCGGTAATCAACATTACTTTATTGACATCTTCCATATCTTCCAAATAACGGACAGATGTTTTTTCAAAATAAACTTTTGGTAATTTCACCCACTGCATATTATTTCTCCGTTTAGCAATTGTTTTGACGTTTAACAGATCAAAAGAAGAAACATTATGTGAAATTGAGTTTTTGCCCCATGATCCTGTCCCTAAAGTTAATGATGGAATCATTTCGTTATACATATTTCCAATACCACCGAGTGCCGAAGGTGTATTGACAATCACTCGACTAGCTTTCATCTTTAATCCATATTTTAAAATCAAATCATCATCTTCGGATTGAATGGCTGCCGTGTGCCCTAAGCCACCAAAATGCAAGAGTGCATCACAGATTGCAAAAGCTTCTTTTTGTGTTTTCGCATGATACATTGACAACACTGGCGATAATTTTTCTCTAGATAATGGTTCTTTAGGTCCAACTTCTTTGATTTCTGTAACTAAAATTTTTGTGTCTTCTGGCACTTTGATTCCAGCCAGTTGTGCAATTTTAACGGCTGACATTCCCGCAATTGGACCCTTAACGCCACCACGTTTTGCATCAAACATCGTATCGGCTAATTTCTTTTGGTCTTTCTTAGCAACAAAGAAAGCATTGTGGGCTTTGAATTCGTTTTTAACCTCATCATAAATATCATCGTCAACAACTGCACTATTTTCAGAAGCACAGATCATACCGTTATCAAAAGTTTTTGATAGTAAAATATCATTCACGGCTCGTTTAATGTGGGCCGTTTTTTCAATGTACACAGGACCATTACCAGGGCCAACACCCAATGCTGGTTTACCAGTTGAGTAAGCTGCCTTGACCATTCCTGGTCCTCCCGTTGCTAATACACTGGCAATGCCATCATGGTTAATCAAAGCAGTTGTCGCATCTAAACTGGGATGCGTAACCCATTGA
This sequence comes from Paucilactobacillus salsurae, assembly GCF_054784995.1. Classification (NCBI taxonomy): domain Bacteria; kingdom Bacillati; phylum Bacillota; class Bacilli; order Lactobacillales; family Lactobacillaceae; genus Paucilactobacillus; species Paucilactobacillus salsurae. The sequence continues at coordinate 67,293 of NZ_BAAHWX010000002.1, read as the reverse complement.
ATAATATTCTTTGGTGCACCAGCTTCGACAGCTGCGTCAAGTAAAATTTGTGCTGCTGCTTCGCAAGATTCTTGTGCCTGTGGATGAAAAGCAAAGATAATGGGATTACGTGTTTTTACCGCAATTAATGATTTAAAAATCGTTGTTGAGGTTGGATTGGTAACTGGGGTAATACCAGCAATAACTCCCAAGGGTTCAGCCACTGTTATTAATTGGCGCTCTTTGTCATCTTTGATAATGCCAACCGTTTTATCATTTTTAATGGAGTGCCAAATATACTCAGAAGCATAAATATTTTTAACTGCTTTATCTTCCATGACACCCCGACCAGTTTCTTCATATGCGAGTTTGGCAAGTAGCATATGCTTGTCTAATGCGGCCATTGCCATTTGATGAACGATATGGTCAATCTTTTCTTGGTCGAAGTTGTCTAATTGATCAAGTGCTGTGTGCCCATTTTCAACCAGCGTATTAATCATGTCATCAACATTCACTGTTTCTTGTTGTGGTTCTTTTATCATTTTCTCTTCCTCCTGTTTAGAAAAAAGTTTGTTAATCAATTCACAATTAACATTATAAACAAGATTTTTGAGTTGTAAAGTCATTGCATCTCAATAATTACAAATCGATAATTATTCATTTAAATAAAGGGTTTTCATTTCACAATTTAGTTTTCCGTGATTTCAAAACACATAAATAAAGTTTGTGAGTTTATTAACTAAGTGTAATCGCTTACATAAAAAAATAAATTTTTTTAGACATTTTTAAATTAGATGTCAAAATTAGGCTAATAAAAAACTTAGCTGCATATATTCAACTAAGTTCTAAGTCATTATTTTGTTTTTTTAATTTCTGTTCTCTTTGCTGTTTGTTCCATTAGTTTGAGTAAAGCTTCTGCTTTCAACTTCGTAATCACGCTATCAACGGCAATCTCCATTAGTTTTTCGTTTAATGTGTTCTTACCAACTAATTTCGGTTTTTCCTCATGACGAATGCTGGCCATCAACAGTTCGACAAAATGATCATACGCTTGTTTGGGATACTGACTTAACGTAACCTGATCCATTCCTGAACGGATGACATCAATTGGGAAACTAGCCTTTAACAGACTAATCACCAAAATATCAGCAATATGCATCACCTGATACTTTTTTTTAATGGGTGCCAAAATCGCCTTATGTTTAACATAGTTATTAATCATTGATGGTGTAATCGGATCTAAACCTAATGATCCAATCAAGTTATTAACGTATGCGACAACCTGATCCATATATAAATCAAACTTAGGTAATTCATCCCACATGGGAAAATTAACCTTGGCTAGCTCTGATTCGAATCGTTCAAATTGTTCCATCGTATTCATGATATCGACTCCTTTTAGTATTACAGATATCATAACTAACTTAGCTAGTTTTGTAAACTAGTTCACATCATCTTAAGATTCAATTTATCAACCCTTATTTCTCTATTTTATAGAGACACCAAACCATATCTGGGTGGTAAGTTTTAAGAATCTGATACTGATCACTACCAACTAAAGAATCATCACTCACAATGCTAAACCGGTAGCCATTTGCATCAAAACGATCAAAGGCGCTGGCCTTACTGCCAGCATAATGGATTGGAATGGATAATTGTTGGTCTTTCAAATAATGGTTTAATAAATTGGTTGTCGCTGGATGAATAATAGCCTTATTTTGCGTGAAATTCGGATTGGCAATTAAACATAAGGTCTTTAGTTCGTGATGAAAAACAGTTTCGATTGTTAGCCGATCCCAGTATTGGTAGGCCAATTCACGCCACCCAAAATCACTGTTTTGACTTTGATAAGCCGCTGGCAACAGTAAATAGTCGCCAGCAAATTTATGTAAGTTTTCAATGATATCATCAAAATTTTCATGTAAAACGATTTGATTTTTTTCTGCTCCCGGAATATGTTGGGAAGCTTCATAACTATCTGTAGATTTGGGACCTAATGTATGAACTGTTCTCATAGCGATAACCTCCATTGTTGACCAACTAAAAAACCACCAGACCTTTTCAACTTGCAAAAGATCTAGCGGTTTTGTGTTTTCCCGATAGAATCCAACCATATTTATCGGATGATTTCCTCAGACATGGACGCAAGTCAATTCGCGCCCACACCTGATTGTGCGGACGCTATCTAAAGAAATTAAACTTGAATTGTTGGTTGGCTTTTTTCATTGATGAGAACTCCTAGAATTTAATTGTTCTTATTAAACCAATCTTTACTGTAAATGTCAACTTTCAATAAATCGTAAGCTTTACTATTTACATCGAAGTAGAAAAAAAGTATAGTTAAACAGTAACAATTATCATTTAGAAAGAGGATTGACATGTTGCCACGGAAATTACCTCACCAGCTCGTTGGAATCATCGTCTTGTGCTTGATTCCGATTTTAGTGCTAAGCGGTTGTGCGCCCACTAAAAATAACAATGGACATCAGAAATTATCAATTGTCACGACAACCGATTTTTATGGTGAAGTGGCTAAAGCCGTTGTTGGTAATAAAGGATCTGTACGCTCAATCATCAACAAACCAGCGATGGATCCACACGACTACGAACCGACAACGCAAACAGCTAAAGAAGTCAGTAAGGCAGACTTCGTCGTAGCCAATGGCATTGGCTATGACCCATGGATTAATAAATTAGCTAATAATACGGAACATGCGCAGTTTATCAAAATTGGTAGTGACGTGTTGCATCGTCAAACTGGGGACAATCCCCATATCTGGTATGAACCGACAACAATGGCTAAATACGCGACTTATTTAGCTAAGCAATTGGGAAAAAAACAGCCCCAAAATAAACAATACTTTGCTAAGAATGCTAAAGCTTACATTCAATCGTTAGCTCCAATGCAACACGAATTTGATTCATTAGCACGACAGGCAAAAAAGGCTCAAAACAAAAATGTTTACGTGAGTGAACCCATCTTCGACTACGCCATTAATGCGATGGGCTATCATGTTGCTAACCAGCGTTTTGAAAATGCAGTTGAAAAAGGAACCGATCCGTCAGTGCAAACCATCAATCAAATGCAACAAGGTCTACGTCATCATAAGGTCGCTTTTTTCGTTTACAATAAGCAAGTCGATAGTCAAACCGTAAATAATTTGGTCACACTAGCCAAGAAAAAACATGTCCCCGTTCTTAAAGTTACAGAAACACTCCCTGCTCATCAAAATTATGAACAATGGATGACTAGTCAGTACAAAGAACTCAATCAAATTTTAAATCAAAAATAGGAGAAAAAAATGGCAAAAAAATCAAAAATCGCTAAAGCAGCAAAAATTCAAGCAACCGTGGACAAATATGCTGAACTTCGACAAACGTTAAAGCAAAATCATGACTATGAAGCTCTTAGTAAGTTACCACGAAATGCTTCACCCACTAGATTACACAATCGTGATCGCCTAGATGGTCGTCCACACGGTTATCTGCGTCAATTTGGTATGTCACGAATCAACTTCAGAAAATACGCACATGCCGGTCAGATTCCTGGCGTCAAAAAAGCAAGTTGGTAAAGCAAAAGCCTGTAATGCAAATTACAGGCTTTTTTATTAGAATTTAATTAGAAATACAACCTAGTAAAGTGTACACTAGTAGATAAATTCTATTGAAGAAGGCTTTCCAATGCAGCAACTAGAAAAAATTAATATTTTAAAAGATTTGATCAAAATTAATTCTGCCAATGGTAATGAAAAACAAGTTTCGACCTACTTAAAGACACTGCTCAACCGACATGGTATTGAAGATGTGCAATTAATTCCATATGATACAAATCGAATGAGTATCATTGCAAATATTGGTGACCCAACTGCCAAACGTGTTCTTGCCTTAGCAGGTCATCTCGATACCGTTGCAATTGGTAATATTGACAATTGGAAACACGATCCATTCAGTGCGTTGGAAGAAAATGGCACGATTTATGGACGTGGTAGCGCCGACATGAAATCTGGATTGGCAGCCATGGTCATCACAATGATTGAATTACATGAAAGTAAAACTAACTTGAATGGCCAATTACGGTTCATTGGTACTGTTGGTGAAGAATTAGGTGCCATGGGCGCACGCGACCTGACCAGCCAAGGTGCCGTTCACGATATTGATGCCATGATTGTGGGAGAACCAACAAGTGGTGACATTATTTTTGCACACAGTGGTTCATTTAATTACACCGTTAATTCCTATGGTAAAGGTGCGCACAGTTCATTGCCCCAATTTGGTAATAACGCCATTACGAATCTCACTAAATTCATCATTGCAGAACAAACTGCTTTTGACGGAATTCCCACTAGTGATGTCTTGGGGCCACTGGTTCACAGTGTCACCGTGATTAATGGTGGCCAGCAGGTCAATAGCATCCCCGAATTTGCCCAACTACAAGGCAATATCCGCCCCATTCCTGAATTTAACCCTGATCAAGTCACTAAACGTCTGCAGGACACGATTGATAAACTTAATCAAGAACCACAAAACCACCTGGAGTTAGTCGTCAACAATCGGTTTGAACCAGTTGTTAACGATCCAAATAGTGACTTTGTGCAATTGATTCAACGAGCACGGACGGCTGCTTTTTCACAACCGGCAAAGCTTGATGTCATTCATGGTGCCACGGATGCTTCTGAGTATATTAAAGATGATCATCATTTTCCGATGATTGTTTTGGGCGCTGGTAATTGGAATGATGCGCATAGTGTTGATGAAACTGTAAGTGTGGATAATTATTTGAAGGTTTTGGAGACTTATAAGAATGTTGCTGTTGCGTATTTGCAGTGATTAGTAAAGGCATTGATTCGATTTGAATCAATGCCTTTTTTTGTTTTTTGCTTTTTTATTGATTAAACGTGCTCCGAGCGACTGCTTCTTCCGGTTAACAGACTTTAAGTAAAATCCCAAACCCTGAAATTTCGCTTAAAGTCCGTTAATCCTCAGAAGCAACCTGTCGCTCTGCGCACTCTCTACTTTCTGGTCTGTCCATCCCCGTAAATAATATACTTCGTAGACGTCAACTCATTCAACCCCATTGGGCCTCTAGCGTGCAGCTTCTGGGTGCTGATACCGATTTCTGCACCGAAACCAAACTCAAAACCATCGGTAAATCTGGTTGAGGCGTTGATGTAAACACAAGCGGCGTCGATTTGCTGGAGAAATTGTTGCCCATTTTCATAATTATCGGTGATGATGGCCTCTGAATGTTTGGTGTTATAGCGATTAATATGTTCAATGGCTTCATCTAGGTTATCAACCACCTTGACCGCCATAATGTAGTCGTTATACTCACGACCCCAATCATCTTCGGTCGCTGACGTCATTGTTGGGACAATTGCGCGTGCCCGTTCATCGCCGCGTAATTCCACGTTGAATTTAGCTAATGCTTGTGCGAATTTAGGTAGATATTGGTCGGCTACTGCTGAATGAATCACAATTTTTTCCGCCGCATTGCAGACCGATGGTCGTTGCGTTTTAGCGTTGACAATGATATCTTCAGCCATTTTTTCTTGCGCAAATTCATCAACATAGATGTGACAGTTACCCGCGCCTGTTTCGATCACTGGTACTTTTGCATTTTCCACCACTGCTTTAATCAGTCGGCCACTACCCCGTGGAATCAAGACATCAATATAATCGGTTAACGCCATCATTTCGTTTGCAGTTTCGTGTGATGTATCATGTAAAATCTGAATAACATTAGCATCAAGATGCTCATTTCTTAAAACAGACTGCATGCACTCAACTAAATAAGCATTTGTCTGTAGGGCTTCTTTACCGCCACGCAAAATGACAGCATTGCCACTCTTAAACGTTAACGCAAAGGCATCGACAGTCACGTTTGGACGCGCCTCGTAAATAATGCCAATCACGCCTAATGGTACACGTTGCTTACCAATCATCAGACCCGCTTCATTTTTCCACATTTTATCGACGTTGCCGATTGGATCAGGCAGCGCTGCCACCTGTTCTAAACCGACTGCCATTTGTTCAACACGGTCTTCATCTAATGTTAATCGATCCACAAAATTCTGTGGTAACTGTGTAGCAGCAGTTAAATCTTTTTCGTTGACCTGCACAATTTGTGCTTTTTTCTCGCGTAAAGCCGCTGCCATTTTAAGCAAAATGGCATTTTTTTGACTGGTCTCTAGCTGCGCTAATTGTCGTTCAGCAACTTGTGCTTGTTGACCCATTTGAATTAAGTTATCCTGCTTTAAACTATCCATGCTGCTTCAGTCCTTCCATTGTGGTGAGCTGTGGTGTGAATAAAGTACCGATCTGACGTTGTGCCAGAATATCAAAAATAATTTTTGGATCTTTACCATTGGCAAGGACCATTTGTGCTCCAGAATCCATCATTTTCTTGGCAGCTTTTAATTTTGTCACCATGCCACCGGTACCAAATCTTGTACTGCTACCACTGGCAGAATCCAATACTTGTTGATCAATCTTATCGACTAATGACAGTGGTGTCGCATTCGGATTTTTATTTGGGTCTTCATTATAAAGACAATCGATATCTGATAAGACAATTAGAAGTTGCGCTTGAATTGAGGTTGCCACTAAAGCAGACAGTTGATCGTTATCACCAAATGTCGTTTTATGATCCATTTCATCAACGGCAACTGTATCATTTTCATTAACCACCGGAATCGCCTTTAATTTAATCAATGTTTCAAATGTATTCAAAACATGTTGGCGGCTGACTGGAAAATCCATGACATCGTGCGTCAACAGAATTTGCCCGATTTGTTGACCATAATTTGAGAAACGTTGATTAAAAATCGACATGAGCTCATTTTGTCCAATTGCCGCAATCGCTTGTTGAGCTGAAATATCTTCTGGGCGTTTAACCATGTGAAGTTGATTTAACCCCACACCAATCGCACCTGACGTGACCAATACAACCTCACGACCCTTTTGCTGGAGTGCGCTTAATACAAACGCTAACTCATCCATCGTCTTCAGGTTTAGTTGCCCACTGGGGTATATTAAACTACTCGTGCCAATTTTGATAACTACCCGTTTTGGGTCGACTAATTGAGGTCGTTGATCCATCTTTTTCACCCATCTTTCTTACAAGTTGATACTATTCTAATCAATTTTTCATTTTTAAACAACCATTTATAATCCACCAAGTCCAATTGAAGCATTTATTTCTCGATTTGATTCAATTATCTGTGCTAAATAATCAGCCACAAGGTCAGTCTGAACCTCTTTACCAGCAAACTTTTGTCCTTCTTTTGTCACAATAATCTGCGTCTCTTTTTGTGTTAATGGTGCTACTCGCACAATTGTGTACGGTAATTCTAGCTCATCAATCATTTTGATGGCATATTGTTGCCCTAATATAAGCTGTTGCGCCTCTTTGCCGTACCATTTTTGTAACAATTCTGGTTCAACTTCCTCGTTCACCCCGGCAACGGCGACCATTAAAATTCTTTGTGGCGGTGTTTGCCGTTGATCCAGTTGATCGACCAAATCAAAAACCTGCTGATCAGCCGTTTCGATATTTGGCAACCACACAAGTACATCGGCTGATTTGACATCATCCATACTTTGTTTACTTAATGTTGAATTAGTTTTCGCTTGTATTAACTTTTCATTAATCGATTCTGCTAATGTTTTAAATTCATTTTGTGCAATAATAACTACATTTTTCATTAGTATTTTCCTTTTTTCCCATTATTCAAATAATCGTGCTACACTAATGGCGAACCCATATTTAGGAGGATATTATTATGACACAACCATTAGTAAAGATCGGCCACTCAGATGTTGTTTCTACCCCGCTAGGGCTTGGAACAAACGCCGTTGGTGGTCATAACCTATTTCCCAATCTAGATGAAGATTTGGGTAAACAAGTCGTTGCCACTGCGCTTGATGGTGGTATCACTATGCTTGATACTGCTTTTGCCTATGGCAAAGGCCGCTCAGAAGAATTAATTGGCCAAGTGATTAAAAACTACAACCGCCATGATATTGTGATTGCGTCAAAGGCTGCTCATGTTTTTCATGATGATGGTACTGAAACAATGGAAAATGATCCACAATTTCTCACCGAATCTGTTGAACAAAGCTTAAAACGTTTAGGCACAGACTATTTAGATATTTTTTATATTCATTTTCCAGACGATCACACGCCTAAAAATGAAGCCGTAGCTGCACTACAAAAATTAAAACAAGCTGGTAAAATTCGTGCCATCGGTATCTCGAATTTTTCATTGGCGCAAGTCAAAGAAGCCAATCAAGATGGCTATGTTGATATTGTTGAAGACCAATACAGTTTAATTCATCGCGACAACGAAACAGAATTAATGCCTTATTTGAAAGAACACAACATTTCGTTTGTCCCTTATTTCCCATTAGCATCTGGATTATTAACTGGTAAATACAACAAGAATGCAGCGCTCAATCTTAAACAAGGCGACATTCGTCTGGCCAACCCCGATTTTAATGGTCAAAGATTCCAAACTATTATTGATAAAGTTGATTCACTCAAGTCAATTGCTGATGCCCATCAAGCGACAATTGCCCAAGTTGTTTTAGCATGGTATATGCAAAATCCACTCGTCTCAGTTGTCATTCCTGGTGCTAAACAACCGCAACAAGTTAAAAGTAATTTAGCAGCAATGAACGTTGAATTAACGCAGACGGAATATGACCTAATTGATAAAACTTTTCAGCAAATTTAAATGCCTGTCATTTCATTTTCAATCGTCGCATCAGTAATCCGAACATCAGTAATCGTACTTTGTTCAAGCAGCGGTAATAGCGATTGAATATTTCCTGCAAACAACAATTTGGTTTCGGTTTCGGTTTCTTGTAATATTGTGGCCCCAAGCGTTTCGGCAGTTTCAATAGGAAATCCATTACCCGTAATGGACACAAAGCTATCAACACTATCATGTGCTGGTAGCTCTTTTATTTTTCTGATTTGACCATGACGAAAATAAATCATTTTGTCAGTAAATAATTGCATTTCGGCGACACTATCCGAGACTAACAACACAATCGCATCCGTTTTTTTGACATAATCTTGCAATAACTGCCAAATTTGTTTTTGCTGATGTTCATTCATCTTATCGGTTGGCTGTTCTAATAAAATCACCTGTGCTTGCATCAAAATGGCTTGAATAATTGTGAGTTGCTGTAACTGAGCCTCATCTAACTGGTCAAGAGTCATTTTGTCGGTAAAGTTAAATTGATCCATGATTTGGAGCGCTTGTTTTTGCGAGACTGGATCCGTCCCTTTTTTTAAAGTCGCTGAAACAAATTTACCAATGGTTTTAAATTTACCTACCTCGGCATCCGGCATGATGTAAATAACCTGTTTTTGTAATTCTTTTTTATGCTTATTAGTCATTAAATCATTAACTGTGACTTGTCCACTGGTTGGTTTTTCTTCGCCTAAAATGAATCCATATAATAAAAGTAATGACTCAGACGCCGGTTTAATCAATGAAATTATTGATTGCGCTGGAATTTGAAGATTAATATCAGTCAAAACTGGTTCTTTTTTTACTTCTTTATTTAAATGATCAAAATTAATGGTGGCCACATTCATTACCTCGTTCAATTATTTCTTTCTATTATAAAGCAAAACACTTAACTTCACATCAAGCAAAGTTAAGTGTTTTTATTTAATAGTTATAATTTAAACAATTTCAAGATGTAAATCGTCGGCGTGGGCCCAGTGCATAACTCGCATGAAGCGGTATCCTGCAACAGAAATCACGGCTGGCAACAAAACACCACAGAACATAAATACCCAGAACGAATGCATATTCGTTGAAGCCAAATTAATTGGCGCAATCAATGAAGTTAACCCTAATCCACCAATTGTGTATGGAACACTGAAGTGGAAGAACATCGTTCCAATAGCGGAACTCACCATGGCTGCCACAAACGTTGGCAAGCATAACTGTGGATTTTTCAGTAAGTTCGGAAATTGAACTTTTGGTGTGATAAACCCTTGCGCAATGTTGGCACCCAAATTATTTTCTTGGAAGGACATTACCAGAAAACCGATAAATTGAGCAGAAGTTCCAATTAATGTCGCCCCTGAAGAAATTGGATTCAAGGCAATGGCGATTGCTAGAGCCGCTGAAGAAGCAGGCGTCATTAAAAAGATAGCAAAAGCAAGTGATAGAAGCATTGAACCAATCAATGGACTAACGGTCATAGCACCAGCAACCCATTTACTAAGGGCGTTCAAAGCAGGCGTTGTAACGGCCCCACATCCTAGTCCAAAAATAGTACCAACAAATGTTGAAGCAAGTGGCACAAGCATCATGTCTAGTGGTGTTTTACCTGTCAAAAACTTACCAACTAAGACAGCTAATAGACCTGCTAACACGGCACTAATTGGTTGACCAGTTGTAAATAACATGCTTGATGCTGCTTCATGCATTTGCCAACCTGTTGCTGTTGTTCCATTTACTGCGGCAGCTGTGAAATAGACACCATTGGCGCCGACAGTTGCTGAAATCATGGCACTAAACATAACTAATGTATTAACTTTTAACTGTGAAGCCACTGCTGCACCAAATCCAGCTGGTAAAAGCACTTGTGCGATTGCCCCGATTTGGTAAAGTTGGTTCCAGTGAACAATATTGGCAACTGATTGGAATAATAGCCCGACACCCAGCATAACTAAAATAGCGTTTGACACCGCAGCTGAAACGTTGTAAACGTAATCTTTCACAGACATTTGGTTGTCTGCAACCTCTGTATTTTGCATATGTATGTATCCTCCTTATGTGATTAGTTCCCGGTAAAGCTATGTATGTATAAATTAAAATTCAATGAGAACTTGTTAGTTATTTAATCATTTTTTAATTTAGTTGTCAACGACATATTGCAAATTATTTTATTGTAACCGTTATCTTTTTTTGCAAAATAAAAACTCTTCATTATTTGAAGAGTTCTAAACACTTTTTTGTTCAACTAGTTTGATAAAGTAGCCGTGTTGTGAAATATCTTTTTTTAAATCTTCCATTGTAAATTGATGGTAAAATTTACGGTAATCTTGATCCGCCAGTGTAAACAGATCCGTTAACGTTTCCTTAATATTACTAGCAATTCGCTTTGGATCTGGATTGTCGATTTCTTTAGAATTTCCTGTGATAAATTTAGCGTAACTGATCGTCGGGGGAATCGTTAGATCGTACAGTTCACCAACATTATATTCAGCCAGCGTTTTACTCAATTTATATCCGCCATTTTTGCCAACGGTACCGTCAACATAGTCGTTTTTATGAAGCAATGACAAAATATTTCTAATCATGACCGCATTTAGATCTAACGATTGCGCGAGTTCACGACTGGAAATCCGTCGATCTCGATTACGATCCAGATACAATAGACTGTGTACGGCCACCGAAAAATCAAGGCGCATGAGATATCCTCCTAAAATCTTTTTTACATACTTAGTTATACCAATATATTGGCCAAAATGCTATTATTTCACGCATAAAAGCATTAATTAGTGGCATTCTCTCATTTAAAGCCATCATATGTTAAAATATTGTTATCATGGTATTAGAAATAGTTATAAATTATTTCTAATGATACCGTTTTTTCTTGCATTTGTGTGAAATAGAATGTAGGATATTTGAATATCAATTAAATGACGATTGCTCGTCATTAAGTTAATGACAGAAATGAGGAATACTTGTTGGATAGTGGTCAGATAATAATCAATCTTGTGATTATTCTAATTACTTTTTTGTTCGCGGCGTTTTTCGTTGCCGCCGAATTTGCGCTTGTACAAACACGATTGACAGCTTTAGAAGAAGCTCAAGATCAACGTGATAAACCATCTACTAAAATTAATCGTGCTATAAAAATGGTGACAAACCTTAATGAATACCTTTCAACCACTCAGGTTGGTGTTTCAGTTTGTGGTATTTTACTAGGTTGGATTGGTGAATCCACCATTGAAACACTATTACTAAGTGTCTTTGATCTTTCCCATGTCCCTCTTGCTAACGCTGGTATGCACGCTCTTGGTGCAATTATCGGGGTGCTTGTTTTAACTTATTTAGAAGTGGTCTTTACCGAAATTGTTCCTAAAAACATTGCCATTGATATGCCGATGAAAGTGATGATGTTTATCACGACGCCACTCCATTGGTTCCATATTTTATTTTACCCATTCGTTTGGCTGCTCAATAGTTCATCAAACGGTGTAGTTAAACTGATTGGCTTAAAACCCGCCGATGAATCAGATGAAGTTTTATCTGAAGGTGAAATTGTCAGCTTAACGCGTAACTCTGTGCGTGGTGGTCAATTAGATAAAAATGATTTACTTTATATGCAACGTGCATTTGAATTAGATGATAAAACTGCTAAAGATGTCATGGTTGATCGAACCCAGCTTACGGTTATCGACATCGATAGTTCTATTAAAGAAGCTATCCAAATTTACATTACTGAAAAATATAGTCGTATCCCCGTGGTTGCTGAAAATGATAAAGATAAAATTATTGGCTACATTTTTAATTATGATTTAATTCGCCAATCGCAAACCGACTCTTCCATTTCATTAAGTAAGCTAATTCGTCACATTTCAACTACGCCCGAATCAACACCTATCACAACTGTCTTGCAACAAATGATTCGGACCAGAACACCGATTGTTGTGGTTGTGGATGAGTATGGTGGTACCAGCGGTATCGTAACTGACAAAGATATCTATGAAGAATTATTTGGGACGGTGCGTGATGAAATTGACGACGTTTCAGATGAAATCATTTTCAAACAACGTGATGGTTCCTACAAAGTGAACGGTAAAACAACTACTTATGATTTCGAACGATATTTCAACGTAGATATTAAGGATTTTGATCAATCAGAATCCGTTACGATGACAGGATATATCATCGATAATTATCCAAATGTCCACGTTGGTGACGTTATTCAAATTCAAAATTTTACTTTTGAAGTGTTAGATTACGAAAACTCTTACATTAATTGGTTTAAAGTTTCGCAGTTAGAACCAACGGATAATGATGACGCAGTTGAAGACACAGATAAGTCCTAAAAGTAGCTACGGCTACTTTTTATTTGACCCTATTTTTCATTTATCTTTCGATAAGGAATTCTTTTGTTAATTATTAATCAATCGATAAGATAAATGTTTACTAATAGACGATCAACTGATAAGATAAATATGTATTATTTTTACGTTTAGACGTGTAGAATGGTTTAAGGACACTACAAATAAAGGAGAATCAATATGGACCCCATTCATATTTTATATGTTTCAATTGAAGGCAACACCCGATCTTTTTTAAATCGTTTAGAAGCATATGCTAAACAGCAGCATGCCCTCGATGTAAAAAATCCAGAAATCGACGCTAAAGAAATTACAGAACAAACTGATTTTAATGATGAACGTGCACACTACTTTGCCTTTGTTCCAACCTATCTAGATGGTGGAAATGGAATTGACTCTGGCGTCAAAGAGTTAATGACCAACGTTTTAGGCGAATACATCGATTATCACAACAATGCACGGATGTGTGTAGGAGTGATCGGTAGTGGCAATCGTAACTTTAACGAACAATACTGCCTCACTGCAAAACGCTATGCTAAGCGATTTAATGCGCCATTTTTATCAGATTATGAATTACGTGGCACATCAGCTGATATTCAAAAAATTTACAAGGTTCTCGTAGACCGGACAAGTGATCTTGTTAATGCTTAAAAAATAAGAGGGTGTTGTTATGGTTTCAAATGATGCAATTGAAGCAATGTTAAATCATCGTTCAATTCGAAAATTCACAGCCCAACCACTTGATCAACAAACAATCGACACTTTACTACAAGTTGCATCTCAAAGCGCCTCTTCAATGTTCATGCAGCAGTTCAGTATCATTAGCGTGACTGATTCTGCCTTAAAAATGCTCATCAAAGACATAACCGGACACTCATCTGCATTAAATAATGGCCACTTATTCATTTTTATCGCTGATCAATACCGTAATGAACAAATTGGTCAAAAAGAAAATGTTGATACGACGCTACTTGGCCAAACTGACCGTTTGCTAGCTGGTATTTATGATGCAACAATTGCTGCCCAATCAATTGTGGTAGCTGCCGAAAGTATGCAATTGGGAACGGTCTATCTTGGTAGTCTTCTAAATGATGCCCAGCAAGTCATTGATGCATTTAAATTACCACGACTAACTTTCCCAGTTTTTGCACTAGCACTCGGTTACCCAGATGATCAACCAGAATTAAAACCACGCTTGCCATTAGCTGCTGTTCATTTTGAAAATCAGTACCAATTACCATCAAATTATGAGCAATTATTAGACCAATATGATCAGCAATTACAAAGCTACTATGAACATCGATCAAGTCATTCACGGGCAGAAACTTTCCGTCATAATATTATTCGACAAATGACAAAATCACCAAAAAAGCGCAAAGACTTGTTTAATGTTCTACAAAGTCAAGGATTTCTGACAGAGTTGAAATAAAAAAATCGACCGTTTGGTCGATTTTTTTGTTCTAAATTATTTAAAATTGGATTATGACTTATAGTCCACTGCGTGACCACCAAAGCCATTCCGCAAAGCAGCGACCACTTTACCAGTAAAGGTGTCATCTTGCATTGAACGGTAACGCATCATTAATGACAATGCAATCACTGGGGTTGGTACTTGTAGATCCAAGGCTTCTTGGAGTGTCCACTTTCCTTCGCCAGATGAGTGCATGCGACCCATTAATTGGTCTAAGTTTGGATCCTTGGCAAAAGCATCTTCAGCTAATTCCATTAACCAGCTACGAACAACTGAACCATGGTTCCACATTTTAGCAACAGCTTCATTGTCATAATCGTATGGGCTTTGTTCAAGCACTTCAAAGCCTTCACCAATGGCTTCCATCATACCGTATTCAATACCGTTATGCACCATCTTAAGGTAGTGTCCTGAACCGGCTTTACCTGTATAAAGAAAACCATCTTGTTCAGAAATTAATTCAAAAATTGGACGCAGATATTTGTCAAAGGTTTGTGCATCATCGCCACCAATCATGAAGTTTCCAGCATTTAGTGCACCATTTTGGCCGCCAGAAGTCCCACAATCAAAGAATTTCATTTCAGCAGCTTTAACAACTTCATTATCATTTAATGAATCGTGGAAGTTCGAATTTCCACCATCAATGATAATGTCATCCTTGTCAAGAAGTGTGGTTAACTGTTTGATAGTTGATTTAGTTGGATTTCCTGCAGGCAACATCACCCAGGCAATTTTTTTATCTGTTAAATTAGAAACTAATTCTTCAAGACTGTTGGCAGGAACAGCACCAGCTTCTTTAGCCGCTTGCACATTACTGGAATCTAAATCAAAACCAACGACTTCGATGCCATTACGAATCATATTTTTTGTTAAGTTAAGACCCATCTTACCTAAACCGATCATTCCAACACGCATATTCTAAATACCTCTTTTTCATTTATTGTTATGAAGTCATTATATGAAAATAACTAGCAGAAATCAACTAAAATAAATGAAAATTGTGAAAATATTTTTTACCTGTTATAATAAATAGTATTCAGTTTACAAGTGAAAGAGGTAACAAATAATGGCCCTCCAATTAATGGAACGTCTCTCTTCTAAATATAATGACCTTGGCTCAAGCAGCCGAAAAGTTGCTGATTTTTTAATCAACAACTTGGAAGACTGCCACGATCTTTCTATTCAAGAATTTGCGCAAGCCAGTGTTTCGTCAGTTTCTACAGTTTCACGTTTTGCTAAAAAACTCGGTTATTCCAATTATCCGGAATTCCAGCTGGCAATTGGTCAACAAATCGCTCAGCCGGCAATTATCTCTGCGGACATTAACAGCGAAGATCCTAATATTTTAGTCGCACAAAAAGTGTTTAGTTCAAACAGTTCGTCATTAAATAAAACACTTGATCTTCTTAGCGAGGCCTCCCTCAATAAAGCAGTTAGCTTGATTGAAAACTGCCATAGTCTTAGTTTTTTTGGATTAGGTGCTTCCGATGTGGTCGCACTCGATGCTTACCATAAATTTTTGCGTACGCAAGTGAACGCCGTTTTCAATACAGATTATCATATGGCATTGATGCAGGCTGCTAAAATGGATGACCAAGATTGCGCCATTGTCATTTCCCACTCAGGAAGAAATTTGGATACCTTAAAAATGGCTAAAATTTTAAAGAACAATCATGTACCAATGGTTGTCATTACCAGTTTTTCATCTTCTGAACTTGCCAAATTAGGTGACGTCACATTCTACTCCGTTTCCGACGACTCAAAATATCGCTCACAGGCATTGTCTTCATTAATTTCGCAAATGAGTATCGTTGATTGCCTGTACATGTCTGTAATGCGGGATGAATCCGATAAAGCAAGTCCTAAACTTGCTAAAATTAATACCGTTATCAAACAAACACGTGAATAAAAAAGCTTTTCTTCTGAATGATTTGGAAGAAAAGCTTTTTTAATTATTAAATTGTTGCTGTTAGTTCACGAACAAGCGGCTTGCCGCTTGCTAAATTGGTTACATCTGAAACACACTTTTCACCCATGCCATGAAGACATTCATACGTATAGGCAGAAGTATGTGGTGTAATTAAGAAATGTTCATTTTGTAAGAATGGGTGATCAGCACTGACTGGTTCAACTTCCATTGTATCAGCAGCGTAGCCTGAAACTTTACCATCCTCAACAGCTTTTAACATGGCTGTTTCATCAATCAAAGCACCGCGTGCATGGTTAACAAAATACACACCATCTTTGGCTTTCTTTAAGGCATCTGCATTAATTAAGTGGTAATCCGTGTCATTAAGCGAAGCATTTAATGAAATGTAATCACTCTTAGAAAGTAATTCATCTAAAGAAACTCGTTTCACATTGGGATTTTTTTCAAACCAACCAGCTGGGGCTTTGGGATCAGGATCCGTCACCATGACTTCTCCACCAAAGAACTGAAATAATTCGGCAACACGGCTACCAATGTTCCCACAACCAATAACACCATAGGTTTTACCTGAAAATTCGTGACCCATAAATTGGGCCCGATCTTCATAATGGCCTGCTTTAATTCGATTAGATGAAGCTGCTGATTGTCGGACAACTGCCATTAAGTTAGAAAAAGCATTTTCAGCAACAGCATTGCGTTCAACCAAAGGAGGAACGATTGTTACTTTAGTACCATGTTTTTTGGCGGCTTCTAGGTCAACATTATTGTAACCAATTCCATGGCGAGAGATTAATAACAACTCATCTTTGTTCTCAAAAAAATCTGCCTTAAAAAATGGGGTTACACTAGAAATAATGACGTTGTATCCATGTAGCTTAGCTGCTAAATCTGGTCCCGAAATATCTGGATCCACCATAAAGCGGTCAATTTGGCCAACTTTTTCCAATTGTTGCCAATGTTCTTTAAACACTTGGCCAAAACTACTTGAATTCACAACTGCGATTTTATATTCTGTCATTTTTACCGTCCTTCTCAATTTTATTCTCTTATTTAGGTACAATTACAACCATACCATTAATGCTTACTCATTTACAGGTTGAGCTTTTGATTTGAGCGTCTCAACTAAAACATGTTCAATAGCTCCAGGTCCTGCAAGCATTGTTTTAAAGTAAGTTTCAATTTTTTCTCCTAAACCAACTTCATAAAGATCGACACCAAATATCGTTTGATTACTCAAAATATTTTTGACATTCTCATGCACATCAAGTTCTGCATCTCCAAGCTTAATATCAGCAACTTGAGCATGTAAGTCATCAAGCATTGGATCAGGGCTTGGTTCAAAAGATTCACCTTGATCGTTAATACCCATTAAATAACGTAACCATGTTGCAATCACAAGCGGAATAAAATTCAAATTTTTGGGATCTCGATTAGCGTCATCAACATAGTGTTGAATTGTGACACCGTAACGAACGCCTAGTTTTTGCGATGTATCAGTTGCAATTCTTTGTGGCGTGTCAGGAATATATGGATTAGGTAAGCGTTTTGTTAAAAGTTCATGAATAAATGCTTGAGGATTAATTACTTTGGGATCTTTTACAACTGGTAAACCTTCTACATAACCAATTTGTTTAATTAGTGCTACTAAATTCTCATCTTTCATTTCGCTTGAAATTGATTGATAGCCAAGAATACTACCATAAATTGCTAAGGCGGTATGCAACGGATTTAAACAAGTTGTGACTTTCATTTCATCCGCATCATTAACTGTATCGCGATCAGTCATTAACACCCCTGCTTGTTCAAAAGCGGGACGTCCGTTTGGAAAATTGTCCTCCACAACCAAGTAATGCGCTTCTTCAGTATTTGTGAATGCAGCAATATTGGTATGCTGTTTAGAATGGAGAATTTTGGCATCTTCAAATCCATCATTTGCTAAGGACTCTGAAATTTTTTCAGCCGGATTAGGTGTAATGCGGTCAATCATTGACAAGGGGAAACCTACTTTATTTTTGTTCGATAAATAGTCAATAAATTCTTGATCCACAAATCCATTCTTTTGCCATTCGTTAGCAATTGTTAATACACTATTTTTTAAGCGATCACCGTTTTGTGAAAAATTATCAGTGCTTAACAAAGCAATTGATTTAGCGCCCTGTTTAAATCGTGCTAATAGCATACTAACCAATAACGACATGTTATTCTGTGGTCGATCTGGTCCATTTTCAATATCACTTTTGACAGGGACAAAAAATTCTCCGGCTGTATCCGTTAAATGATACCCCTTTTCTGTGATTGAAAATGAAACTACCTGTAAACTATCTTGTTCAAATAATTGTTTTAATTTATCAAAATCTGTTGTGGATTCCTGAACTGGTCCCACAAATAATGCATTGGTTACCGATGCAAATAATTCTCGATCTTGTGAACCGTCGGCCTTAGTAACCACACGTAAAATTCGATTATTGTATTTGCGATAAATGTCATTTACGACTGCATCGTCATGAGTATCAACGACAATCACCCCAGTGTTGCTTTGACCAGCTTCAATTAATTGATTACTGATTGCTGCATGAAACGCACGAAATAGATTTCCACCACCAAAATGAATCCACGTTGGTTTAGCTTGGGTATTTAATCTAATTTCACTTTCATCATACGTTGGAACAGTAATGCCACTTTTGGCAAATTCAGCGCTCTTGGTAACATAATTATCTGTTATTTTGACCATCATTACACTCCTTGCTTTCACAATGAATAACTTCAAAACTGGTATACTAGTATGCGTGAATACGCTTTCAGTTTATCATACATCTTAATTCTGTCAATATTTATTATGAGAACAAAAAATCACAGTAATAACTGTGATCGAATTACTATTTATTGTTTAAAATAATCTGGAAAACGTTCTAGCAAAGCAGGTGCTTCACTGTGCATCAATCTTAAGTGGGCTTCAATATTAAATCTAATAGCTTCAACATTTTTTTGTTTAACTGCATCATAGATTCCTTGGTGCTGTTGCAGTAAAGTTTTCCAATTTAAATCTTCAACATTCAGTCGCAACCAACGATACCGATTTAGGTGCATATTTATCGTCTGAAGCCAATCCCAAATCATTTCTCGTTTAGCACCGATATAAAACAATTGATGAAACTGCTCGTCCAAATCAAAAAAGCGATCATTGTCTTTATCCAAGGCGGCTTGTTTTTGTTCGGTTAAGTTTTCTTCAAGCTTTGCAAATTGATCGGGTGACGCCTCAATCGTAAATTCCAACAAAATATCAGGATCGATTTTACGTCTTAAAAACTGTGTATTTTCGGCAGATTCCATATCAATCTTTGTCACATACGTTCCGCTTTGCGGTACTACTTCTACGAGTGAGTATCTTTCTAGTCTTATAATTGCTTCTCTAACCGGCGTACGTCCAATGCCAAGATCGGATGAAACAATTTTCTCCGAAATTTTTTGTCCCGGAAAGTAAACACCGTGTAAAATTTGATATTTCAATTTATTGTATGCATCTAAACGCATGTTGACGACATTATCCATCTTTTTCACTCACTTCATCATATTGCAATTAATTATACTAGTTATTGTCTGAAAAAACGATTAAAATTACAAGAATTCTCTTCACGAAAACTATAAAAACACAATTTTCATTGACATTAAATTGGAAAAGTTGTTAAATGTAAGCGTTAACAGATATACCAGTTATCCTATTTTTTTGATAAAAATATTTTTTTCCATTTCTGGTATCTATGATTAGGAGGATAGATATTTTATGGACTACATCGTAGGAGTCGACGTTGGAACAACCAGTACTAAAGCAGTTTTATATACTTTAAATGGTGAAATTAAAGGTTATTCAAATCAACTTTATCCCCTTTTTCAAGACATGCCCGACATGGCTGAAGAAGATCCAGATCAAATTTTTGACGCAGCTGTCACCGCTATCTCTGAAGTTGTCAAAGACGCTAAGGGCCCAGTTCGAGCCGTTTCGTTTTCTACTCAACAACATAGTTTATTGGGACTAGATCAAAACTATCACCCTTTAACACGTGTGATTACCTGGGGAGATAATCGAGCTGAAAAACAAGCAACAACGTTATCAAAAAATGGCAAAGGTTTGGAAATTTACAACAAAACAGGTTTACCAATTCATCCAATGGGCGTCGTTTATAAACTATTGTGGCTGAAACAAGATGAACCCGAACTATTTAAAAAAACTGCCTATTGGGTAGGCTTGAAAGAATATCTTTTTTGGCGTTTCTTTGGTGAGCTTAAGGAAGAAACTGCCATGGCTGCAACTACTGGGTTAATGAATATTTTTGATATGTCATGGGATAAAGATATTCTGGACTTTGTCGGAATTTCCGAAAAACAATTACCTGAATTAGTTGATCCAACCTATCAAATGAGTGGATTACGCTCTGAAGTGGCAACTAAATTGGGGCTCCCAGCCGAAACAGTTTTTGTCATGGGCGCAACTGATGGGGCCTTAGCAGAAGTCGGTCTGGGTGCGATTGATAAAGGTGAAGTAGCCGTTACTATTGGTACTTCTGGTGCGGTAAGAACTTTTATCGACCATCCGCAATTGGATCCAAAAGGACGCACCTATTGTTATCCCGTAATGAACGGTAAGTGGATTGTTGGCGGTCCTGTGAATAACGGTGGTATCGTTTTTCGTTGGGTTCGAGATAACTTATTTGAGCCTGAAAAAGCCACTGCTAAGCTTCTGGGTGTGGATGCATATGATCTACTCACAGAAATCGCCAAAAAAGTTCCGGCTGGAGCTGATGGTTTAATTTTTCATCCTTATCTCGGTGGCGAACGGGCACCTATATGGAACGGTAACGCGCGGGGCTCATTTTTTGGATTAACGAGAACTCATACGCGTGCTCACATGGTTCGAGCAGCTCTTGAAGGCGTTGTATTTAATCTCTATTCTGTTCTCTTATCCTTACAAGAAGCGGTTGGAGAGCCAACTGTCATCACCGCAACTGGTGGATTTTCACAATCTGCTTTATGGCGTCAAATGTTATCAGATGTTTTTGAGCGACCCGTAACCATCCCCGAGGCTTTTGAAAGTGGTTGTCTCGGAGCAATGGTTGTCGGTCTCATTAGCATTGGTGAAGCAGAAGACATGTCAATTGTTAAAGCATTCATTGGTAAGCAAAATACTTATCAACCAGATCCTGACAACTTTAGAAACTACCGTGATTTATTACCAATCTATTTACGCATTGGGCGTCAATTAGAATCTGAATATGATAGTATTGCGGATTATCAACGAAATCATGCGCAATCTACGGAAAAAAAGTAGGCCAGAATCTAAAAAAGCATTCCGAAAAAATCGGGATGCTTTTTTATTTTCTTTTGTGTTTAACAAATGTCATAAAGTGCAGTATTGCAGCCAATAAAATATAAAAGATAATCACAAATGAAACAAATGATAACCAAAAATTAGGTCCAATCAACCCGGGACTGATTAACATCTGAATCACCATTGTGATTAGTGCCATCACAGTAACCATTACAAATAATTCAATATAGCGTTTCATCGTATTATCATCCCTTTTCTCTTTTTGGCCTAACTTTGCGCCCCATTTAAAACATTCTTGTTCCTTGCTGTCACTCAAACTGGTTTGACCGTAGCTATTTGTTAATACTAATTCGTGAACCTTGATTAAACCAGCTAATCCCATGGCTTTATCAATCGTATTAAATGTAACATCCGTGACCCCAGTAACCATATTTTCAAAAGTACTGGTGTAACAAGTTGTAATTGATAAATAATGCTTGTCCTTAAACTTCGTAGGATGAATGGCTCCTGTTCGATCAAATCGTCCCATTCTTTGGCGCAAACAATCAAAGAAGTTTTTCATAATCCCGGACAAGCCGCCAATATAAGTTGGTGCTGCAATGACCCAAACATCACTTTCAATCAGCTTTTTCTCTAGTAGATCTAAATCTGGATTTGGTTGTCCAGTATCTGGCAGAATATGATAATCCTTTAAATCAACCATCTCGACTTCGTGACGTTGGTCAACGCCATCCAGTACAGCTTTTAGCATTTTTGCAGTAATTCCATCTGAATTATGCGCACCCAAAATTCCCAAAATTTTCATAGCAATTCTCCAACTATCTTCTCGATTTTCTTATTTTAGCAACATCAAACATGACTACTGCCAAGCAAATCCACATTAGCACCGCAACAGATAGAAACAATGTTTGATACCCAAAGTCATCAATAATAATACCGCCATATAGTGGTCCTAGTGCACGACCAACAGAAATGGACATATTCATCATTCCCTGATACTTTCCCGTTTGAGCGGGATCAGTCAGTTGATCAATCCAAGCAGGAATACTTGGTAAGCCTAACATTTCACCAATCGTTAAAACCACAAAATCAACGACAAAAAAGGTAAATGATTTGGCAAAAATTAACATGAAAAACGAAAAAGCAAAAATGACGATGCCAATTGAAATTTGTCGATCAATCTTCATATAAGGGGCCAACTTATTCACTAATGGTTGCCCTAATAAGATTAAGAAGCCGTTCAATGTCCATAATAAACTGTAGTTATGGAAAGGAATATTCATGTTCGTCAAATGAACTGACATGACACTTTCCCACAAAGTATAACTTAGATAGGCAGATAACACTAACAAACAAATAAGCCAAACCAGTCGTTGTACTTGTTCTTTATTCTTTTTGCTTTCGATTCCAGCGATGTTTCTAGTATTTCTTTTAGGAATTGCTACATTAAATGTAAATACAGTTATAAAAAAGAAAATAACATAACAAGCACTAGTGACCATAAATACGACACTAACACCGTAATCGATTAAATATCCGACTAGGAGTGTCCCGACCACGACACCTAAGTTTAGCGCCATATATAAAGCATTAAAAATATACCTAATTTTAACACCTTTGATTGATGCCGCGTACGCATTGATAACAGTGACGTTTGCTCCATCACCAAAGCCGATAAAAACCAGGAGTATGGCAAACATCGGCCAATCATGGAAAAAAATCAGCAAAATGACGGCAACCGTTGCAATACTTTCTGACAATACTGCTGTTTTATAAGGGCTCCAATGATCAAATAACCAGCCACCCAAATAATTTCCAGCTATCATTGCACATGACATATAAAACAAAACTAACCCTGCGAGTGCCAAACTTTCGTGTAGGTAATTGTGCATATAGACAGTTGTCAGTGGCCACAAAAAAGCTGCTCCAGCTTGATTTAAAAAATTAGCTAGAACAACCCAAATTAGTTTAATTCCTTTTTTCTCAGCCATGAAACTCCTCAACCTTCTCATTGACTCAATCCGTGAATTAACAATCTTTGGACTTAAAATTAAGGAAAGTTATTTATATTTCGGTTCTGGACTCCACACGAATCATCCATGTCACACCATATTGGTCAACTACTGTTCCTAACTGACCACCAAATTCTTGTGATGCAAAAGGAATAATCACCTTAACAGTTTCAGATCCAGCGACACGATCAAATAAAGCCTGTGCATCAGTAATTTGATCTTCAGTAAAATCTAACAAAATTGAAATCAATGATGATGGTTGTGGTATTGCCATTAATGCATCTGAGCAAAAAATAGTAGCACCAGCAATTTTAAATTCGGCGTGAATGGTTTTGTCTTCTAAATGATCAGTACTAATGCCAAATTGGTCAGCCTGATCTTGAGTGACCGGCAGACGAACAATGTCAGTCGCGTCAAAAACTTGTTCATAGTATTGTAATGCTTTTTTAGTATTCTCAAAAGCTAAATACGGATACGTCGTTGCAGACATTCAAAAAATCCCCCGTCTAAGTATTACCTTTAATTATATTAATGATTGGTATGCACGTCAAACTTACGCCATCTGTTTATTTGATCCATATTTTTCAGCTGTATACCTGCAAAAATTAGGTTCTGTTTAAGTTTTTGCAATTCTTTTGAAACCGTTTACAAAAATTGGTATGATGCATTGTAAAGTGTTTTTTATTTATTGTCTAAGGAGGCCAATTTAACCATGGCTATGAAGGAACCGAATAAATATATTTTAGCAATTGACCAAGGGACTTTAACAACCCGTGCTATGTTATTCAATCAAACCGGATTTAAGGTGGCAGAAATTGAACGTCATTTATCAAGCTTTGCGCCCCACGAAGGGTGGATGGAGCATGATGCTAACGAAATATGGAATGCGGTGCAACAAGTCATTGCCACGATTCTAATCAACAGTAGCATTCGTCCTCAGCAAATTGCTGGGATTGGTATCACGAATCAACGTGAAACAACAGTTATCTGGGATAAAGCAACTGGTGAACCAATTTATCATGCTATTGGTTGGCAATCACAACAATCAGTTGGCATTGTGCAACAGTTAGTCAAAGACGGGCACACTGACATGATTCGTGAAAAAACAGGTCTATCTGTTAATGCCTATTTCTCGGCAACTAAAATTCGTTGGGTGCTAGATCACGTCGATGGTGCCCAACAACGTGCGGAAAATGGTGAGCTATTATTCGGGACCATTGATTCTTGGATTGCCTGGAAACTTTCAGAAGGCGACGTTCATGTTACCGACTACTCCAATGCAAGCCGCACCATGCTGTTTAACATTAATTCGTTAAAATGGGACCAAGAATTACTTGATCTATTAAATATTCCAGTCCAAATGATGCCAGAAGTACACGAAAGTTCCGAAGTCTATGCCACAACCAAAACGTTCCAATTTTATGGTGCTGAAGTGCCGATTGCCGGCATTTGTGGTGACCAACAAGCAGCCCTTTTCGGTCAGGCTGGTTTTGAAAAAGGAATGGTCAAAAACACATATGGACCTGGTGCCTTTATTGTGATGAATACAGGTGACAAGCCGCAACTGTCCAATCACAATTTGATTCCAACGATTGCGTACAGTCTCAATGGAAAAATAACTTACGCGCTTGAGGGAAGTATTTTCGTTGCTGGCCAAGCCATTGATTGGTTACAAGATAATCTTGGCATGATTAGTAATCCCTTCGAGTCTCGCGAAGCGGCACTGAAATCTGACAATGAAAATGAAGTTTACGTTGTACCTGCCTTTACTGGTTTAGGAACACCATACTGGGATGAAGATGCTCGTGGAGCGGTTTTCGGTCTCACACGTGGAACTAATAAAAATGATTTTATCAAAGCCACCTTACAATCCATCGCATATCAAACTAAAGATGTCATTGAAACTATGCAACAGGATACCGGTTTAAAAGTGGCTTCTTTAAAAGCTGACGGTGGTGCTTCAAGAAATACCTATTTAATGCAGTTTCAAGCTGATATTTTAAATACTGAAGTGGATCGTGCCGCTGAAGAAGAAACCACCGCGCTTGGGATCGCTTTTCTAGCTGGTCTAGCAGTTGGTTACTGGCAAGATACTGCTGAAGTTAAGAGTATCTTAGATAATGGTAAATTATTTACACCACAAATGGATGACGACACACGCAAACATCTTTACCATGGTTGGCAAAATGCTATTGCTGCCACTCGTATGTTTAAACCTTAAAAGATAGTTTTTTATTTTTCGCTATGCTATTATATAGCTTGCGGCCTTTTTGCAATTCCTCGTTTAACGTTGCTGATGCAACGAAATTGCAATAAAGCCGCTTTTTTATTTAAAATTAAAAATAAAACACTAAATTAAGGAAGTGACAATTTGAATCAATCACGAAAACATAGCGCCTTTTTAATTCTGGGTATTTTCTTACTGGGGGCCTGCATGCGGACACCGATTACTTCAGTGCCTTCAATTATCAATAATATTGCGGCAACACTCAACGTTAAGCCAACCAACTTGGGTATTTTAACCACGTTACCATTACTTTGTTTTGGTATTTTTGCACCATTAGTACCCGTTATTAGTCATCGAATTGGTAATGAATGGACCATTACCTTGGCAACGGCCCTTTTATTCGTTGGCTCATATTTACGTGTAGTGAATGAACCCATGTTATTTATTGGTACTTTATTAACTGGACTTGCCATTACCTTTATTAACGTTTTGCTTCCTGCCCTAATAACAGATAATATGCCTGCCAGAATTGGTTTTATGACCAGTTTGTACACGTTATCGATGACGTTTTTTAGTGCGCTTGGTGCTGGTTTGAGTTCTCCTATTGCCCAAAAAACCAGTTGGCAATTTGTCATTTCTGTATTGAGTCTCATTGCCTTAGTGACATTTGTCCTATGGTTACCAAACCTTCGTTATAACCATCGCGATGCCGTTAATGCAACGACCAAACATCAATCGCCTTGGAGTAATAAAAACGCTTGGTTGATTTTAGGTTATTTTGGCATGTCATCACTTATTTTCTATACGTTAGTTGCTTGGCTACCGACTATGGCAATTAATGCTGGTTTATCAGCTAATACTGCCAGCTTACTTGCTGGCCTATTCCAACTAGCTTCTGTTCCTCCATCGTTTTTCTTACCAATGATGGCAGTAAAAAGAGACAATCGAACTGGTCTCATTATTACAGCAGCCGTTGCAACTTTTGTTGGTGTCGTAATGTTACTTTTCCCTATTAATTCTGTCATTTATTTTGTCATTGTTAATATTATTTTAGGTAGTGCAACTGCGGCCACTTTTGCCCTCACAATGACTTTATACGGTTTAAAAACAAAAAATCCAACTCAAACTGGTGACCTCTCAGGAATGTCACAGTTCGGTGGCTATCTCATTGCTGCAATTGGACCAGTTTTAACCGGCTTTTTACAATCACTCTTTCATTCTTGGATGATTAGTCTAATTTTTATGCTGGTCGTCATCGTTTGTTTTGCAATTTGTGGTGCTTTTAGTGAAAAGAAACCATTTATATTTGATGATTAACACTTTAAATCACAAATATTAATCATCATACAAAAGCAATCAATTTTTGGCGTGCATGATTTGACCATAGAGTATATAATCAAACTTGTTAATCCGCTTTTTTAATATTCAAAGGAGTGAACATTTTGGCAAAAGAGAATACAGCAGTTTTTACATTTTTTGGAGCAACAGGTGATCTCGCAAAACGTAAACTTTATCCTTCGCTTTTTAAGTTATTTCAAAAAGGATATCTCAAAAAACATTTTGCAATCATTGGAACTTCACGGGCAGATTGGACAGACGATCATTTTAAAGAAGTGGTTTTAGACTCAATCTCAGATATTCCCGAAGAAGCACCTGAACAAGCAAAAACATTTGCAGGCCATTTTTACTACATTGCACACGATGTTACAGATAAGGCCCATTACGCTGTTCTAAAAGAACTGATTATTAAATTAGAAAAAGAATACAAAACTAACGGCAACCGTATTTTCTATCTTTCGATGGCCCCTTCATTTTTTGGCCAAATTGCCTTAAATCTAAAATCAGAGGGCTTAGTTGATGAAGATGGTTATAACCGTTTGGTCATTGAAAAACCATTCGGTCGTGATTTCAAATCGGCTAAACAACTGAATGAAGAATTAACCAGTACTTTTGAAGAAAATCAAATTTATCGAATCGACCATTATTTAGGAAAAGAAATGATCCAAAATATCGAAGCATTACGCTTTGGTAATTCAATTATTGAATCATTATGGAACAATCGCTACATTGATAACATTCAAGTGACCTTAAGTGAAAAACTAGGTGTCGAAGAACGGGCCTCATATTATGACAATTCTGGCGCCCTGCGTGATATGGTGCAAAATCATATTTTGCAAATCGTGAGTCAACTCGCGATGGAACAACCCGTATCCTTTATTGACGCAGATGTTCGTGTTGAAAAAGTCAAAGCACTACGGAGTTTGCGTGTTTACTCAACCGTCGAGGCTGCTCGTAACTTTGTTCGTGGCCAATACGATGCTGGTGATTCGGGCAAACGGTATCGTGATGAAGATGGTGTTCCAGCTGATTCAAATACTGAAACATTTGTGGCCGGCAAATTACTCTTTGATAATTACCGCTGGTCAGGGGTTCCATTCTACATTCGAACTGGTAAAAAATTAGCAGATAAGTTTACCCGTATTGACGTTGTTTTCAAAAAGCCGCTCATCGATATTTTTGCATTTCCACAACGCTCAGACGTTGCATTACAAGACAATGTGTTAACCATCTACGTTGAACCTAAATCTGGTTTCTCATTGAAACTCAATGCTAAGAGCACCGGTCAAGGGTTCGATACGGCCCCTGTCAAACTTGATTTCTTCCAGGATGAAACTTCTGAAAAGGAAGTTCCTGAACCATATGAACGGCTTCTTCACGATGCTCTTGAAGGCAACAGCACCAACTTTGCCTCATGGTCTGAAGTTGCCTATGCTTGGAAATTTGTCGATGTCATTCGTAAGTTATGGGATCTTGAAGAACCTAATTTCCCGAACTATATTCCGGGATCAATGGGACCAATTGCTTCCGACGAACTCTTACAACGCGATCACCGCGCTTGGGTTTATCGATTAAATCAATAATCAGGATAAAGATAATCGAAATGAATTTCGTTTCGATTATTTTTTTACATGAATTTGTGAAATATTTAACTTTTTTGACTAAATTATTTTACGAACTTCAAAATAATGGTAGTATAGTGATGTACAAGTTTAAAAAGAAGAAGGAGAGTTATAACATGTCTGATCAAAAAGCTCAAATTGGTGTTGTTGGTCTTGCTGTCATGGGTAAAAACCTTGCATTGAATATTGAAAGTCGTGGATTTACGGTTGGAGTCTTCAACCGTTCACGTTCAAAAACAGATGATATGATGAAGGACCATTCAGAAAAGAAGTTGGTTCCAAGTTATACTATTGAAGATTTTGTTAGTTCCCTGGAAAAACCTCGTCGTATTTTGATGATGGTTAAAGCGGGTGCTCCTACTGATGCAGTCATTGATGAGTTATTACCATTACTTGATAAAGGTGATGTTTTAATTGATGGTGGAAACACAAACTTCCACGATACAATGGCTCGTAATGCTAAACTTGATAAATCAGGCATTAACTTCATTGGTATGGGAGTTTCTGGTGGTGAACTTGGTGCATTACAGGGCCCATCACTGATGCCTGGTGGCCAAAAAGATGCCTATGATTTAGTTGCCCCAATCTTAGACCAAATCGCAGCTAAGGCAAAAGATGGCAAGCCATGTGTTGCTTACATTGGCCCTAACGGTGCTGGCCACTACGTTAAAATGATCCATAATGGAATTGAATATGGTGATGAAGAATTAATCGACGAAAGCTACAACATTTTACGAAATGTTGCTGGTCTTTCAATCGATGAATTAGCTGATACCTTCAAAGAATGGAACGAAGGCGAATTGGACAGTTACTTAGTTGAAATCACTGCCGATATCTTAACTCGTAAAGATGATCTTGGTGATGACAAAAACTTACCAATCGTTGATGCTATCTTGGATCGTGGTGCTAATAAAGGAACTGGTAAGTGGAGTTCAGAAGATGCCCTTGCTATCGGTGTTCCTCAATCAGTCATTACTGAAGCCGTTTATGCGCGTTACATTTCGATGATGAAAGACGAACGTGTGGCTGCAAGTAAGCAACTTGCTGGCCCAGCTGCTAAAGTTGATGTTGATAAAAACACCATTGTGGAAAAAGTTCGTCAAGCACTCTTCTTTGGAAAAATTATGAGTTACGCTCAAGGTTTTGAACAACTTCGCTTTGCCTCTGAAGAATATGACTGGGATTTGAAGTTTGGTCAATTAGCTCAAATCTGGCGTGAAGGTTGCATTATCCGTGCCCAATTCCTTCAAAGTATTACAGATGCCTTTGATAAAGATCCTAACTTAACTAACTTGTTATTAGATGACTACTTTAAAGACATTGCAGCTAAATACCAAAATTCAATTCGTGAAGTAGTTGCATTAGCTGTTAAAGCTGGTGTACCGGTTCCAAGTCTTAGTGCAGCTGTAACTTACTATGATTCATATCGTGCTGAAGTGTTACCCGCTAACTTACTTCAAGCACAACGCGATTACTTTGGTGCTCATACTTACGAACGTAACGACCGCCCAGGTAATTTCCATTATTCATGGTACGAAGAACAATAATAAATATTTCAGAATAGAAAATCACCCACTTCATCATTTTTTGTGGGTGATTTTTTTAAATCTCTTTAATACTGACAATTGCAAAACCAGCTATCATACTCATTAGCACAAGGCCGATGTAAACTATGTTTTGAATCATACCATTAGGATTATTTGCAAACGCGATTCCATAAAGTGAAGGCCCAAAAGCTGAAATTAAATAGCCCCCAGCCTGCGCCATACCAGAAAGCTTAGCTGTTTTGTAAGGATCTTTCGTTTTGATTGCAAACATTGTCATATCAAAAATAAAAAATATACAAATCGCATATCCTATCAAAAAACTTTCGATTGTCCAAAATAGAATAGATGCTGTATTTTGAAAAAATAGCATACCGGCAGCTGCAGTTCCGGCGATCCCCGCAGATAAAATAGTCACCAGTTGTCCTTTTTTTTGCAAACCAACTAATAACTGGGGTACAAAAATGGTAATAGGCAGTCCAATTAAAGCAAATACCGCCATAATAATACCAACTGCGTCAGAACTGACATGATGAGTCGTCATTAGCGCGGGCATCCATGCCGTAAACGTGTAGTTCAGTGTAGCTTGCCCACCAAATGTGAGCAAAAAAGGCCAAGCTTTAATATTTTTCCAATAATTAATATTCACGGAGTGTGTATTCGCCGATGATGGTTGTTTTTTTTCTATTTTTTCCGGTAACCAGTTCAAAATCGTTACCCAACCTAAAAATGCGGCACTCGCTGCTAAAAGCATCAGCCAAACGATTGATTTCCAACCAAAAGCGGTTACTGCTGGTGCAGTAATTAAGTTAAAGACCGCGTTACCAAAAATCATTGAAAATGAGTAAAGTGTTGTATATAATCCAATTTTTTCCGGAAAATACGCTGTTACTAATGCAGGCATAAAAACATTCAAATGAGCAATGCCAATGCCAATTAGTGCAGTTCCAAATAACATTGTGGGCATCGTAATCATCAACCTAAGACCCGAACCAATAACGATTAATCCCAATACTAAAATCAGTGACTTTTTAAAACCAAGTTTTTCAAGAGTAGCTGCAGCAAAATTTGAAAATATTAAAAACATTACCAAAGGTAAAGTTGTCAAAATTCCTAAACGGGCTGGGGCTACCTGTAGCTTGTCGGCAAGTTGGTTGAGAATAAGTGGTAATGTGGTAATAGGCGAACGCATAATAAAACCAATCATCACAATTACTGGAAGCATCCATTTTAACTTTTTTATTTTTGTGCTAATTTAGACCACTTCCTTCCCCTGATTAATTCAGAATAGCATATCAACAATACTAAAAGCTATGGCAATCGCCATAGCTTTTCAAGTTAGTAATAATTTTTATTCTTTTAAACTAAAACGGGCTTTGCCGTTGATAGTTGTAAATGGTCATAATCATGATCCCCGATCATAATTTGTCCAACATCGTGAAATCCAAGTTTTTCGTATAATCTTCTGGCATTATCATTAATCACATCAACATTCAGGCCAATTCGATTATATTTAAATTGGTAGGCAACATTGGTCATCTCACTGATTAATTGTGTAGCGATACCGTAGCCACGGTAATCACTATTCACTGCAATTGAATCTAAGTAAAATTCATTTGCAAAAGCCTCAGGATCGGCATAAAAGTCGACATTTTTAATCGACGGTATGTGACTTGCTGCCTTCGCATACTCTCGACTAACGGCTCTTTCATTGATATCTGGATATCCAAATGCCACTCCAACCACTGTTTCGTCAACTTCAGCGACTAACGTCGTCGCTATGCCATCTAATAACGTTTGCTTTCGATGGGCATTAAATATCATTTTCTGCGGATCATATCGTGGTACATTTCTGAATTCAGCCAAATCCATCTCATCATAAATCAAAGATATCAATGGCACTATCTGGGGCACGTCATCTGATTCCGCAACACGAATTGTTAAAATAGTATCCCTCCATTCAAGATGTTACTAGCATATCTGATATTTAACAAAAATGCAAAAATCACGGCTAACTGTGCTCCTCAGATCAATTTTCAATACTAATAATGCAATAAAAAATAGTTGTTTCAATGAAGAAACAACTATTTTTTCCGATATACTGAACTTTACTTTGCAGGCTCGTTATTAACTTGCGTACGAACAACTAGCACATCAACTACTGCATTGCGATTGACAAATGAGGTAACTGAGCCCATCACTGCTCGTTGCATTGCAGATAACCCACTAGCCCCCATCATAATTAAATCCAATTGATGATCTTTGGGAAAATCGTAGGCAATTACTGTTTTGGGATTTCCTAACCTAATATGGATATCAACATTTGTAAAACTATCAGTAGATCGTAAATGGTTAACTAATTTATTTAAATACTCTTTTGCTTCATTCACTAATTGATAGGTGATACTTCCATCTGACATCCCAGCATAATTGTAGGTCACTGATCTGGTATCCAAAACATTTAGTAAGTCAATGTGTGCATTATTACGCTTCGCTACTGCTACTGCTTTTTCCAATGCTAATTTGGCTTCCTGCGAGCCATCTACCGGTACTAAAATATTTTCATAAACCTGATCCATGCGCTAATCTTCCCTTCAATTGTCTTTTTTTGTTAACCCTATTGTAACATTAATCACAATCATCAAGCTATCATAATTCATTAATTGCAGTTTTTATTTCAGTATCTCCATTAATAATGTTAAAAATTTTTTGTTCCGTTTTTGATTCTTGAAGACTATCTACTACAGTTTGTGCAACGTCCATCCGTGCAATAGCACCAGGGATATCTTCAGCCACAGTTAGTGAAATTTTTCCTGTCCCAGTATCGTCCGTTAAACGACCTGGTCTAATAATCGTATAATTTAAATTCGTTTGATTAATCAGCCACTGATCAGCATAATACTTTGCTGCATAATAAGGTCGCATTTCTCCCAACCATTTAGTCCTATCATCCGTATATAAGGCGCTAATTAATATAAATCTTTTAATTCCAGCGATTTCAGCGGCCTGCATGCTTTTAACCGCCCCATCTAGATCAACTAACATTGTTTTATCTGCACCAGTTTTGCCACCAGAACCAGCAGTAAATATAATTGCATCGATACCGACCATCAATGTAGCAAGTTGGTTTGGCAATGCCTCCAAATCAAACTTGATTGTCTCTACAGTTGAATCAAAATCTTTAAACTGTTCAGTTTTTCTTACTCCCGCTACTACTTGATTACCGTTGTTAACTAACAATTGCACAATCTTTTGTCCAATGTTACCATGAGCACCAATGACTAACACTTTCATACTCTCATCTCCAAACTTTATTTGGTGTCAATTATACTTGCTAGCCATAATGATTGCTATTATGAACACTTTTTTAAGAGAAAATTCTTCGTAAAATAATAGTGATTTTTAATTGTATCAATAATAATAATCATGTATAATCTACTGGTTGTTGTTAACAAAGGAGGAATTATTATGCCTGCAGTATATTTACGCAAAGCGACTAAAGAAGATTTACCTAAAGTGGAAGAAATTATTGATGAAGCTAAAGGTTATCTAAAAAAACAAAATATTGATCAGTGGCAAGGTGTTTATCCATCTAACGACGATCTTTCTAAAGATATCGAAAATGATATCACCTATGTGTTAATGGTCGATGATAAAATTGCTGGAACCGCCGCACTTTGGCGTGGTATTGACCTTAATTACCTCAAAGTTGAAGGTGGTTCTTGGATAAATGGAATTGAAGCACGTTATACTGCCATTCATAGAATTGCTGTTTCAAGTGAATTTCGTGGTCAGCACTTGTCAGACAGACTAATTTCAGGATTATTGACAGTTTCTCGAGCTCTTGGCTTTGTAGATGTTCGTATTGACACCCATCCTGATAATAAAGGCATGCAACATGTCATCACAAATAACGGTTTTGACTATCGTGGTATTATCTACATGAAGGTCGACAATGAAGATTCCAAACGATTTGCTTACCAAATTATTATGAAGTAACACAAAAAGGTTATGCTCACATGATTGTGAGACATAACCTTTTTTAGCGTTCATTGCGATATGCAATACTTGTTTCTTCTTTAACCGCCACTTCTTGTGTAAATTCATGAATGAATTCCAATACTTTTTCTAATCGGTCAATGCCAAAAACGTTCATCCAGCTATGAGCCCGCTTCAAGCCAATATCGAACAGCAGTTTTTGAATTCGACTACCTTCTTTTGTTAACTTCAAAATCTTGCGACGTCGATCTTTGTCATCTGTTTTTTGGATCACATATTTTTTATCAAGTAATCCACCAACTTGACGTGAAATCGCCGATCGAGAAACACGATGTAAATTAGCTACATCCATGAGTGTAACGGGCTCTGTTGTTTGCCAAAT
Source organism: Paucilactobacillus salsurae (assembly GCF_054784995.1). NCBI lineage: Bacteria > Bacillati > Bacillota > Bacilli > Lactobacillales > Lactobacillaceae > Paucilactobacillus > Paucilactobacillus salsurae. The sequence continues at coordinate 32,364 of NZ_BAAHWX010000002.1, read as the reverse complement.
TTCATGCATAATCAAAAACTGATCAAATGAAATTCCATAATCGGCAGCTGGTGCTGAAATAAATTCTTGCAAATACTTTAAGGAATATAAATACGAAGATATAAAAGTATCAAATAACTTTTCTTCTTCATTCATCATTCGAAAACTCCTCCCGCTGGTCTGTTTTGTCATATCAAGTTTACGCATCAAACAGCCTAAACGCAAGGAGTTTCTGCATATTTGCGCTATTTGCAATCAAATTTTCAGTGCTTTTTAATCATTTACTCAATTAGCTGTTTCTAAAACGTCAATTTTCATAAGCTTATCGTCTTCAACATCCATATGATAATTTAAATCACTTCGATCTAATTCTTTTTGAACTTCCTTAATTACATGTTGGACATCACGGCGGTCATTTTCAAGTTGTGATGCTTGCACTTTCAATTGATCTCCGTCCTCATGAATGTCATATTTAACATAAATCACATTTAAGATTTCTTGTACTAATTGTCGTTTTGTCACTATTGTCACCTTTCTTTTTTTGATAGAACGTCTCTAGTGTAGTTTAACTTTGTATAAATGTAAAAAATTCTACTTTATTGACATCTTTGGCGAATTAGCATACAATCCTACCAATATATTTTAAATACATACACTAAACGCGATTAATTTTTGGGGAGGAATTTACATAGATGAAACCACGAATTGCACTACCTGCAGATACTTTTACTGAAGCCACCAATGTGATCAATGAACGCAACGCTGAGTTTGCACCAGATCCAGCAATTCAAGCAGTAACTAAATCTGGTGGTTTACCCATTATTTTACCTGCCATTGATCCTGAAGATGCCGCATCATACATCGATTTATTTGATGGTCTCCTCTTATTGGGTGGTTTCGATGTTGATCCCACCTTCTATAATGAAGAACCCCACTATGAACTAGGAGAAACCTTCCGTAAACGTGACTTATTTGAAATTGCATTACTTAAAGCCGCTATCAAAGCAGGTAAGGCTGTGATGGGAATATGTCGCGGTATGCAGGTGGTGGATGTTGCTTTAGGAGGCACATTATATCAAGACTTGTCTGAGGATCCTGATGCCAAACTGAAACATAATCAAAAAGCACCTGGTAACTTGCCTACGCATCATGTTAACGTTGCGGATAGTAGTTTGCTTTCATCTTTGATTGGTAAGCGTTGTTACGTTAATTCACGCCATCATCAGGCAATTCACACCGTTGCTCCTAGCTTGAACGTTGTTGCTAAATCGGACGATAACGTTGTTGAAGCCGTTGAGTCAAAAGACAGTAACCAAATTGTTGCTGTTCAGTGGCATCCAGAGAATATGTACAAACACAATAAAGAAGCTCAAGCATTATTTTTCGACTTTATTTCCCGTAGCAGTGTCGTTCAAACATCTAATTCGATTCGAACCGCTTAATTGCAAATATTGCACTCGACTCTATTAATGAGTTGAGTTTTTTTATAAAAGTATGCCAAAGATAGGAGTTTGTCTAATGGATCAAATTGACAAAAAAATTATCAACATTTTACAAAAGAATTCTCGCACATCCTTGAAAACATTATCTGAACAGTGCTATATTTCATCACCAGCAATAGCAGCACGAATTAGTCGCATGGAAACGCAAGGCATCATTTCAGATTATCAAGCTACTGTTGACTATGAAAAATTAAGCTACCACGTTAAGGCGTTTATTCGTCTGCAATTGGAGCCCACTCAAAAAAAGATCTTTTATCCATATGTTCAGTCTGTGCCCAACGTTTTGGAATGTAATTGTGTCACTGGTGATTATTCTGAACTTTTGGAAGTCGTATTTCCATCTACGGCTGATCTAGATAATTTCGTCAACGATCTTCAACAATATGGTAAAACGAGCACCCAAATTGTTTTTACTACTAGCGTTCAGCGGCGCGGTTTAGAACTAACTGAAGAACAAGAAAAGAAGCATGATTAGTGACTAATCATGCTTCTTTTTTAAATTAATAATGATTCAATTTGATCTAATCGTTGTTCGAACACAGCAAATGCATCTTTTAGATACTGATCGGTAGTCAAATCCACACCGGCCTGCTTTAAAATTTCAATCGGGTATTGTGATCCACCCGCTTTTAAGAAGTTAAGATACTTTTCTAACGCTTGTGGTTTCTTTTGCCAAACAGCTTGTGACAAAGCTGTCGACGTTGCCCAAGAGGTGGCGTATTGATAAACATAATAATTCATGTAGAAATGTGGCACATAGGCCCAGCCTTGCGTTTTTGTGCCCGTTGGCGTCACAGCTGGTCCATAATACTTATTCACTAACTCACTGTTTATTTGGTCTAAGTAATCTGCAGTCAAGGCTTGACCTTGTTGTTCAGCCAGATATGCCTGATGTTCGAACTCTGCAAATTGCGTTTGACGATAAATCGTACCAATAAAGCCGCTAATATATTCTTCTAAAATAAAAATTTGTTTTTGGCAATCATTGGCATATTTTTCCAGTAAATAATCTGTCAAAATATTTTCGTTGAATGTCGAGGCCACTTCGGCCAAAAAAATGGGCGCATCTGCGTACTCAGATGGTTGATTCTGAGTGGCAAAATAGCTATGCATCGCGTGCCCTGATTCATGAGCCAAAATAAAGGTGCTATACAACTTATCTGTCCAATTTAATAAGATATAAGGGTGTGTGTTATAAACACTAATTTGGTAGCCACCAGACCGTTTGCCTTTATTTTCAGCTGCATCAATCCATCTGCCGTCAAATTCTTTTTCTAAGCCTGTTGTATAGTCAGGCCCCAGAACCTGTAAAGCTTCTAAGGTCAGCTGCTTACCTTCTGCAAATGTTGTTTTTAATAAGTCTTGTCCAGCTAATGGGACATTAATGTCATATTTATAAAATGGATCCAGTTTTAAAACACGTTTTTTTAATGCATACCAACGATGAGCGAGATTGAGATGCTCATTAACGCTCGTTACTAACGTATCGTAAACACTTTCTGGAATAGCATTACCACTCAGTGCAGCCTGTCGGGCACTATCGTAGTGTCTAATCTGTGCTTGAGTATTTTCTGAATTAATAAAACTATTTAACGTTTGTGCAAATGTATTTCGTAGTGCATGATACGGCTTTTCATAGGCTTCGGTTGCAGCTTTACGCACACTTCGATCTTGTGATTCCGTAAATTGACTGCGATTACCATGTGTAAGCTCGACTTGCTTCCCAGTTTCATCGACAATTTGACCAAAGGTTAAATCCGCATCGTTCAAGGTATTATAAATTTCATCGGCCGCATCCATGATTTTACTTGTGCGCCCTAAAATACGCTCTTCTTTGTCAGACAAAATATGCTTTTTTTGGCGGCGCAATTTAGTTAGCATAAATTTAAATTCAGTTAGTTGTGGTTCTTCAGCATAAAATCGTTGTAATTTCTGTTCATCTAATGCTACTAATTGCGGGTCTAAAAAAGCCATTTCGGCACTAATCTTGCTTAATTCGTTTGAAATATGACCAAATAAGGTTGCAGCTTGTGATTGCGTTGTGTCACTGTCCCGTCTTAAAAAAGCATAGACAAATTCTTTTTCTAATTCTTCATCGATTTGTTTTGATAATTGCAGGACATTGAGTAAATTTTTAGCACTATTAGTGACGGTTTGTTCAAATGTTTTAAATTCATCAACCACTTTTAGCGTTTGTTGTAGCGCTTTTTGCATTTCTTCATCGTTGTTAAATAAATCGTCTAAATTCCATTTTAATTGGTCATCAACTTGATCACGTGTTACTAACTCACCGTTATCGCTCACAGTTAGTCATCCTTTCACTTCTTCAAATCAGCTAAATACTGTGCATTTTTTTCTGGATCAAATTCTTTTTCTGACTTACCAATCACCATGGTTGCAAGTGAATTACCGACAACGTTAACTGCCGTCCGTCCCATGTCAACAAACCGGTCAATACCGGCAATAAACGTTAATCCAGACATTGGTACACCAATCGTGGAAACTGTTGCCAGCAACACCACAAAAGAAGCGCCTGGAACACCGGCCATTCCCTTAGATGTAATCATCAACACGACTAATAACGTAATTTGATGTCCTAATGTCAGATGAATGCCATAAGCTTGAGCCAAAAATAACGCAGCTAATGATTGATAAATTGCAGAACCATCAAGATTAAACGTATAACCAGTTGGAATCACAAATGACACAATTCCTTTGCTAACCCCATAATGTTCCATTTTATCCATTAATCTTGGCAAAGTTGCCTCTGAACTAGCCGTTGAAAATGCGATGACAATTTCATCTTTAATCACATTCATTAGGGTCCAGAATTTAAATCCAAATATCTTAGCCACAAGTCCTAGAATGCAAGTTACGAAAACAATCATCGTCGCGTATGCAATGACTACAAATAGTCCCAATGGCGCTAAAGCTGAGAAACCCATTTCACCTACTGTCATTCCAATCAAGCCAAAAACACCAATTGGTGCAAATTTCATAACCCAATTTGTCACTTTAAACATGACTTCTGAAACTGCTTGTAAGAAGTCAATAATAATTTTACCGCGTTCGCCAATGGCTGCTGTGCCTAGGCCAAAGAAAACTGAGAAAAAAATAACGGGCATCATATCGCCATCCGCTAACGATTTAAAAAAGTTTGTGGGAATAATTCCCAACAGTGTATCCCAAATACCAGTATGTGATGCAGATTTTGCAGTCGCCATGTATTTCGAAATATCAGAACTTTGTAAATCATGGATATTGATAAATGTCCCTGGGTGAGTAATATTGCCGACAATTAACCCTAACGCAATGGCAATTGTTGTCATTACCTCAAAGTAAATCAATGTTTTACCACCAATTCGTCCAAGTTTGTGAATATCGCCCATGTTAGCAATTCCAACTGTTAAACAAGACACCACAATTGGTAACACAATCATTTGGATCAAACTAATAAACATCGTCCCCAAATTTTGCATCACCGTGATCGCAGTCTGATTATGATAAAAGAAGCCGCCAAAAATAATTCCCAAGATAAGTCCAATTACAATTTGCCAACCTAAACTCAATCTCCCTATTCGGTATTTCTTCATTTTCTCTCATGTCCTTTTCACTAATTTTTAATAATGTCAATTTTATCACAATTTATCGTTGAAAAAATAAATTTCGTGAATTTTGAAATTCAATTGAAAACGTGTTATTATGCACAATCTTCAACAAACCGTTACTTTAAAATTAAAATTAGGTCATTTGTGAAACTATAATAATTTCAGTTACAAAATGAAATACTGATGAATTAACTATTGAAAATTGTAATTATTTATTTTACAATTCAAACTGTAATAAAAAATATTTCATTTCAAAAAAACTTTTTCTTAAATAAGTTAGTTTAATTTACTTTGATTGTGAAATAATTTCAATTTAATTTTTGGAGGTTTTGATAATGGTTGAACCGAATACAGATTTTATGATGCCCAACGTGAACTTCTTTGGTCCTGGTGTAATCGAACAAGTTGGTAAACGCGCCAAAATTCTTGGTATAAAAAAGGCCCTCATTGTTACAGATAATTTTTTGCGTAATTTGGAAAATGGTCCTGTTAAACAAACTGAAGCTTCGTTGCAAGCTGCGGGTGTTGATTATGAATTTTACGATAATGTCGAACCCAATCCTAAAGTGCGAAACGTCACAGAAGGTAAGCAGGTATATGTAGATAATAATTGTGATGGTATCATTTCAGTCGGTGGAGGTTCTTCTCACGACTGTGCTAAAGGAATCGGTATTGTGTTATCAAACGGAGATGATATCACTGCACTTGCAGGAATTGATACCCTAAAAAATCCATTGCCACCATTATTGGCCGTTAACACAACTGCCGGTACTGCCAGTGAAATCACCCGTCACGCTGTTATTACAAATGAAGAAACTAAACTAAAATTCGTTGTTATTTCATGGCGTAACGTGCCCTTGGTATCTTTTAATGATCCTTTATTAATGTTAGATGTGCCAAAAGGAATGACTGCTGCAACTGGAATGGATGCCCTCACTCACTGTGTCGAATCTTATGTTTCGCTTCACAGAAATGACATTACTGACGCGCAGGCCATTCAAGGGATTAAATTAATCAGTAAATACTTGCCACAGGCTTACGCTGATGGTCATAATATCGAAGCCCGCACCAAAATGGCTGAAGCTTCATTATTAGCCGGAATGGCCTTTAATAACGCTGATCTCGGTTACGTCCACGCAATGGCCCATCAATTAGGTGGTCAATATGATGCTCCCCATGGGGAATGTTGTGCAGCTTTAATGCCGACTGTTGAAAAGTGGAACATGATTTCTGCGCCAGAACGTTTCGCTGATATTGCTCGCTTTATGGGTGAAAATGTTGATGGTTTAAATGTCTGGGACGCCGCCCAAAAAGCGATTGATGCACTGCAACGCATTTCTGATCAAGTTGGTATTAGAACCGTTAAACAACTCGGTGCCAAACCTGCTGATTTTGAATTATTAGCAAAGAATGCTTTAAAAGATGGTAACGCCGGCCCTAACCCTCGTAAGGGATCAGCAGCCGATATTGTTAAATTATTTGAAGAAGCTTACGCTAAATAAAACTTTGATTTTAAAAACGTCACGTTTTTTTAGTTTACCAATGTCAATCCTTTTTTTAGATATTATGGTAATTTTCTGCTATTCTATTCAATGAAGATTCATCATTTTGGGAGGGTGATTAAATGGCAGAACATCATAACTGTGTTTCGTTGGTACCACTATTTCAGCAATTAACAGAAGAAGAACAAGCAACGATTGAATCAATTGTGATTCATCATCATGTTGCGGTCGGTGAAACGATTTTTGCTTCTGAAGATGACTTAGACTCACTTCTAATCATTGCCTCCGGACAAATTAAAGTTTATCAACTCTCTGAAAATGGTAAAGAACAATTACTATATCTCTTGCAGGCCGGCGATTTTGAGGGAGAATCTGCTCTGTTTAGTAAATCAGTTCGTCAATCTTTCGGGGAAACATTACTACCTTCCGAAGTTTGTGAAATTAAACGGACAGATTTTCAAGAGCTGATGAAACACTATCCAAGTATTAGTATTAATTTGTTAAATGAATTTGGTCATCGGATTACGCAATTGGAAAAAAGAACCACGCAGGCAACCACTGAATCCGTGGAAAGTCGCTTAGCAGATTACCTAATTGAAACTGCTTCGGCAATTGATAAAAACAGTTTTAAACTACCACTTAAGAAAAAAGATTTAGCCACCTATTTAGGAACAACACCAGAAACAATTAGTCGAAAACTAAAACTTTTTGAAGCTGACGGTCTAATTCAACAACAGGCCAAACAAATTACCATAACCGATCCTGATGCGTTGTCTCTTGTTTAAAAAATGAATCCGTCACTTACAATTTAATGTAAGTGACGGATTTATTTTATTTTACTATGACCAGCTTGCCAATCATTTGGCCTTTTTCAACTAATTGATGAGCTTGAAATAAATGTTCAGCTGTCAAACCTTTAATGGTTTGCGTAACAGTCGATTTAATTTCTTCTTGATCAAACAACCGTGCTAATTGCGATAAAATCTTTCCTTGACTCGCCATGTTAACACCATATTTTGCCTTGGCAAACATGAACTCCCAATCAAAACTAACCGCTTTATCCTTCAGTAAGTTAAGTGGCATTTTTTGAACGGTTTCCACGATTGATCCAATATGACCTGTTGCTTGAACAAGTTGCGCAGCTTGCTCAAAATATGGTTCCGTTGTGTGCAAAATCATAATGTCATCAATGTGACCAATATATTCAGCTGGTAGTTGACCCGCTAGGCCTTGATGGTGATCCAATACAATATCTGCGCCAAGTTTTTGGACCCAAGCAACGCTTTCAGGTCTGGAAGCAGTGGTAATTACTTCTAAGCCTGCCCATTTGGCTAACTGTATGGCACTTGATCCGACACCACCGGCACCATTAATAATTAGGATCCTTTTGTTTGAATTACCGTTTTTAGCAAAAGTTAGTTGGAATTTTTCAAATAGCATTTCATAAGCGGTAAGCATCGTCAATGGCATTGCTGCCACTTGTTCATCCAATAATTTTTGTGGTGCTAAACTAACTAACCGCTCGTCAACAAGTTGATAGTCTTGGTTTGAGCCTGCTCGTTGATTACTTCCAGCGTAATAAACTCTGTCACCCACATTAAAATTTTTAACTTCGGAACCAGTTGAGACAACTTTACCAACCGCATCGAACCCTAAAATTTTGGGATCGGTGACTGTCTTTGTTGCTTGTCTAATTTTCGTATCTACTGGATTCACTGAGACCGCGCTAATTTCAACTAAAATGTCGCGATTAGTTGCAATTGGGGTTTCAACTTTTAAATCTTTAAATGTTTGCTCAGTCAATGCGCCACCTTCGTAAAAACCAACTGCTTTCATAATCTGTCCCTCACTTTTCTTGGTTCAATCTGTCATTAAGTTAAAATAATCCAGAAAAGAATTCAACAATTTTTTGCCATGCGCGTTGGAAAATATTACCATATTTAGCCATTAACGCCTTACCATCTGCACTATTAGCAAAATCACTAAGTTTAGCCATGGCATCGCCGACACTATTTTTAAGTGAATCTGAAACATTTTGCACGTTGCTAATGTATGATTTAGTGGTTGAAACTGGTGATTTTTGCACTTGAATTAAGGCATTTACAATTGTAATTTTTGAGCTTTCTGGTGTTTTCGACCCAATATTATACTTACTGAGTTCTTCATCTAACATTTGGCGCACTTCATCTTTAGTCGCATACTGGTTATTATCTTGGCGTTGTTTAGCTAAATCTGCTGAAACGTTCCCGACTGCTGCCATTAATTGACCCGGATACTTTGTATCACTACTATTTGAATCAATTGCTGGTTGAGTGGCCTCTAAAACTGAGTTAGCCGCTGATGTGTTTTGCGCACTCAAATTGATACCATCTGCAGCAAGCGCTTTGTACACTCCTGTTAGAGCCGCCTCACCAGATACCGGTTTGTTGGCCGTGACCGTAATAATAACATCGTTAACACCAGCCATTGTCGCCACCATCGCGTATTGTTGCGCGGTCACTTTAGTAATGTTGCTATCACCGTTATATTTAACGATATTGACTTTAACACCAGTACCAGCATCTGCAGGTGCCAATGAAACTGAACTAATCATCGCTGAATCAGTTGTTGAATCATTTGAAATATATTGTCGATAATCCGCTGCTGTGGATGTCAACACAGCATAGTCATCTGTAGCTCCCAAAGTTGTTTTAACTGAAGATTGATCACTAGATGCTAAACCCGCTCCATACACAATATAAGGCTTGCTCAGTTTTTTAGTTTGAACTGCCTGATCAGCATGGACCAACGATCCTGATAAGGCTGGTACACTGACCAATGCAATCAGTGAGGTTACCATTAAAATGGCTAAAAATTTAAGTTTATTCATCGTGCACCTCCTAAAGTACTTCCCTATTTTACCATGTTGCACCAGCCAGTGATTTTGTCTAAGATTGAAATTAAGAAAAAAGCTAACATTGCTTGAATTGAAAGGATTATGGTTATGGGCATCAAAACGCTAAATGCTGCTGAAATTGCACAATATTGCCATTTAATTGGCCGTTTTACTGAAACAACCATCCGCAACCAGCAGGTTTTATATGCGACAAATCTGGGGGCCACAATTAAGTTTCAGCTTAACAAAACTTCACAGCTAACATTGAATTTTTTAAATAATGGGCATCCACTTGGCCCGGCCCAGATTATCGGTGTGCGCATTGATCACAAACATTGGCAAAAATTCAGTGTCAATCAAATGCCCATCACGATACCAGTGGCACTCAACCAGCATACAATTGAAATTATGATGATTGGCAATAGTGATCTAGATGACGTGTGGACTGATCAACAAGGCTTTGCTTTTCAGTCAATGACTGTTGACGAAACTGCCACCGTCACACCCGCACCCGCACAAACGCCAGTCACCTTTATTGGTGATTCAATTACTGCTGGTTGTTGGCTAAACGGGCTGCACGCTTCTGTTGACTATGGTGCTCACCAAAATTATGTGGCCGTTTGCGCTGATTTATTACTCCTAGATGTAACTAGAATTAGTTATTCTGCCGCAGGACTATTACGTCCTGGTATGGGTGGTGTTCCAAATGCGTTGGGCTTTTTACATAAATTGGATCAACAAACACCATTTATACCACCGAAAGCACAATTAGTTGTGGTCAATATTGGCGTTAATGATCATGCATACCCACGGGACGCTTTCACTGAGCGCTTAATTTCGTTTTTAACTCGTTTGCAGCAGTATTATCCAACCACGCAAATCATGGTAATGATTCCCTTTACGCAAACCTTTGCACCGATTTTTAGAAAAATTGTCCCCACATTTTCAAACATCGGCATCATCGAAACAAAGGCTTGGCGTTTAGCCTACACGGATGGCCTCCATCCTAATTTTAAAGGCTCCCAAATCGCCGGCCACAATCTCGCCAAAGTTTTAGGTCAATATCTCTAATCTTTGTTTCTCATGTCGTAACCATGTACAATGGAAATTAGTAAGTTTTAATAACGTAATTGGTATGGGGAGGAAATTATGCAAAATCAACGTGTTTTACCAATTGAAGACGGCAATAACTTTCGTGATCTTGGTGGTTATCAAACCATCAATGGGCAATCCATCAAGTGGCATCGTCTGCTGAGATCCGGCCATTTGCATACCTTGAATCAAGATGATTTGACGGTCTTATCTCAGTTAAACGTCAAGTACGATATTGACTTTCGGGCCCCTGATGAAATCGAAAAACAACCGGACAAAGTACCGTCAACAGCAACCTATACCCCATTGCCGGTGTTTGACCGTGATGAAACAGACGCATCCAAAAGTTCTGCGCAACTGGCGGCTGAATTAAATGGGCCTAAAGCAGGTTACGATCATATGTTAGAAGTTTATAAAAACATGGTCACAACGAAACAAGCTAAAAATTCTTATCAAACTTTTTTCGATAGATTACTCAGTGTTAATGAAACAGAATCAGTCCTGTTCCATTGTACGGCCGGCAAAGATCGCACGGGCATGGGTGCCGTTTTCTTGTTGAGTGCCTTGCAAGTTGATCAACACACCATTGTGGATGATTATTTACTGACAAACGCTGTGACTCGCGAATACGTCACCCAGAAAATTGATCGCTTAAAGCAACAACAAAATGTGTCAAAAACGTTGACCGAAAACATTTTGGCCCTTTCAACGGTTTCACCTGATTATGTTAATACTGCTTTAACCTTGATTAAACATGAATATGGAACTGTTTTGAATTATTTACAAAAATACATTGGCGTTTCAGATCGGCAACTGAGCGATTTACGCCAACTTTACCTCGACTAAAAAAGATTCCAGCAATTGCTGGAATCTTTTTAATTTAGTGCGTTGTAACGCCATTTTTCATGGCAGTCACAAATTCGGTAATCTTTGGTGCGGCATTTTGTGGATTTTCTTCAATTAACTTAACAATTGCCGATCCTACAATCGCGCCATCAGCTAACTGATTCATCTCTTGTGCTTGTTCAGGTGTGTGAATCCCAAATCCGACAGCCACAGGTGTATCAGTTACTTGTTTGATTTTTTTAATCGTAGTTTGTAATTGATTGGAAACTTGATCACGCATCCCGGTGACCCCCAAAGATGACACTAGGTAAATAAATCCGGTACTATCCTTAACGATTTTTTCAATCCGATCACCAGATGTAGGTGCCACTAGTGGAATGATGCTGACATGATGCCGGTTGGCAATTTCAGCAACTTCCCCACGTTCTTCGACAGGTAAATCAGGAATAACGGTCCCATTAACACCTAAAGTTTCACAACGGTCATAAAATTCTTCATAACCATAATCAAAAATCTTATTGGCATAAGATAGGAAAACCAATGGGACATCAGTCTGTTCACGAATACGTTCCACCATCGTGAAAATTTTGTCGGTTGTGATTTCAGCAGCAAACGCCCGTAAATCAGCTGCCTGAATCACTGGTCCATCAGCAACCGGATCACTAAATGGAATTCCCAATTCAACAACGTCTGCCCCAGCATTAGCCATCGCCACTACATATTCGATACTTTTATCAATTGATGGATCACCGGCAACGGTGAAGCCCACAAATGTATTCTCTTTTGCAAATGCTTCTTTTAAACTAGTCATGTAAATCCACCCCTTTATAACGTGCAATCGCAGCGACATCTTTATCACCGCGTCCAGATAAATTGCAGACAATCACTTGATCAGGTCGCATGGTTGGTGCCAATTTTTTAACATAGGCCACCGCATGAGAACTTTCAATTGCGGCAATGATGCCTTCTTCTTTTGCGATGTATTCAAATGCTTCAACAGCTTCATCATCTGTAATCCCAACATATTGTGCGCGATTAATGGCTTGTAAGTGGGCATGTTCTGGTCCAATACCAGGATAATCTAGACCGGCTGAAATTGAGTAAACAGGGGCAATATCACCATCATCATCTTGGCAAAACAGTGATTTCATACCATGAAAAATGCCCATGCGTCCTGTTTCAAGGGTCGCAGCGGTTTCTTCAGTGTCAACACCTTTACCAGCCGCTTCGCACCCAATTAGTTGAACATTCTCGTCATCAATAAAATCGTAGAAAGCACCAATGGCATTGCTACCACCACCGACACAAGCAACGACAGCATCTGGTAACTTGCCAGTTTCTTCAAGCATCTGTGCCTTAATCTCTTTACCAATCACAGATTGAAAATCACGCACCATCGTTGGAAATGGGTGAGGACCCATTACAGAACCAATGACATAGTGGGTATCATCCATACGCCGTGTCCATTCTTGCATAGCGGCGTTAACGGCATCTTTTAGTGTCCCGGTTCCAGTTGAAATGGCGTTCACTTTTGCACCAAGTAATTCCATTCGGTAAACATTTAATGCTTGGCGTTCGGTATCTAATTTACCCATGAAGATTTCACATTCCATCCCCATTAATGCAGCTACTGTTGCGGTGGCAACGCCATGTTGGCCGGCACCTGTTTCTGCGATGACACGCGTTTTGCCCATTTTTTTAGCGAGTAAAATTTGGCCGAGAACGTTATTAATTTTATGTGATCCAGTATGATTTAAATCTTCACGTTTGAAATAAATCTGTGCACCACCTAAGTCTTTACTCATTCGTTTAGCATGATATAAAAGTGATGGGCGGTTAGCATACTTCACTAATAAATCTTTTAATTCTGCTTGAAAATCAGGATCGTCTTTATAATGATTATATGCTTTGGTTAACCGATCAATTTCTGTCATCAATGTTTCTGGGATATATTGGCCACCGTATTCTCCAAAGCGGCCGGTTTTTGTTGTTGTTTCTTTAGCTTCTTGCATTGCGCGCCCTCCGTATAAATTGTCTTATTTTTTCTGGATCCTTTTGTCCATCAGTTTCTACTCCGGAACTGACATCGACATAATCTGGTTGAACTGTCTGAATTGCTTGTTGGACATTGTCTGGCGTCAGACCGCCAGCCAAGAAAAAGGGTTGCCGATTGGCTTGAATCAGGTCCCAATTAATCTTTTGACCACTACCTGGTTGCTGACCATCATACATGACAAAATCTGGTGTTGTTGTTAAATGATCAGTGACGTGAATGACTTGGGTCACTTGAACTCCCATCTTTTGAATTTGTTCAACCAAGTCTTGATCTTGACGACCATGCAGTTGAACTAGTTCAATCACCTGCTGTTCGATTAATGGGACAATTTGATCAAACGTGGGATTAACAAACACCCCGACCGTCTTAATTGTTGGTGATAATTCTTGCTTAATCGTTAGTGCTTCTTGTAATTGCACTTGCCGTTTACTTTTAGCAAACACAAACCCCACTAAATCTGGTTGCAGTTCATTTAATATGGGTACTGTTGTGAGCGAATGAATGCCACAAATTTTAACTTTGGTCAACTGACATCGGCTCCTTTAGGTCTGCTAACATTTTCTTTTTATCATCTGACTCCATTAACGTTTCACCAACTAGTGCCACATGAATATCATGTTGTCGTAATACTTGCGTATCTTGAGCTTGTTTAACGCCACTTTCAGCAACGTAAATGCAGTCATCCGGGACAAGTTTTCGTAGACGTTCGCTGTTACTGAAATCAACGGAGAAGTCTTTTAAATTGCGATTGTTGATGCCGATAATTTTAGCACCCACTTCGATGGCTGTTTTAATTTCGTTTTCGTCGTGAGCCTCAACTAATGCTGACATGCCCAATGACTCAGCGAGATTCAAATAATCTTGTAATTGTGACTTAGTCAAGATATTAACAATTAATAGCACCGCAGATGCACCTGCTAGTTTGGCTTGGTAAATCATGTATTCATCAATCGTAAAATCTTTGCGTAATACTGGGATCTGAACGTGTTGCACAATCTCTTTTAAATAGTCTAATGACCCTAAAAAATACTCTGGTTCGGTCAAAACAGAAATGGCATTGGCACCGGCAGCATCATATTCTTCTGCAATTTCTACATATGGAAATTGTTCCGCAATGATGCCTTTTGAAGGAGAGGCTTTTTTTACTTCTGCAATGATATTCATTCCTGATTTCTCCAGTGCCGCCTCAAATGGTTTGGTTTCATCAACTGGCAACTGTGCCACCTGTTGTTTAAGTGCTGCTAATGAAATCATTTCTTTTTCTTTAGCCACTCTCTTTTTAGTGACCGCTACTAAATCGTCTAAAATCATGCAACGGCCTCCTGAGTATATTGAATTAATTGCGTGAGTTTTTCACTAGCTTTACCACTTTCAATGGTTTTTCTAGCTAAATCAATACCATCTTGAATACTTAATGCCGGATTAGCAATGTGTAACGCTGCGCCGGCGTTCAATAAGACAACGTCATATTTGGGACCTTGTTTACCCGCTAAAATATCTTTAGTAATTTGCGCATTTTCATGTGGTGTCCCACCAACTAATTCACTTTTATCAACTAATTTCATTCCATAATCTCTTGGATCAATCGTGTATTTAGTGATTTTGCCGTTCCGTAATTCAACAACACTAGTTGGCTTGCTCAAGGTGATTTCATCTAACCCATCTTGACCATGGACAACCATTGCATCCTTAACACCAAGTTGTTTTAATACATTGGCCATTGGTTCGAGTAAGGTTTCATCGTAAACACCTAACAATTGTTTTGTAGCATGTGCCGGATTAGTTAATGGCCCAAGAATATTGAAGACGGTACGAATTCCCAAAGTCTTTCTAACAGGCATCACGTATTTCATTGCTTGGTGATACTCTTGGGCAAATAAGAAACAAAAACCAATTTCGTGCAGGAGTGCTTCACTTTTGGCAGGCGTTAAATTAATGTTCACACCTAGTGATTCAAGCACATCAGCTGCGCCACTTTTTGAAGATGCAGCCCGGTTACCGTGCTTAGCGACTGGAATGCCAGCAGCGGCAATTACCATGGCTGATGTAGTTGAAATATTAAAGGTGTTTGCATGATCCCCACCTGTACCAACAATTTCAAGGACTGTTTCATCGGCATTAAATTTAGCGGCATGATCGCGCATTGATTTGGCGCTCCCGGCAATTTCATCAACCGTTTCATGTTTCATACTTAAGGCGGTTAAAAATGAAGAAATTTGAATATCATTTGTTTCCCCATTCATAATCTCGTCCATCACTTGTTGGGCCTCATCAAAAGTTAAATTTTCATCATTTGCGACTTTCTTAATTGCTGTTTCAATCATTATAAATTCCTCATTTCATTTTTTGTTTTGATCTATCAATAATGCTTGTTAAATGATAATAAAGAATTGCCATCGTTTAATTGTTTTTGTCATTTGTTGCACCCTCTTGAAAATTTTTGTAACAAAAAATCCGTCCACATAACAAAAATCATTTGTTATAAGGACGGATTATTTTTTCCGCGGTGCCACCTTATTTTGGAAGAGTGTGAAGGAAAACGGGTTGCTTGTGAGGATTAACGTGCTAAAAGCGAAATTTCTGAACTTGGAATTTGGCTTTTAGCGGGTTAACCGCAACAAGCAGTTTTCCTGAACACGTTTAGGCTATACTGCCTAAAACCTCCCACATCTCAAAGAAATGCAATCACATTTCCGACAATCTCACGCGTGTCTGACGTAACGGGGTAATCGATATCACTATCTTTGGCCGTTCCCTCGATGGTCCATTTAATAGTCTGCGTTCGATTGAACTCTCAGCAACGTCAACTCTCTGCGCGTGCACGGCTATCTTGATCTCCATCTCATTGGTTTATGTGGACGAATATTTGATTGGTTATTACATTAAAACATTATGAGAAAAAATGCAAGTGCTTTTTCATTATTTTTGTAAATCAGGGACTTTAATTTGCAAAAAATTACTGATAATTCGGCGTCCCACCTCAGGTTCAGTCATAATTGATTCTGGATGAAACTGAACACCATAGACCAAATTTTTTTCATCGGCAATTGCTTGAATCGTGCCATCTTCTGCTGTCATTGTGACAGTTAAGTCGTCCGGAATAGTGTCAGGATCCAAAACTAACGAATGATAACGAGCAGCTTCAAAACTTTGTGGGCAGTTTTGAAATAAGTTATCCGACCCAATTTGGGTCATCAGTGATGGTTTGCCATGCATTAATTGTGGTGCATGAACGACTTTACCCCCATATGCCTCGCCAATTGCTTGATGGCCAAGGCATACACCTAAAATAGGAATTTTACCAAGAAATGCTTGTAGAATAGCCGGCATGTTATTCGCGTCTTCCGGACGACCTGGCCCAGGTGACAAAACTAGTTTAGTAGGATGCAGTTGTTCCAACTGTTCAACCGTCAATTCGTCATTTTTGATCACTTTAATTGGCTCATCTGTTAATTGACCAATTAATTGGTACAAGTTATAAGTAAAACTATCGTAATTATCGATTAGATAAAGCATGAGCGACACCTCCAACGTCTGATTTATTGATCGCATTCACCACGGCAAGGGCCTTGTTATTAAATTCTTGGTACTCATATTTCGCAACACTATCGGCGACAATCCCGGCCCCGGAATGAACGACGATGTGCTTGCCTTTCCGATAAGTTAACCGAATCCCAATACAAAAATCTAAATCACCAGAAAAATCCAAGTATCCTAAGCAGCCACCGTAGACACCACGCTTACGATCTTCTAAATCAGCAATAATTTGCATCGCACTAATTTTTGGCGCTCCCGATAACGTTCCTGCCGGCAAAACCGCATTGATCACATCTAAACCTGATGCATCAGGTGCGACTTTACTTTCAACAGTTGAGCCTAAATGCATGACATTCGCAAATTTTAATAGATTACGTGTTTGCGTGACCTGCACACTACCAAACTGGCTGACCATCCCTAAGTCATTTCGGCCCAAATCAATCAGCATATTGTGCTCAGCTTTTTCTTTTTCATCAGTTTGTAATTCGTGAGCAAATTTTGCATCTTCTTCAGGTGTTTCACCTCGTCTTCTCGTTCCTGCTAATGGATACGTAAACAAAGTATCGTCACGTTTTGTAATCAACGTTTCTGGACTGGCGCCCACTGTTTCAAAATCACGATGATGGAAATAGAATTGATACGGAGATGGACTGTCAGCAAACAACGTCGGTGCCACCCCTAACAACGAACCATCCATTTCTGCAGCTTGTGGATTTGAAAAAATCATTTGAAAAATATCGCCATCCACAATATGCTGTTGTGCTAAAGCAACTCGTTGACTAAATTCTGTCAGAGAAAACTGAAAATGAAATGGCTTCGTTAACGCAAACGTTGGTAATGGTTTCGGGGCAATGTCGGCAATTGTCGTGCGTAGATCTTCCAAGCTTGCAAGCACTTGCTCATAGACTTGATCAAGATCAAGATCTTCAGTTGCTACAATTTGGCTAATTGTCACCTTTTTTTCACGATGATTATAGGCAATCACACGATCGACTAGTAATAGATCGGCGTCATCTAGTTGCATTGGATCTTGAACATTTTTCGTCAACGCGGTGGTCGCATATTTGGCATAATCATAACTAAAATAGCCAATTAAGCCGCCAGTGAACGGTGGTAAGTCAGGCAATCTTGGTGTTTGATATTTTTTTAATAGTTTTTCTAAAATTGGTTTTAGCGATGTTTGCTGGATCGTTTCGTTGCCCTTCGTATCAGTTGTTGTTAAATAACCATCACGATACGTAAAAGTTTGTTTCGGCGCTAACCCAATAAAGGTATAACCATCTTCAGTACTTTTAGGTTTACCAGTTAACAAAAAACCGGGTTCATTTGCATCCTTCAACGCATTAAAAATTTCAACTGGTTTAAAATCACTCATTGTAAATTGAACGGTGACCGGTACTGCCGGATAACGTTGTGCTAACTTTGATAATCTTTCTGGGACCATGGTGTCTCCTCCTTCAAATAAAAAAACCGCCCATAACAACTACACAAATTGTGTTGTTAAGGACGGATACATTTTCCGCGGTGCCACCTTAGTTTGAAAGAGTGCGGAGGAAAACGGGTTGCACCTGAGGATTAACGGAATAAAAGTGAAATCCCCGGTCTTGGGATTTTACTTTTATTGTGTTAACCGGAGGGTGCAGTTTTCCGGAGCACGTTTAGACCACATCGCCTAACACGTTGATCTAAAACTTCCACATCTTATCGAAATGCGTATTCACATTCCTGGCAACTGACGTATGCCTGTACGTAGCGGGGTAATTGGTTTTCACCGTTGGCCGCTCCCTCCGTGGTCCATTTGATTATCTGCGTTCGGTCACATTCTCAGCAATGGTGACTCTCTTGGCGGGCACAATAATTTTGATCTCCACTTCATCGGTTTATATGGACGATATTTAATTGGTGCTTAGATTACACACTTCTTTTTTATCTGTCAAGCATCAAATGTCAAATATTTTTCTATCACGAATTTTTTTACCGGACACAATACTCGATAAAATGGACCATTCACGCCAAAAAATTGTATAATAAAAGTAATCAGAATGATTAGGAGGTCATGTCATGGATATTCATGTCCCATTGGTTGATGATCACTTACCTGATCAATATACCAAACACTGTGATCCAAAGTTGAAATATAATGGTGCACCCTTTGTTTCATTTCCAATCTCCATTTCAAATGTGCCAAGCGGTGCCAAAACATTGGCCATCGAATTTTTAGATTATGATGCAGTACCGGTAAGCGGTTTTACTTGGATTCATTGGTTAGCAGCTAATATTCCCGCTGATATCACTGAAATTCCAGAAAAT
Organism: Paucilactobacillus salsurae; assembly: GCF_054784995.1. Classification (NCBI taxonomy): domain Bacteria; kingdom Bacillati; phylum Bacillota; class Bacilli; order Lactobacillales; family Lactobacillaceae; genus Paucilactobacillus; species Paucilactobacillus salsurae. The sequence goes on along the minus strand of NZ_BAAHWX010000002.1, from coordinate 13,057 downwards.
GCTAGTCGTGAGCACTCATTCAGTATGCTGCAGGGTAATAACTCAACTGCTGGTGGCATGATTCATGAAACTGATCCTCTGACCACCCGTCACTACTACGGCCCTACGCCACCGAATGCCGACCACAATTATCTATTAACGGTGTATGCGCTCGATGACATGTTGCCATTAGAAAACGGGTACTGGCTCAACGAATTTTACGTGGCCATCCAAGACCACATTTTGGAGCGCACACTGGTGCCATTACTCGTTAAAAAATAAGTTAAAGGACGTGAGAAATATGCCTAACAGAATTTTCTTCAATCCCGGTGATTCAATTGCCAACATTAACGACTATAACGAAGCAGTCCGGAAGGGCCAAATCTTTAAGAAATCTAAACAAGCAGATGATCTGATTGTCGCTAAAGGTCCAGATGACGAAGAATATGCAATCTTCTACGCAAAAGATGCCTTACCAGCTGATCACGAAAGTCATCCCAAAGGCTACGAAATTAGTAAAAAAATTTAAAAAAATGGCATTACTCACTGTAATAACTGAGTAATGCCATTTTATTTAGAATTGCATGCCTTGTAAAAATTCTGCAATTCGTTGACTTGGTTTATTGAAAAATTCATCAGCAGTGCCATCAAATTCAACTTTACCATCTTCTAAAAAGATAATTTGATTAGCAACCCGCCGCGCAAATTCCATATTGTGTGTCACCACAATCATCGATTGTTTCATTTGTGCTAGATTTAATAACACATGTAAAACTTGCGCTTCTAGCTCTGGATCAAGTGCACTGGTAGGTTCATCAAACAAAATGTATTCCGGATCCATGGCTAATGCTCGACAAATTGAAATACGTTGTTGTTGGCCGCCGGATAATTGATTAGGATAGCGGTTTTGTGTATCTTCCAGACCAACTTCAGCTAATAATTTTCTGGCCTTGTTTTCAGCATCCGTTTTAGATTGCTTGAGAACGCGAATTGGACCTTCAGTAATATTTTCTAAAATGGTCAAATGCGGAAATAAGTTCCAACTTTGAAACACCATCCCCGTTTTTCGGCGAATTTTTAAAACTTGCTTAGTCGAAAGATCCGTTGAAAAATCAATCGTGTCTTCACCAAATCGATAAATGCCTGAATTTGGTTTTTCCAGCAAGTTCAATGAGCGCAGGAGTGTTGATTTGCCAGCACCAGAAGGACCAACAATCACCGTCGTCTGCTGAGCTGGAAATTCCACATTGATGTCATTCAACGCATGATGATCCCGAAACTGCTTATCAACATGTTCTAATTTTATCATTGCTTATTCCCCCGTTGCTTGAACATACCGTGACATGTATTTTTCCAGATAGTGCTGTGCAATTGTTAAAATTGAACAAAAAACAGCATACACCAACGCCACAATGGAATACATCAACAATGGTTCGTAATTTTTGGCCGCAATCTGTTGACTGACCATGAACATTTCCAAAATCGTGATGGAACTAGCTAAAGAAGTATCTTTAACTAGGCCAATAAATGAATTTGACAGTGGTGGTAACGCAACTCGTAGCGCTTGCGGGAAAATAATTCGAAACAATACTTGTTGATAGGTCATGCCAATTGAATAGGCTGCTTCCCATTGGTCTTCTGGAATGGATGAAATAGCCCCACGGACAGTTTCAGAACAGTACGCACCTGTATTTAACGAAAATGTGATAATTCCGGCAGTAAACGCATCGAACTGAATCCCAATATTGGGTAGCCCAAAAAAGACGATAAACAATTGCACTAATAGTGGGGTTGAACGAAATAACCACACATAAAAGCTAAAAATTGCTTTAACGACGTTCCAAAGGCCTACGACAACCGGATTACCTTTGGGTTTGGAAATTCGAATTAAGGCTGTCACCACCGCGATGACAAACCCAATGGCAAAAGAAATTAATGTCAGTGGGATGGTAAATTTAACACCGGCCCAAAAAATTTCTGGGGTCGAATGAACAATTGTATGCCACATAAAAAGTCCCTTTCAAAATGTAAATCAATGTTCTATTTCTTAGTGATGTCTGAAGTAAAGTACTTATTAGAAATCTTAGTTAATGTACCGTCTTGACGAAGTTCTTTCAAGGCTTTATTAACCTTCTTTTGTAAGGCTGGATTGTCTTTAGCAATTAGACCAGCAATTTTAGCAGGTTCTGCCTTACTATCTGGTACCATCGTAGCCGTAAAGTCATTCTTAGCTGAAGGATTATCCTTCACGTATGCTAAATATGCTTCACGAGAGTTTAAAGTTCCATCTACACGACCTTGCTTAACTAGGTCCAGAGTTGACGTAAATTCACTAGATGGTGAAATTTTGGCGCCAAATTTTTGGGCAATCGTTTCGTTGTTGGTTCCCGTACCTTCAGCAAATTTCTTGCCTTTAATGTCATCAATTGATTTGATGTCAGTGTTACCCTTTTTAACAATTAAAATTTCTCGTGAGTAAATGTATGGTGTCGTGAATAAGTAACGCTTTTCACGGGCACTGGTTACGCCAATGTTATTTAATGCAATATCAAACTTGTGATCACCAACACCAGCAATTAAAGAATCCCACTTAGTTGGCACAAACTTGGCCTTCAAACCGGCTTTTTTAGCAATTGCTTTGCCCAGTTCAACTTCAAAACCTTTTAACTTACCATCTTGGCGATATGAATAAGGGGCGAATGTTCCCTCCAAACCAATCGTCAAGGTTCCAGGTGTCTTTAATTGTGCTTTATCAGATGAGCTTTTTTTACCACAAGCTGATAATGCCACAACCATCAATAAACTTGCTAAAACAATCCCAATTCTTTTAATCCATTTTTTCATTATATTATTCTCCTCAAATTTTTATCGTGTTAGTTGTTAGCCTACTTGCAACACAGTGCATCCCTAATTGGGACAACTACTAAGTTATTCAGCGGTTCTTTAATCATCGTTATCCCCCCGTTAGGTCATTTGACAAAAAAATCCCCATTCCCAAATCGGAATAAGGACGATTTATCACAGTTCCACTTTGCATGGATAATAAAACGATTCCTCAAGCCTGTCAACGTTTTAATCGATTATATCGCAAACGATTTGATTTTGAAACGTCTTTTTTCGTTACTTTTATAATGGTTTGATCATGTTATGCCAAACTTCGCCACCATGCGTGGAATCTGAGATTCCTTCATCTTCGTAACCGTGTTTTGCATAGAATGGTACTAAACGATCCAAACAAGTTAACGTCACCGCTAAGCGTTCATGTTGCTTAGCTGTGCTAGCTAAATGATCCAATAATTGTGTTGCAATGCCTTCATTTTGATGAGCTGGATCAACGGCAATTCCTAGAATACTTTGAAAACCACCCGTTTTTGGGTTGGTCGTAACACTAGCAAATAAATCATCAGTTAAATATCGTTCGCTAATAACCGGGCCGTTAACAAATCCAATAACTTTACGATCAGCATCGCGGGCTACAAAAAATGTGTCATTAATTGTGTTGATGCGATTAGCGATTGCTTCGCCAGTCGCTGCTTCTTCATTGGTAAACCCAGCATGTTCAATATGCATTAAATCTGCTAAATCTGTAGGTTGTGGATGATCAATTAAAAAATCTGTCATTATCTTGAGCCTGCTGCCTTTCTTGCCGTGGTTTCGAGTCGATCAAATAGTTGTTCCGCGTTATCTTTAAAATCATCAATTAATCGTTCTTTTTCCGGTGCTAGTCTAGCAACCTCTTCGTGCATGAGATCAGTAATAACTAAATCTGGCGCCTCAAAAGCAACCGTATCATAGTGGCCATCTAGTTCTTGATCAATTAAGATCTGCAAGGTATCAAGAAGTGCCTGAGCAATGATGTCGTCTGCACTCTTTTCTTGACCACGAACTTTTAATTGGGCCTGCCGCATGGCCACTTCTTCCATATTCTCTGGAATTTCAATACTCACAATTCAATCTCCTTACTTATCGTACCCTCAGTAACATTCATGATACCATAATCTGCTTGCAACGCTATCGATAACCCTTGAGTTAAGTTTTTATTGTTTTTATCCGCTAGGTTGTTATAATAAAATCTAACAAAAACCAGACAAAAGAGGGTTCTCTTATGAAAACCGCAATTGTGACAGATAGCGCTGCCTATTTGTCACCCGACCTAGTTAAACAATTTAACATTACGGTGGTACCGATTACTGTGATCTTTAATCAACAATCATATTTAGAAAACGTTGATATCGACTCACAAACCTTTTTCGAGCGTCTCAGAACTGAAAAAACATTACCGACAACTTCACAAATCTCAATGGGCCAAATGCAAACCACCTATGATCAATTAGCTGATGCTGGTTATGATGAGGTGATCTCAATTCACTTATCGTCCGGTATTACCAGTTTCTACGATAATTTATCAATGTTTGCACCGACGTACGATCGTTTGAAAGTTTATCCATTTGATTCTAAAATTGCCAGTGCTGGTGAAGCTAATATGGTGTTGTTAGCCGCTGAAATGGTGAAACATGGCGCCCATGCCGAACAAATCATGCCGGCTTTAGAAAAGCTGCGGCAGACTACTAACGTTTACTTTATCGTGGATGATCTAGGGCACCTGTTACGTACTGGTCGAATTTCTAATAGTTCCGCCTTTGTTGGTAACTTATTACGAATTAAACCGATTTTAACGTTTAATGAACGTGGTCAAATTATCGCCTTAACCAAAGAGCGAACTATGAAAAAAGCCTTTAAAAAAGCGCGCGACGATTTTGCAGAAGATATCCATCAAGTTGATTACCCACTGCGTGTCACAATTATCGACGCGAATGCTCAAGAAGTCAGTGATGAATGGGTTGCCACCTTTAAAGAAGCCTTTCCAGCTATCCCGGTTGATACAAGCCATTTGGGCCCTGTCATTAGTGTCCACACTGGTGAAAAAACGATGGGCTTTGTTTGGGCTTACGATTGGGAAAAATTAGCGCAAAAATATCTATAAACCGATTGAAGATGAGACAGCTGTCTCATCTTTTTTGATGCTCATTGACTTTTGACTGTGATATGGGTAAACTGAGTAAAATTTTATTTATTAAAATTTGATGAGAACCAATTAAAATACATAGATAAGGGCGTGAGAACATGTTCAGTGAGATTGGGCAAATTATCTTTGATAATGAAGCCGTTGCTAAAACACAAGATTTTACCATGGGACTAGAGGTGGAAATGCAGCGAGTCGATGCCAATGGTAATTTCAGCAAAGAGCCATATCCGTTTGGGATTGGCAATGAACAAACAAACCCTTGGATTACTAACGATTTATTGGAGACGATGCCTGAAGTTGTCACACCACCTGCCGCTACCGCGTTAGATGCCATGCATTATTTATTTAGCATCAACAACGCGTTACGACAAGCCTTGGCACCAGGCGAATTACTCTGGCCATTATCCATGCCACCGAAGTTACCAGCAGATGAATCACAGCTGCAATTGGCCAAAATGGGGCCAACACGTGAAAAATACTTACATAAATGGGCTAGTCGTTATGGTTACCGTGAAGGTACACAGGCTGGCGCCCACATCAACATCAGCATTGATCCACGAGTGATAGATATTGTTTATCCAAAAGTTAAAACCCAATTTAAAACCCGGATCGAATTAGAAAATCATTTATATACCAAACTAGCACAAGGTTTTATGCGTTACCGCTGGCTTCTTACATACTTATTCGGTGCTAGCCCTGTTGCAGAAGGTGATTTTTTCAATCCTGGTCAAGGTCCTGATGGTCCCATTCGTAGTATTCGTCAAAGTTCTTATGGCTTTGGAATGACCTATCCAGGAGATTTTACCAATGTCGATCAATACGCTAAAAATATTATTGAAGGGGTTAAATCTGGTCAGTTAATTAACGAAACAGAATTTCACGATGGCGTGCGACTAAAGGGTAAGGGCCCAATTGATAAATTAGCTGCTAATGGTATTCAGTATTTAGAGATTCGTGTTCTTGATTTGAATCCGACAACCTCCGTTGGCATTAAAACCAAAACATTGAAATTTATTCGCCTACTGGCCAGTTACTTCATCATGTCGACACCCATGAATGAAAATGAAGTTAATGATGTTTTAACTCGTGCTCGTGAAATTAACATTGCGGTTGCTGAAGAACATCCAAATGACATCTGCAATTATCGTAATGAGGCCCAAGCGTTTTTAAATCGAATTGCACTGTATGCTAATCAAATTCAACTGGGACCTGAATACCAAGAAGAACTACAAGATGTTAAAGAACGCATTGATCATCCCGAGTTCACACCGAGCGCTAAAATGCTTGATCATCTCAAGGACGGTTCCATTCACGATTATGCGCTTGAGTGTGCCCGTACTTATCAAGATGCTGCCTTGCAAGCCATTCGACCGTTTAAAGGGTTCGCCCAAAAAGACGTTTTAACCGCTGATGATTTAAAGAAACAATTGTTCTCTGGTAGTTGGGACCCTGCTGCCGATAAATTAAGAAACTAATCAAAAAAAGTTTGGACAATTTGAAAATGTCCAAACTTTTTATTTACTTAAATTTAACAGCTGTCCCATACGCTGCAACGGATTGCATATCTGCACTAATGGAGCCAGAATCAAAGCGCATCATGACAACTGCATCAGCTCCCATTGCCACCGCATTTTGACGAAGTCGTTCAATCGCGACATCGCGCGCTTCAATCATCATTTGTGTATAATCTTTGATTTCACCACCGACGATATTTTTCAATCCGGCACCGATATTACGCACAATGTTTTTGGACTGGGTGGTTAACCCAAAAACTTCCCCAATAATGTCATACTCTTGATCTGGAATCTTTTCCGTGGTTGTTACTAAAATTTCTTCAGCCATGCGATCTCCTCCAATAGTACTGTTTTTCTAAAGTTTACCATTTACGAATATATTTTTATAGGCCTAACGAATGATTTAGTGCAATTTGATTTTGCAGTAACGTTAAATAACCATCCTGCGAATTGTTTTTGGTCATGTAAACCGCATCTAAATCGGCAAATTTCACATTTTGATGACTAGCAACAAATGCTACGGCAGCAGCAATACTAACAGGTGATTCAATCATGCAACCGACCATACAAGCAACGCCCGCTGTTTCACAAATGGTATTAATTTTCTCGGCCACACCTAACCCACCAGTTTTCATCAACTTGATATTCACATAGTTGCAGGCATGTTGGCTGACAATCTTCAAGGCATCTTGTGCTGAAAACACGCTTTCGTCAGCCATAATTGGAATTGGGCTATTATCAGTAACCTTTTTGAGACCATCAATATCATCTGCAAGCACTGGTTGTTCAATGAAATCAATTGGTAAGTTCAACTTGGCTAACTGTTTGGCAACCGTAATTGCCTGCTGGGCAGTCCAGGCTTGATTGGCATCCAGGCGTAATCTGATTGCTGGCCCGACTGCTGCAGAAATTTGCTGAACGCGATTCAGATCTTCTTCGATCGCTGTGCTACCAAGTTTAATTTTTAGGGCAGTAAAGCCTTGGGCGACTTTTTGTTGGGCATGAGCGATCATCTGCTCCATTGAGGCAATACTGATTGTAAAATCAGTTTTGACAACTTGTTGTTGACCACCCAGTAAATCGACTAATGATGTTTGACTGCACTTTGCCCGCAGGTCATAAAGCGCAATTTCAATTGCTGCTTTGGCAGGTTCATTATGAACGATGGTCGTTTGAATCAATGCTAATAATGCCTTAAAATTTTCAATTTTTTGATCAATTAGGGCGGGGGCTAAGACATCTTGAATGATTGTCCGAATTGTGGCAATTGTGTCCCCAGTGACAACGAGATTTGGCGTCGCTGAGCCAATGCCTTCAAGACCATTTTCAAGCACCACTTTGACCACCACGCTGTCCATTTGGTTAACGGTATGTTTGGCTGTCACGAATGGTGTTGTTAATTGACTTGTTTGAACCTGGCAAGTAACAGTTTTAATTTTAGTCATGGCAAAGACTTCCCTATTCTAATTCTGAACTATTCATTTCTTCACGCTGTAGCCGGCGTGCTGTATCGTCTTTCAATAATTGATAAAGGGTTGCGGTAATTGGGACACCTAAAAACATCCCCAAAATTCCAGCTAATCCACTACCAACTGTGATGGCAAGTAACACCCACATCCCCGGTAATCCAATCGAAGTACCCACGACGCGCGGATATATTAAATTACCTTCAATTTGTTGTAACACTAAAATGAACACAATAAATAAAATTGCCTCAATTGGTGAGTTGACCACAATTAACAAGAAACCGACAATCGCACCAATCCAGGCGCCAAAAATGGGAATGAGCCCCATAATGCCAACAAATGCGCCGATTGGAATGGCATCTGGAAATCTAAAAATTAACATTCCCGTCACGCATAACGTCCCTAGAACCACAGCCTCTGTCACCTGACCCACGATAAAACTACTAAACATTTTATTAGCAACGCGTAAAACGTGACGAATTTTTTCCAATGGTTTCGTGGGGATATAAGCATCAGCCACTCGATTAATATTTTTCGTTAATTTGTTTTTGCCTAGTAACATGTAGATCGAAAATGTGAACGCCAAAATAAAGTTCATTAAGCCACTGAGAATACCACTAAAGATCTTAAATGTTGACCCAAAGACACCACTAACACCCGTCGTTAGATACTTCATCACTTTGCTTTGAATGCTTGTCCAATCAATATTCAACTGGCTCAGTTGTTTGGTGATTGTTGGAAATTGGTCAGTATTTTGTAGCCAGTTGACTAGTTGCATTGTCACATTTGGGATGGCTGTGAAAAAGCCCGTCAAGGCATTGATAAATTCAGGTAATACTAACTTAAAGATCCCAAAAATGACCAACACAATAATGATTAACGACACCACAATGGATAAGGGGCGCCGTGATCCAATCACCCATTTATTTTGTGACTTAGGAAAGTACCATTTTTCAAGCCGCATACATAAAATGTTCAACACATACGCGAGTGCAAAACCTAGAATAAATGGATAAAGCACGCCGATTAACATCAACACAAAATTAAGTAATTGTTTGGGATACACGAGGATCAATAAAAAAATGGCGATCAGGATCCCAGTTTGAATAAGTTGCCGTTTAGTTGGTTTCATAAAAACTCCTGTTGTTATTTTTTTATTATTATATCATTTTTAATTTTGTCATTGACGCGACAAAAATTTCGCTTTATAGTTATTTTGTTAGCTAGCTAACAAAAAGGAGAAAATTATGACTAATATCGGTAGGTTGCTTAAAAAAGCGGACAATCAATTAACTAAAAAATTTGATCAATTTGCTGCTCAATATGATTTGACCGGCACCCAAATGTCTATTATCGACTTTCTCAGTCGTCACTCAGATCAAACAACTTCTCAAAAAGCCATTGAAATTGAGTTTAATATCAAGCGATCCACCACTACGGTGCTACTGCAGCGCATGGAGAAAAAAAGTCTCGTACGACGCTTTGATTCGGCAACAGATGCCCGCAAGAAAATGGTGGTCCTCACTGATAAATCAAAAATTCTCACCGACCGTATTAATCAATACATGACCCAGCAACAAGATTTACTTGCAGATCATTTTTCAAGTGCCGACATTAAAATATTTGAAAAAATGCTGCAATTTTATATTCACCAGAACTGAAAGGACGAATTTCGTGCAAAATCAAGATCGTATTAATCCAAAAGTCACTGCTTCCGTATTTGCAACTGGTCTCCTGTCATTTAGTGGCGTGATTGTCGAGACTTCAATGAACGTTTCTTTTCCAACTTTAATGAACACTTTCCAAGTCAACACTGCAACAGTTCAGTGGATGACCACTTTATACATGTTGGTAGTGGCTATCATTGTGCCACTTTCATCTGTTTTGAAGCGGTCATTTAAAACTAAATCACTGTTTTTAGTGGCCAATTTATTGTTCATTCTTGGCTTGATTATGGATGCTTTAGCGCCTAATTTCGGCGTTTTGTTACTAGGCCGAATGATTCAAGGTTTTGGTACTGGGATCGCGTTACCATTAATGTTTAATATTATTTTAGAACAAGTTCCTGCTCATCGAATTGGGACAATGATGGGTATCGGGACGTTAATCACAGCAATTGCCCCAGCAATCGGGCCCACATTTGGGGGATTAGTCGTCAATTCTCTGGGTTGGCGTTTTATTTTTTTGCTGTTGTTACCAATTCTGATCATTTCATTATTGTTAGGCTTATTCTGTATCCAACAAAAAAGCACACCACAGCGAACGCATTTTGATGTATTCAGCATTATTGCTTTAATTCTAATGTTCTCTGGTCTCATTTTTGGCTTTAGTAACATGGGGAGTCACCCCTTTTTGAGCTTATCAGTATTAGGGGCTTTTATCGTTGGTATCTTGGGGATTTTCCTGTTTATTTGGCGATCACTCCACATTTCTGCCCCAATTATTCAACTAGCTTCATTTACAAATCTCAAGTTCACCGGCCACGTGATTAGTTTCTTTTTCTTTCAACTGGCTTCACTAGGGCTGTCATTTATCATTCCTAATTACATTCAGCTCGTGAATGGGAACACTGCCACGACAGCTGGTTTAATTGTTCTTCCCGGTGCTGCTCTTGGTGCGATCTTGGCGCCATTTAGTGGTCGTATTTTAGATTCTTTCGGCGCCAGATCGCCAATCCTAATTGGGTCCAGTTGTACATTAATCGCCGTCATTCTACTCTCCGTTTTCACACGTCATTTACCAAACGTAGCAATCATTTTCATTTATCTCATTTTTATGATGGGTGCTGGTTTAGCTTTTGGTAATATTATGACTAACGGTATCAATCAACTCAAAAGTACGTTACACTCAGATGGAAATGCCATTATGAATACGCTGCAACAATTTGCAGGCGCAACGGGCACTTCAATCGTGGCAACCATTATTTCGCAGAGTCAAAGTACATTGGCCGGCAGTAAAGCTGTCACCACTGCCATTGGTAGTCAGCATGCCTTTATCGTGTTAACTGTGTTAGTTTTGATTGAATTGTTAATTTTGACTGTTGTGACCAAAACTTCTAAAAACGAGGAAACCAAATGACCTATCAATTAATTTTGTTTGATGTTGACGGCACACTAATTAATAGTTTTGTCAGTTATCAAACCATCATGCAAACCATCCTACCGAGCTTCAACGTTCAAGCAAGTAAAGCAGAATTACAACATACTTTTTCGCTTTCAGTAGAAGCATCAATGGACTATTTTCATATTGACTTGTCAAACAAGGAATCTTTACTGACGCAATACCGGCAAGAACTCAATAATCCCGAAATTGTTGAACCGCTTTATCCTGACATCATGACTGTGATTGACGAACTTCGTCAGCAAAATATTTTAACAGGTATTGTGACCTCACGAAGTCATGCTGACGTGCAACGGCTTGAGCCTGACGAATTAAAACAAAAAATGGATATCATTGTCGATGCTAATGCAGTTCAAAATCCCAAACCGGCAGCTGATCCGATCATTAAGGCAATGATAAGTTTAAGCATCGATCGCGAACAGACTTTATATATCGGGGATGCAATCGTTGACCAAACTGCTGCCAACGCTGCTAACGTTGATTTTGGCGTGGCTAATTGGGGAGCAGATCCTTCGTTAACTTTTTCGGAACCAACATATTCTTTTGAATCACCAAAACAGCTCCTAAATATCCTTTAAATTTATTTTCAAAGTTGTAACATGTAACTATCAAAGCAATTGGGGAGCTTCTTTTGTCGAAAAAACAAATACTAATCGTTACTTGTGCACTCTTACTTTCAAACGCGATGAGCGGGATTGATAATACAATTATTAATACTGCATTACCTGCCATTATTTCGGACTTACATGGAATTGAATTGATGGGCTGGATCATCTCAATATTCTTATTAGGAACTGCTGTTAGCACACCGTTATGGAGTAAATTTGGTGAACACGTTGGTAATAAGATGGCCTATCAACTGGCGGCAGTATTTTTTGTCGTTGGCTCTTTTCTTCAAGGAATTGCACCAAATATTACTTTTTTAATTATCGCACGTGCGATTGCGGGTATTGGCAATGGTGGACTAGTTTCGCTTCCCTACATCATTTACGCACAATTATTTACTGATCCCCGTAAACGAATGCAGGTGTTAAGTTTTGTTTCGGCCAGCTACAGTATGGCTACTATTATTGGTCCACTTATTGGTGGATACATTGTTGACACATGGTCCTGGCACTGGATTTTCTACATTAACGTTCCCATTGGTTTACTTTCAGCCACCATCATTCAAATCTTCTACGAAAATAATCACGATCATTTAAAAAGATCACAGGTTGATTACCACGGTGCTACATTAATGTCAATTGGTTTAATTAGTTTACTATGTGGTATTGAGCTAATTGGGACAGCGCATCCCCTAGTAGTATTATCTGCATTTGCAATCGCAGCTTTCTTTTTAAGCATGCTAATTTATGTCGAACAACACGTACCTGATCCGATTATCCCAGCTCGATTATTTAAAAACCGATCATTAATGATTGACTTTTCATTGTTCACTTTAATTTGGGGCGCATTTGTTGGTTTCCTAATTTACTGTCCAATGTGGGCTCAGGGCCTTTTAGGAACATCTGCATTAATTGGTGGTGCAACTCAAATTCCAAGCTCTATCACCAACTTTGCCGGTTCTGGATCGGTTGCCCCATTACGTCGAATTCTCACACCTCAAAAAATCATCTTCATCAGTATTTTGACACTAATATTATCCTTTTTACTTCTCATCTTTTTTGGTATCAAAACACCGTACTGGTTGCTGTTAGTGGCCGGTGCCTTTGAAGGATTTGGAAATGGTGCCTGTTTTAATGAGCTTCAAGTTAAGGTGCAACAAGATGCTAATCGAGAAGATATTCCAATTGCAACCTCTTTTAGTTTTTTAATTAGAATGCTTAGAACGTGTTTGGATACTTTGACATTCGATTTGATTTTAGTTAAATTAGATCAAAAACAGGAGTTTTTAATCCATGAAAAGCTTTGCACACCATTATAGTAGCGACATCTCTCGTGAACAATTTGAA